>CAYXSG010000001.1:0-73722 GCA_964467325.1 uncultured Candidatus Saccharibacteria bacterium
CGAAGAACAATACGCGAAAATGGCCAAGCGCATTGTGAAGATAGACGACGGGCAGATTGTCAGTTAGAATAAAGGGTGCTGTGGGCGAAACTATCATCTCCACTCGGAATGCGGTTCTACACTTGCTTTATAAGGTGTTTTTGAAGCCGGTTTTTTTCTTGAGCGATCCGGAAAAAGTGCATGACCGCATGGTGAGTTTTGGGAAGATGCTTGGCTCGGTGGCGGTGGGCAGAACCACTTTGGCCGGCCTTTTCAGCTATGCCAATCCAGTTTTGGAGCAGGACATTCTCGGTATTCATTTTAAAAATCCCATCGGCCTCGCCGCTGGTTTTGACAAGAACGCCGACTTGATTGAAGTGCTGCCTTCGGTTGGTTTTGGTTTTATGGAAGTGGGTTCCATCACCGGCAAAGCTTGCGCCGGCAATCCCAAGCCACGGCTTTGGCGTTTGAAGAAATCCAAAGGCCTTGTCGTTTGGTATGGTTTGAAAAACGACGGCTGTGAAATTCTTTCCGAAAAAATCAAAAGCGTTCGGCACGGCATTCCAGTGGGCACGAGCGTGGCGATGACCAATTGCAAAGACAATCTCAAAACTCGGCATGCGATTGAAGATTATTCAAAAGCTTTTCGCACGCTTTCCGAAATTGGCGCTTACACGACGATCAATGTGAGCTGTCCAAACACCGACGGCGGCCAGCCTTTTATGGCGCCTTACAATCTTGATTATCTTCTGGATTTAATTGACACGATTCCAACCAAAAAACCGATTTTCGTGAAAATTTCGCCCGACATGAGTCATGCGCAAATTGACGAGATGCTCCAAATTTTGAAGAAACATCGCGTCTCGGGCATCATTGCGAGCAACCTCACCAAAAAGCGCGAGAACGAGAAGATTGCTGAAGAATTGCCGGCGGTGGGCGGCGTTTCGGGCAAGCCGGTTCAGGATTTGTCAGACGCGCTCATTGAATATATTTATAAAAAAGAAGGAAAACGATTTGTAATTGTCGGTTGCGGTGGCGTGTTCACGGCCGCCGATGCATATGAGAAAATCCGCAAAGGCGCGTCGCTCATCCAGATGATTACCGGCATGATTTTTGAAGGGCCGCAGGTGGTGAGCGAAATCAACCGCGGTCTCGCTGCGCTTCTTAAGCGCGACGGTTTCGCTTCGGTCGCAAACGCCGTGGGAAGTGGGGTATAATGGAAGAATGAAAAAAATATTTGTCACACGCCGGATTCCGGAAATCGGTCTTAAAATTTTACAAGATCAAGGTTATGAAGTAGACATTTATCCGAAGGATGGCGTGCCATCGCAGGCCGAGCTCCTCCAAAATTTGCAGGCGAAGCCGTATGATGCCGTGCTCACGCTTTTGACCGACAAGGTGGACGCAGCTTTTTTGGATGCAGCACCGGCGGCAAAAATCATTTCCAATTACGCGGTGGGTTTCAATAATATTGATGTGGCTGAAGCGAAACGCCGAGGTGTGGCGGTGGCCAATACGCGCGGCGCTTCTTCCGACTCCGTGGCCGAATTTACCGTTGCGCTCATCCTCGCGCTTTCCACGCGTCTCGTTGAAGGTGACAAGTTTGTGCGCGCTGGCAAGTTTGAAGGCTGGTCGCCGATGCTTTTTCTCGGCACGGATCTCAAAGGCAAAACGCTCGGCCTTGTCGGTGCTGGCAATATTGGCTCGCAGGTGGCATTTCTCGCGGCGCGCGGTTTGGGTATGAAGATCGTCTACCACGACATCGTTCGCAATGAAAAAATTGAAAAAGAATGCGGCGCCATGTATGAAGAAACTTTTGAAAACGTCCTAAAAGATGCAGATTTTGTGACGCTGCACGTGCCGCTCCTGCCATCAACTCACCACTTCATTAGCGCTGAGCACTTGAAGCTCATGAAGCCGACGGCTTTCATTGTGAACACTTCGCGCGGGCCGGTGGTGGACGAAAATGCGCTGGTTGCGGCGCTTAAGTCCAAAGTGATTGCGGGCGCAGCGCTCGACGTTTTTGAATTTGAACCGAATTTGGCTGCGGGTCTAGCTGAACTCTCAAACGTCGTGCTCACGCCCCACATCGCTTCCTCTCGGCCAACGACTCGCAACGAAATGTCGCGCCTCGCCGCTGAAAACATTGTTGACTTTTTTGACGGCAAAACGCCGAATGGGTTGGTGCAGTAATTTTGCTAAAAATAGAAAAATACAATAGTATAGAAAAACTGCCGATGTAGCTCAGTTGGTAGAGCACGTCATTGGTAATGACGAGGTCTCCGGTTCAATCCCGGACATCGGCTCCGTGAGATATTGGAAACAAGCTTTTAGTATTTACAAAGAGAAAATCGCGGTGATTTTTTCGCTGGGCTTCCTGGTTTTCATTATTGGCGTTTTTCAGCTTTTGAGCATTGAGGTGCACTCGTCCTTGCTTTTCATGTCGAGTGTTTTGTCTGGTGTGGTCGTGAGCTATATCGTTTACATTGCCATGATATTGGCGATTGCTAGTTCGGAAAATAAAACCTTCGGCGCACCGCTCGAAGAAACTCAGCCGAAAGTTTTGCCGGCCGTTTGGGTGTCGGCGCTTATGGTGCTTGCGGTTTCCGGCGGCGTGCTGCTTCTATTTGTGCCAGGGATTCTCGTGCTCGGTTTTTTCATTTTTTCCCTGATGGCGAATGTGGTTGACGGCTACAAAAAGCACGAAGCGCTTTTTCAAAGTTGGCTTTTGGTGCGCGGCCGGTGGCTCCAAGTCTTTTGGCAATTTATAATTGCCAACTTGCTAATTGGTCTTATTGGCGCCGGCGTCTACTTTTTCTTCTGGCTGTTCGGTGTTGCGGAAAACGATTTTCAGAAATCACTCGTGAATCAAGCAATTAGCAATTTTTTCGTGGTGCCAATGAGCGTTGCTTACACTTTTGCGTTTTATAAAGGCCTAAAAAGCTCGGCCATGCCCGCGCCAAGCGAAACAGAAAGGCAAAAATTCATGTCGCGCCTGCACGTTCTGGTGGGCGTCGGTGCCGCTTTCATTGTGTTTGGTATTTTTATCCTCGGCTTTTTCATGGTTCATTTTCTGCCAGACGTTGTCGGTTTTACCCATGCACCCGCTGCGGCGTTTGAAGCGTTATGATTTTTTGTGTATATTTGAAGCCACGCCACCTTAGCTCAGTTGGTAGAGCACCACTTTCGTAAAGTGGGGGTCCGCAGTTCGATCCTGCGAGGTGGCTCAGATTTTTCTTTATGATGTTAAGGTATTTGCTTTTTTCTTAGGGTATGCTATCATCGAGTTTGGCCGTACCTTGGTGCTTCGGACAAGTGGCATGTGGGTCTAGGCCCAACTTTCCGAGTTTCCAGCTTTTGTCTGGTATCGATCCTTTCTTTTTCCTAAGCCGTCGCGAGTCACCCACCCTCGCGACGGCTTTTTTTATGGAAAATTTTTGTTATACTCATTTCACGTTATATGGACAAAGAAAAAATCCAAGAGAAAATTGCTGAGCTCGAAGCGCAGATGAACGCGCCGGATTTTTGGGCTGATAAAAATAAAGCGCAGGCGGTTATCAAAGAAATTGCCGAGTTGAAAGTGCAAAAGGAAGGTGGCGGCAAATACGACAAAGGCGGCGCCATCATGACGATTTTTTCCGGCGCGGGCGGTGACGATGCGGAAGATTTTTCGGCGATGCTGTTTAATATGTATCGAAAATATATTGAAAATAAAGGCTGGAATTGGTCTTTGATTCACGAAAATAAAAATGACCACGGTGGCTTCCGCAATATCACAATCGAAATAGACGCAAAAAATGTTTACGGCACTTTGAAAAACGAATCCGGCGTGCACCGCTTGGTGCGCATTTCGCCGTTTAATGCCAAGCAGATGCGCCACACCTCTTTTTCTTTGGTGGAAGTGATTCCGAAATTTGATAAAGCCGAAGAAGTGCCGCTCAAGCCGGATGAATTGCGGGTGGAGCTGTCGCGCGCCGGCGGTCCGGGCGGTCAGAACGTGAACAAGCGCGAAACGGCGGTGCGCATCGTGCACATTCCAACCAATCTTTCTGTGCATGTGACGAGTGAGCGGTCGCAAGCGCAAAATAAAGAAAAAGCCATGACGATGCTCGCCGGCAAACTTTACAAGCGCATGGAGGAAGAACGTTTGGCCAAAGAAAAAGGCATGTATATTTCTAAAACCACGGACATTGAGTGGGGCAATCAAATTCGCTCTTACGTTTTGCATCCGTACAAAATGATCAAAGACCACCGCACGGATGTCGAAGTCCGCGACACCGACAAAGTCCTAAACGGCGAGCTGGATGCTTTCATTGAAGCGGAGAAAAATTTGTAGTACAATTGGGGTATAAATGATTTATTTTGATAAGGTTTCCAAGGTGTATGCCGACAATTCGGTGGCTCTTGATGGCGTCACTTTCACGGTGGAGCACAAAGAATTTGTCTCCATTGTCGGACATTCCGGCGCCGGCAAGACGACGCTCATAAAAATGCTTTTGGCGCAGGAAGCGCCGACCGACGGCACGGTTTTTTTCCAATCCACCGACATTCACAAGCTCAAAAGGAATGACATCAATCATTTCCGTCGTCGGCTCGGTACGGTGTTTCAGGATTTCAAGCTGCTGCCAAACAAGACAGCTTACGAAAACGTGGCTTTTGCAATGGAAGTGGCGGGGCGCACCGATGAAGAAATTGAATCGGACGTGCCGCACGTCCTGGAGCTCGTGGACCTCAGCCGCAAGATGTGGAATTTTCCGCACCAGCTTTCCGGCGGTGAAAAACAAAGAGTGGCGATTGCGCGTGCAATCGTGAATCATCCAGACATCATCATTGCCGACGAGCCGACTGGCAATTTAGATCCGATCAACACATATGAGATAGTGCAGATTCTGAAAAAAATCAACGACTTGGGCACGACTGTGATTTTGACAACTCACAACAAAGGTGTGGTGGATTCGGTGGGCAAGCGCGTCATCACGCTTGAGCATGGTAAGATTATTCGGGATGATAAATCGGGAAAATATGTTTTATAATCAAACACAAATACGATAATGTTTTGGACCACCATACAGCGCATCACTCGTTCGGGCTTCGTCAATTTTTGGCGCAATGGTTTTGTGTCGCTTGCGTCCATTTTGGTCATGGTGATTATGCTTTCGGTGGTGGGCGCGATTATTTTTACCGACGTGATGCTCGTGGCTTCGCTCAACCAGATTAAAGATAAGGTGGACATCAACGCTTATTTCATTACAACCGCTCAAGAAGACGACGTGCTCGCGATAAAAAAATCGCTGGAAGCCATGCCGGAAGTGAAGCAGGTGACGTACATCACTGCCGACCAAGCGCTCGCCGATTTCAAACAGCGGCACCAAAACGACGGCTTCACACTTCAAGCTTTGGACGAGCTTCAAGGCAATCCTTTGGGCGCGACGCTCAACATCAAAGCCAAAGAACCGTCGCAGTACGGAGGCATTGTGGATTTTCTCAATTCCAAAAGCTTGTCGCAGAAAGATGGTCTGCCGATAATAGATAAAATTAATTATAATCAAAACAAAACCGCAATAGACAAGCTGACAAAAATCATAGACTCCGGTCAGCGTATTGGCTTTTTCCTGACGATTGCGCTGATTTTTATTTCTATTGCCATCACTTTTAATACTATTCGGCTTGCGATTTACAGCTCGCGCGAAGAAATCTCCGTGATGCGACTCGTGGGCGCGAGCGGCACGTACGTGCGTGGACCGTTTGTGATTGTCGGCCTCATGTATGGCGTCGTTGCGGCTGTCATCACCATGGGTATTTTCTATCCCGCGACCTATTATTTGGGCCGCGCCACTGAAAACTTTTTCGGCGGCGTCAACGTGTACGGCTATTATCTGCAAAATTTTGCCGAGCTCTTTCTTGTTCTTTTGGTTGGTGGTATGCTCGTGGGAGCGGTTTCTAGTTATTTGGCGGTGAGGCGGTATTTATCAGTTTAGCGCCGCGCTTTAATTGACGATTGCGCGGCATGATTTCGTCAAAATCATATGAAAAAGAAACAGAGGAAGTATATATTCGTGGTGGGCGGCGTCATGTCGGGAGTTGGTAAAGGCATTGCCGCTTCGTCCATCGGTACCATTATGAAAGCGCGGGGACTCTCGGTCACCGCGCTAAAAATTGATCCGTACATCAACGTCGACGCCGGCACCATGAACCCCACCGAACACGGCGAGGTTTTTGTTTTGCATGACGGCGACGAAACCGATCAAGACATGGGCAACTACGAGCGTTTCTTGGACACCGATTTGAGCCGTGCCAATTACATGACGACCGGCCGAGTGTACCTCGAAGTCATCCGCAAAGAGCGCAATTTGGAATATAAAGGCAAAAACGTGGAAGTGGTGCCGGACATTCCGCTTGAAGTCATTCGAAGGATTAATAAGGGCGCGGAGATGGCCGACGCCGACGTGACAATTGTAGAAATCGGCGGCACCATCGGCGAATATCAAAACATTATTTTCTTGGAAGCGGCGCGCATGATGAAGGCGAAAAATCCGCGCGACGTGGCCATCGTCATGGTCAGCTACCTGCCGATTCCGTCCAAAATCGGTGAGATGAAAACCAAACCAACGCAATATGCGGCGCGGAGCTTAAACAGTGTCGGCCTGCAAGCGGATATTATTATTGGCCGAAGCCAAGTGCCGATTGATAAGAAGCGCAAGGAAAAAATTGCGATTTTCTGCAACGTTTTGCCCGACCGCGTGATTTCCGCGCCGGACGTGGACAGCATTTACGACGTGCCAGTCAACTTTGAGCGCGACAACCTCGGCAATATTTTGTGCGAAACTTTGGACATCAAAAACGCCAAGACCGATTTGAATAAATGGAAAGCGTTTGTGAACAAGGTGAAAAATCCGAAGCGGGAAGTGAAAATCGCCGTGGTTGGCAAATATTTTGATTCGGGCGACTTCGTTCTCTCCGACGTTTACATTTCTGTCTTGGAAGCGCTCAAGATTTCCGCGGCGAGTGTCGGCGCACGCGCCGTGATTCGCTATTTAAATTCCAAAAGCTATGAAGGCGCGGCTGGCAAGAAAGCTGTTGCCGATTTGAAAAATTACGACGGCGTTTTGGTGCCGGGCGGCTTCGGCTCCACCGGCGTGGAAGGCAAAATCAACGCCATCGAATACTGCCGCGAAAATAAAATTCCATACTTTGGCCTCTGCTACGGCATGCAGCTTGCCGTCATTGAATTCGCCAGAAACGTTGTTGGCATGAAAACCGCGCACACAACCGAGATAGATAAAGAAACCGTTTTTCCGGTCATCGACATCATGGAAGATCAGAAAAAAATTATTGCTTCCGGCACATATGGCGCCACGATGCGGCTCGGCGCGTATCCGGCCATGCTCAAGAAAGGCACGATTGCTCGCAAAGCCTACGGCGTGGAAACCATTTTCGAACGGCATCGCCACCGCTTCGAAGTCAATCCGGCATTCATCGAGCAAATCACCGACGCCGGCTTGGTTTTTTCCGGCACGTCGCCCGATCACAAGCTCATGGAAATTGCCGAACTGCCGCGTGACAAGCATCCATTTTTCCTCGGCACGCAATTCCATCCAGAATTTAAAGCGCGGCCGCTGCACCCGCATCCACTCTTTTCCGAATTCATTAAAGCTGCCATCGCGCGCAATGAAGCCGTTAGAAAGCCGGTGCTCGTCGCGGCACTCTCAAAAAAAGCGGAAGTTAAAGAGTAGAAAAAATAGAAGAGAATTAGAATCCCAGCTTTTCTTTCACAATCAAGACGTGAACTTTTCGGCCCATGAAAGCCTGTTCGCGTTCAACAATCAGAAGTTTGGAAATGGCGCTGCCTTTTGCGCCGGTCGATTTCATTCTTGCATCTTCAAGCGGGAAAACGTATTCGCGCAAGCGTTTCAAACCAGAATTCACATTCGGCGTAATTTTTTGTGCGCCCACGACGAGGATGAGATTTTGCGAAGTGAAAACTAGGTGGGGCAGCTGGCTGCCGGAGTTGGAAGCAATCACGAGCTCGCCCTCTTCCGTGAGCGCGTGCACACTGCCGAGATAAAAGTCAGACAAAACCGCTTGCTTCCTGAGCACCGCTTTTTTCGCCGCATCATTTTCTTTCAAAATAGCTTCATGCAGATTTTTCCAGCCGTGTTTGCCATCCTTGAGATAATCAATAAAACCGATTTCTTTCAGCGTTTCCGAAGCGCCGTTCATGACTGACGCTTTCTTCGGAATGAGTGCTTTAATTTTCTCCAGCGCTTCGGCGCGATTCTCCACCACAATTCCTTCCATGCCGCGTTCCTTCAAACCCGCCACCGTCTTCTTAAGCGATTGCTCGCTCGCAAGTTTATCGTATTTCATAAGGCGTTCATTATACTCCATAAAAGCCTTTTCACGCACAACTTTAAGCTCTTGAATAAAACCCATTTTTGCGGTATTGTGATTGTCACATTCCCACTTCGCTCTAAGAGCTTCGCGGGACACAGTGCGGGTTCGTCTAATGGTAGGACACTTGCCTCTGGAGCAAGGTATTGGGGTTCGAGTCCCTGACCCGCAGCTAGTTTGAGATAGGTTCGGACTGCGAGAAACATATGAATTATCATTTAAATAAAGATGCAAAGGTAGACTTTATATGTGTTCGGGTAGTGGCCGTTACTCTTTTTTTGATCTGGTGTTTATTCATAACGCATATTTTTTATGGCGAATTAGTACCAAAAGTTGAGGGTGTAACTATAACTAGGCAGGATCTGCATCGTCCAGTGGCCAAGATGGGACCTGTCACACTTGAGATTACTGGAGGAAATATCCAACCAGATAAAACCCAAGTATCTCAATTGCAATCGCAGATAGATTCTACCCAGTCGGAGCTTGATAATGCAAACTCTTTTCCCTTTATTGTAAAATGGTTATTGAAATATGATATCAGTGTTGTTCTTAAAAATTCTCAAGTTGAGGGTTCAGAGAAGAAAGTTAATTCATATCTTAGTTGCAATGGTGTTTCAGCCACAAATAATGTAGTCCATTCGCTAAAGAATGTTTCCTTGGAAGATTTTCAGTTGGAAATGAAAAATTCTCTTCCAGAAATTCTAAACAGTTGTTCAGAAACTGTTCAAAATATTGACAATTCTCCATTGCCCGACAAAAATTATACTGTTGATGAAACTTATGGATTCACAATAAATACAACACCAAATAATTACATCATTCTATTCCTAATTGTTTTTCTAGGCTCTTGTGCAATCCTCCCCGTTATTAGAGAAGGTATCAAATTCTTTAAAAGTGGTTTCTCTTATTTTGGAGAATAACTATTCCGAAAATAGGGGTCAGGCACATTTTGTTCGATTAAATTCCAAGATCTGACCGGTTGGGAAGTTTCAGGGACTTTTGTTATAATTCCTTGTATGATTCTCTTTATATTTTTTCTATTTTTAATATATTTCATTCCGACCATCATCGCTTTTTCTAAAGGTAAAAGGAACAAAGGGGCAATATTCGCTTTAAATTTATTTCTCGGACTTACTTTTATAGGTTGGATAATTTCTCTTGTTTGGGCCCTTACTCAGGATGGTATAGTTGTTGTTTCAAAAGAAAACACTATAAATACTAAATAAATGGAAAACATACCAAATTTTGAAAATAGAGAAAGAGAAGCGGAGATTGATAAGTTGATTGGTGAACTTGCGGAAAAAGAGGAAATGAATCCGGAAGATGTTTTGTCTGATATTATCACTTTCGCGCCAGTAGAAGGAAATGAAGATCCGAATCTTGAATATTTGGACATGGTGGCGGAAAAGATTGGGATTTCTCATGAGGAGATGCGGGAGTATGCGGTGAAGAAATGGGAGGAAGCACAAAATGAACATGAATAAAAAAATATTATATTGGGCCATTGGCGGTGTTGTTGGGGTTGTTGTGATTGGGATTTTTCTCGCACAGCCTTTTAGGAAAAATGTTGCGGTGACAGATGTTGACATGGCTGGCCCAAAGAATGCGACTTATGAAATTGATGGAAAACCTGTCACACTTGTTGACGGTGTGTCTGTCGTTGCTGCAGCGCCCGGCTCGGCGGCAAAAATCACAACTCAATATTTTGGCAACGAAGTGACGCACGATTTTGACGGCGATGGCCGGCCTGACACGGCGTTCATTCTGACGCAAAACACGGGCGGCAGCGGCACGTTTTTCTATGTTGTGGCGGCGTTAAACAAACCATCCGGTTTTGTCGGTTCAAAAGGTTTTCTTCTGGGCGACCGAATTGCGCCTCAAACAACCGAAATTTCCAGGGATTTAAATAAAAATGTGCTAATCGTAAACTATGCAGACAGGAAAACCGGAGAAAGTTTTGCTGTGATGCCGTCGGTTGGAAAAAGTGTTTGGCTTTTGCTCAATGTTAAGACTGTGCAATTTGAAGAAATTGATTGAGCGCATTTTTATTTTTGCTATAATCATTCGGCGGGAGCTAGCGATAATAAAATTCTAAAATGCCTGAACCGAAAATTGGTGTTGATTATGTGGGCGTGACAACGCCGTTTTACTGCCACGACGGAAAGGGAAATTTGCTTTTGCATAAACGCAGCAAAGCCTGCCGAGACGAACATGGGCGCTGGGATGCTGGTTCGGGCAAACTTGAACACAATCTTTCCTTGGAAGAAAATGTTTTGCAAGAGGTTTTAGAAGAATACGGTTGCAAAGGAAAAATTCAAGATAGACTTCCAGCGCATGATATTTTTCGGGAGCAAAATGGCCTCATGACGCATTGGGTGGCGGTTTCTTTTTTCATCAAGGTCAATCCTAAAGAGGTGAAAAACTGCGAGCCGCACAAGATTGAAGAGCTGGGCTGGTTTACTTTGGATAATTTGCCGGAGCCGCTTCACACCGGTTTTGCGCAATCTTTAAAAACCTACAAAGCTTATTTTGATAAAAACATAAAAGGGAAAGTTTCATGAAAATCTTCATCATTTGCAGCAAAAGGTTTTACGGCAATATTCCGGAAATTCAAAAAGTTTTGGAGAAAAACGGCCACAAAATAACTTTGCCGAATTGCTATGAAGATCCGGCGACGGAAGACCGGAAACGCAATCTTGGACGGAAAGCTCACGCAAAATGGAAAGCGGAAATGCTGAATAATAGCGCGAAAGTGATGGGTAAGCAGGACGCCGTACTCGTTTTAAACTTTGAAAAAGATGGCATGAAAAATTATGTTGGCGGCGCAACGTTTTTGGAAATGTATGATGCGTTCCGACTGGGCAAGAAAATTTTCCTTTACAATGACATTCCGGAAGGGATTCTTAAGGACGAAATTGTCGGATTTAACCCTGTGATCATCGGCGGCAATTTGAAAAAAATTAAGTGAGAACTTCTTTCTTCCAAGAATAGTAAATGGCAAGGGCTGAGCCGACGGAAATGAAAGTGAGACCAGAGTTGTAAATAATTGAGGCAATAAAGGAGGCGTTTTGAAGCTGACCGAGACTAGATAGAATATAATTCCAATCGTGAATTACGGAATCGCCGCCAAGAAGTTCAAGCTGCATTTTTGCCGCGTCGGCAGCGTAGATGGAAACGTTTAAAAGATTTTGGCCGACCCAAAGCAGGCAGAGTGCGCCGGAAATTTTTTGATTTTTGCAGAAAAAGTAAATTGAAATCAGGAGCGGCAAAGCAACCTGAAAGGCGCTGCCGGCCAAGACGTTTACGAACATGCCAAAAACGGAAGAAGGAAAAATGCTGTGCCCGGCCTCATGAAAGATGAGGTTTGCGCTGTCAATTATGGTGTGCCATTTTGTGTAGGTTTGGACGTAATACCAAAAATAGGCGCACACAACGAGGCTCATCATTACGCGAAAATATTTCATCGTTAATATAATTATAGCAAAAGCTCTTCAGTTTTTCTTTATTTTTATTTTAAAAAGATTTTAACCCCTGTGTGAAAGAATGGCGGAAGAGCCGCGCTATGTGGCGCAGCGAAGGTCTTTAGTAATTCTCTCGAAAGGAGAATGGTATGAAACGGTTCTGCTTTTTGGCGGCGGTTCTATTTTTCGCGGCAATGTCTGGAGTTCGGCCAGCTTCGGCAAGCATCATCTGGAGCGACGGCTTTGAGTCGGGGAATTTCTCGGCTTGGAGCGCCACCTCCGGAGGTTGGACGGTGGTCACTTCCACGCTCGCGGCTCATTCGGGCCTCAAAGGTGCAGACGTGAAAGGCGCGAGTTTGGCAAATGGCGACATGCTTGCTGTTTCGGTTTCTTCTGCGGGCAGCGAAAATTTGCACTGGCAATATTGGTTCAAAGTGCGCGATGCGCTTGAATCGGCTGATTCGGTTTTTGCCGAATGGACAGCAAATGGCGCCGACTGGCAAACTTTGACGCAATACACGAACGTGGCGACGGGCGATTGGCAATTTGCCGATTTCACTTTGCCGATTGGGGCGAACAATAATCCAAACTTAGGATTTCGTTTTCGCGCCACGCTCGGCAGCGCGAC
The DNA here is from genome assembly GCA_964467325.1 of uncultured Candidatus Saccharibacteria bacterium. Classification (GTDB taxonomy): domain Bacteria; phylum Patescibacteriota; class Minisyncoccia; order Phycocordibacterales; family JAKAEA01; genus JARIGY01. The sequence continues at coordinate 12,460 of CAYXSG010000001.1, forward strand.
CGACCGAATGAATTTCGACGACGCCGCACTTTCCGGCACGCCGATTGCGGCTGTACCTGAGCCGTCAAGTTTGCTTGGTCTTGGCGTCTCAGCCTCTTTGCTCTTTTTCCGCCGGCGGAAATAATTTCGCGATTGTTCTGTGTTATTAAGACTTGGTTGGCGCTGCCACCAAGTCTTTTTTTATAATAAAAAACTGCCCGACAACAAGTCGGGCAGCTAGGCAAGATGCTTGGCTTGGCACCTTGCCTAAGCGGGGAATTCAGGCAGCGCGCTTGCGCTTTCGCTCGGGGAAAATGCTTTGACCATCGGCAGTTTTGATTCTGTTGATCGCGGCTCGAAGCTGGCGAATCAGCAGTTCCTTCCTGCTCGTCTTGGGATAGATTTTCCGCGCGAGTGAGTTTGTATCGTCCCTGATCCAAACTTCATACTCAAGACCGCCGTCTTCAATGCTGTTGTGGAAGACGGCGAGGTCCTTCTCCTCACATCGCCAAACGTCGATATAACTGCCGTTTGGTTTGGAGCGGACCTGAATGAGTTGTGATGCGTCGAGAGCATTGGCCGCAGCTCGATTTGTACGCAAACCAATCGGTCTGAGTAGAAGCTGCGGACGGTCACGAAGCGACATTGCTTTGGGCATTTTTGGTGCCTCCTTTCTTCTGATGGTTAAACTAAACCAAAAACCGGATTTTGGCAAGAGCAAGCTTTTAGTGTATAGTGCATGGATGGCAAAACGAATGGCGGTAAATACGAAGAATAAAGCGTCGCGGTCCAGAAAAACGAAAAAGCGCCTTGAAATCAAGCGCGCCATGCTCGCGGCGAAGAAAAAGTGATACAATGTTTGTATTAGCAATAATATAGGAATAATCATGTCAAACGAACTTGAGCATTTGGAGCAGGAAGAGGAAAAAATAGAAAGAGAGATTGAAGAAGTAAAAAAAGATGAAATGGAAGCAAGAAGTAAAGAAGTAAAACTCGGAGTAGATTTGCAAAAAGTTAAACAGGAACAGTTTGCACTTAAACAAAGACAATTGGCTGAAGACAAGAGAAAGATGGAAGAAGATCAGAAAAAAAGAAAAGCCGCTTAATTTTATGGAAAACTTTGAAAAAGGTCCGGAACAGATTCCGACAAAAGAAGAGGTGATGGAAGTTATTGGGCGTTTAGTGGAAAATGCTGTAGTTGCTCGTGAATTGTCTGATGAGCAAGGTTTGTATCTGCTTGAAGCCAGAGTTGAAGGCAAAGAAAAAGGTGAAGTCACGGAATATGGCTATATGAGAAAAGGTCGTTTTCCAAATCATAACGAAGCTTCAGAAACTGCAATTAACGTCGTTTATTACCAAGATGAAATGCCTGTGGGCGGAGATAAGGTGGCTGTTTACAATTCTGAAACAGACGAGTGGGAAGTAGCAAAATAATTTTTTATGGTTTTCAGGAGAATTGTCGGCTGGTATGAAAAGTACGAGCGACTCGTGTCGTCCGTTTCGCTCGTGGGCGGTTTCGTCTTTGACGCGATTTTTCTCAAGCGTGTGGATTTGTTCATTGAAAATTTCTGGATTGTCGTGCATCTTTCCATGGCCGCTGTCGGCATTATTGGGCTCAATATCGTGGAAAAGCGCCGGACGCAAAGCGCGGAAGGCCAGCAAAGTAAAAGCCGCTGGCATTTCTGGCTCATCATTTGGACGCAGTTTGCCTTCGGCGGCTTGCTTGCGGCCTTTTTGGTTTTCTATTTTCGCAGCACGACTTTTCTGGTCAACTGGCCATTCATCTTCATTTTGGCTGTAGCTTTTGCCGCCAATGAAATTTTCAAGAAGCATTATGTTCGGCTGAGCTTTCAAATCAGCTTGTTTTTTCTTTCGGTTTACGCTTTTGCCATCTTTCTCGTGCCGATTCTCATGCACCGGATCGGCGCTGACGTGTTCGTTATAAGCGGTGCGGCGAGCCTTTTTGTCCTCGGTTTGTTTTTGGCCGGCTTGCGCTTCATTGCCAGAGAGCGCTTCGTCCAGAGCCGGAAAATTTTATGGTTTAGCATCGCTGGCATCGTCCTCGTGGTGAACTTTTTATATTTTGCCAACTTGATTCCACCGATTCCGATTTCGCTCAAAGACGCTGGCATTTATCATTCTGTTTTAAAAAACTCAGCCGGAGGCTACACTGCGACAGAGGAAAATCAAACCTGGCTTGGTATTTTTAAGCAATATGAAGACTTTAATGATTTTTCCAACGCGCCGGTTTATGCTTACACCGCAATTTTTTCGCCGACCAATTTCGGCGTCAGCGTCATCCACGATTGGCAATATTATGACGAAACAAAAAAGCAATGGATTTCGGTAAGTAAAATTAGACTGCCGATTGTTGGCGGACGAGACGGCGGCTATCGCACCTACTCCAAAAAGAGCGGCATTTTTCCTGGTCTTTGGCGTGTGGATGTGAAAACTATAGGCGGCCAGCTCATCGGCCGCTTGAAATTCAACGTCATAGAATCTTCTGCACAGCCTGCGCTTTCCGAAGTTCGGCTGGAATAGGGTATAATGTTTCCATGATTCAGCCTCAATCTCCAAAGGACAAAGCTTTTATGATTGTCTCGGGAGTGATTGCTTTTGTAATTATCGGCGGCAGTTTGTATTTTTATTTGTATTCTCAAAAAAAGCAGGACGCGGACAGTGCACTTATCAATTCGCTCAAAGATTCTTTGGACGCTTCGTCGCCGCAGCTTCAGCTCCACTCAAGCCTTCTCAAAGCTCAGGCCAATCTCCAAATGCAAACCAATCGCTTGACCGATATGCAAAACGCGCTCATTACCCAACAGCAATTTTCTTCGGCAATGAAAAGCGGCTATGACATTGTGGACAGCGCTGTGAAAAAAACTGATGTCATTTCCAAAAAAATCCAAGATGAAGTGACGACGAAGCGTCAGCAGGTGACTGACGCGCTCAATCTGTGGAAAGATTTGATTGCAAGAACTCCCAAAGATGGCGCCACCGACGAAGTACGTGCTTTGGCTCAAGCTTATGCTGAAACCGCGCAATCGTATCTGGCCGAACTTCAGGATGTGGTTGATAATCTTACGCCGGAAACTTCTGGTTTGACGCAAAGCCAGATTGATTCTTACGTAGCGCTGGTGCAAGACGCTTCGCGGTCGGTTGACAGCGTGGTTCAAACTTTGTTGCCGCCCCCGCCGCCAGCAGCACCGCAAACCACCGTCGTGGTTGCGGCCGGCAATGATTACGTGCCGCCAGCCCCAATTGTGACGCCGGTGGCGCCGGCGGACGTTGTACACCAGGAGACAGTGGTGGCTGATGCTCAAAACCAAGTGGAAATTTTGCAGGATCAGATTAATCAAGAGCAACAAGCATCTTCTACCAATCAAAATCCGCCACCACCGCCGGCCGGAAACGGGCAACAAGACATTTACACCACGCCGTATTCCGACTATTCCACCGCGCAAGGGATTGTCACTCAGCCGGGAGACCCAGAGCTTGTGCCAGGTGCCAACCGCTACGACAATCCGCAGTAATTTAAAAATAAAAGGTATAATAAAGTCACGACATGAAAAATCACCACTGGTACAGAGTTTTGCGAAAGCCGTCGTGGGCGCCGTCGGAGCGACTGTTTGCGCCGGTGTGGGCTGTGCTCTACCTCCTCATAGCGATTTCTTTCGGTTACGTCGGTTGGCTTTTTTTCAAGCATGAAATTTTGCCGGCCATCGCTTTCGTTTTCCTTTTAAATCTTGCCTTAAACTTGGCTTTCACGCCGATTCTGTTTGGCTTTCACCATCTCGGTTTAGCTTCGGTTGATGTTTTTCTGACATTGGTTACGCTCGCTCTTTGCATGATTCTCATTTATCCTTTTGCCCCGTGGGTGGCACTTGTCAACATTCCATATTTGCTTTGGACCGCTTTCGCCACTGTCTTGCAGTTTAGAATTACGGCTCTAAACAGGGAAGAGCGACAAGCCGAATTCTCATTCGTATGAGCGACGACATTTTATTCCTGATAGGGTTTCTTTTTGTGGTGCTTTTGGCTTTCACTTTTTCCCATAGCGGCACGCCGGCTCAAAACGTCGGCATTCTTGGAAATATTTCAAGCAATCCGAGCGGCTCGGTTTATACTACTTCACCGGTGAGCGTTTCAAAAAATTCCGCACCGACGATTTCCTATTTTTCTCAAAGCGCTGGTCCGGTTGGGATGAGTACCACTGTCTATGGCACTGGTTTTCTCAAGAGTAACACTGTGCATTTTGGCGCGACCAATGTTTTCGCCAGTTCCGACGACGGCACCACGCTCGTTTTCAAAGTTCCTTCTCTCCCAGTGCAAACTTGCGTCGGCAATTCTCAAAACTGCGTGATTCCGGCGCAAAATACCCAAACCAATTTGGGCACGTATCAAGTTTTTGTTTCAAATACTAACGGTCAGAGCAATAATTTATCTTTTACCATCGGCGATTATGGAACCAATTACGGCTTAAGTCGGCCGCAGATTACCAATGTAGTTGGGCCGCAGAAACTTTTGCCGAACGATTCTGGAGTGTGGTCGATCACAGTCAGCGTTTCAAATCCGACGACGCTCATCGTGTCGGCCGATTGGGGCGATGCCAACGTTTCCAACAATGGCGGGTCGGGCACAAGGCGAATCAGTATTTCAAAAACTCAGACGATCGCTTTGAGCCACTCTTACCACACACTCGGCAGCTACAACATAAATTTTAACGTGATTGATGATGATTCTTCTTTGGCCACTTCTTACACGCAGCCGGTGACTGTCGTTTACGCGCCGCCGGTGGATGTTTCGCAACTTAAGATTTCTTATTTGTCACAAGGCTACGGTCCGGCCGGCACGCAGATTGCTATAATTGGCGGTGGTTTTTCCGCTTCGCCGGTCACCATTCACTTCGGCAGCACGGCTTTGCGCGCCACACCGCAAAATTACGGCACCGCGCTCTATTTCAACGTCCCAGCCAATACGCCGGTCGGCTCATATCAAATTTACGTTTCCAACGACCTCGGCCAAATCACCGACACAAATTATTTCTCCGTGACGAACCCTTAGTCGTTTGATACAATATTTATAAATCACATGAAACAATCTCGCCTTGACTCTCTTTCGGACGGCATTTTCGCAATCATTCTGACGCTCATGACTTTTGAATTCAAGATTCCTTTCATGGCTGGCATGGTCAATGATGAAAAACTTTGGACGGCGCTCACCACACTCTGGCCGGTTTTCCTCAGCTTCATTTTGAGTTTTGCTTTGCTTTTCACCTACTGGCATGCGCACCACTACATTGTTTCGGTGTACGCCAAAAGTGTGGACCGCCGACTCACCAGCATCAATGCCATCTTTTTCTTTTTCATTTCGCTCATTCCTTTTTCCACCAGTCTCATCGGCACCTACAGCCAAACCAAGCTCGCCATCATTATCTACGCCCTAAACGTTTTGGCCATCGGTTTTTCGCTTTTGTGGATGCGCAGCTACGTTTTGACTTCCGGCCACATTGATCACGCATTCGTTTTGGTTTCAGAAAAGCGCCGCGGCTTCATTCGAGTAATTGCGCCCATGACTTTCGCTGTCATTGCCATCATTGCTTGCTTTTACAGCACATGGTTTGCTTTTCTCCTTCTCACTTTAGCGACGATTTTCAATTTGTTTTCAAGAAGCACGCGTTTCGTAAACTGGCTCATCAAAAAGACGAAAGAGGAGATTGCCGGCTAGCTTTTTAATTGAGAGATTAGACCACTTCGCAGACGCCGGAGGCGCAGGCGAGTTCTTTTTTGAGTTCGGTTTCGTCTACTTTTTCGTAAGTGATGATTTTTGAGAAATCAATGTGCGCCATTCTTTTCGCAAGCTCTTCGTAGCGCTTTTCGTCGATGGCTTCGTAAGGTGCGAGTTGGTAGACGTGGTTGTCGCGAGGCAAGAAGGACAGGCCGCCGACGATTTCCCAGTTGGCGTAAACCCAGTTGGCGACTTCAATCCATTCGCTGTCGCCGACGGAAACGGTCACAGAAGGATTGTGTTCGGTGTAATTGACTTTTACCAGTTTCCAATATTCAAGTTGTTTAATGGCCGAAACACTGTCTTTGAAAACGGAATTTACTGGCGCTTTAACAGGAAATTCTAGAACGTAAGTGTTGGCGCTCTCAGCATTCTGACCGACCTCTGGAAAGTACGGCACGCCTTGATCTTTGAGCATCTTGAAGAGTGCGTCGGTGGCGGAAATGCGGACGCGGCGAATGTAGAAAGCGGAATTGCGAGCGTGCATGCCGCTGGCGCAGTCCACCATTTGCGAAAGGGTGCCGGACGGCTTGACGCAGGTGATGGCTGTGGAAGCGCTAATTCCAAATCGCTTTGCGTATGTCTGGTTTACTTTGATGGATTCTTTTTTGAGTTTCAAAAGCGTTTCGGCATTTTGCACGGCTGGGCAATCCCACTGGCCGGTGATGGATACGCCGAGTAAGCGTTCAGCGTCGCAGTGCTCTTTCCATTCTTTTGAAAGGTAAGGGAAATGGGTGAGGCTGGATTGATATGTGCCGAGAATCGTGGCGATGCGGATTTTTCGCAAGAGCGACTTTTCCGTGTCGGTGGAACGTGCTACGACTTCCGAGAGGTTGCAGAATTGTTTTGATTGCAAAATGATTTCGCCGCAAGGGTTCGTGCCGATTGAACCGATGATGTGCTTGCCTGATGCGTCGAAATAGCCTTTGTAACCTTTCAAATGGTCAATGCGGCGCTTCGGCAGAGTTTGAGCGAGCGAGCCGCGGTTGAAGATGCCTCGTTCGCCGGCATGGCTTTCAATGAGCGCCATCCATTCTTTCAAAAATTCTTCGTTGGTCGGCTTGGAAGTGTAAACGGCGGAGTTGTTCGCGAGCGAGCGGTGCGGATGAGTGACATAAAATGCACCTTGCTTTGAGTCGCGAATGTCCATATCGTCCAAATCGGAAAGGGAAATCATCGCGCTTCGGCGTACGCCGCCGGAAACGACGCAATCGCCAATCATGCAGATGATGTCGTGCACGTCAATGTTGCGCAGGCGCTTGCCTTGTCGATTCATCATCGTTTCTCGAGTGAAAGAAAGTAGTCGGCGAAGCGGATCGGGACCGGAAGACTTGCCGCCCATAGTCTTGAGGCGAGTACCAGCGGCGCGCAATTGTGAAAAATCAAATGCGATATCTTTGCCAGCGGCCCAAGTTTTCATACCGAGCGTGAGTGCATCGGCCCAGCCTTCTTTTGAGTCAGGAATGACGTGCGTCGGTAATTTTTCCCCAGTTTGAGGGAGAATTTGCGGAAATTTTTGAACGTTTTGGCTTTCCACCGACCAACCAGCGCCGGTGCCGCACATGGAAATGTACATAATCTCTGCCAAATCTTGAAAACTTTCTGGCGCGATGTATGAGCAGTTGTAAGCGCAAACATTTGTCGCGCGCGCCGCTTTGCCAGAAAATTGCAAAAGGCGCATGGAAGGCATGGCTTCTTGTTTCAAAATGCCCTGACGCACTTCTTCATATTCGGCATCCGTGAGTTTCTTGCCGAGATTTTCTTTCATGAAAGTCATGTAGCGGTCAATGGTTTCAATCCAAGTTTCGCGGCGCGATTCATTTTCAATCCAGCGAGAATAGCTTCTATAATAGACAAATTCGCCCAAAGGACTGGCAAAATACTTCTTGCTGTCGGTGGCCAGCTTCTTCACATGCTCCGGCACCTCAATGCCGCGGGCGCGGAGCTTGGCGCGTTCCTCTCGGTACAAGATGAACGCTTTCGAAGTCTTCACATATTCGCTCAAAATGAGTTCGCGCTCCACGCTGTCCTGAATGCCTTCAACGGTAGGCACAAAATTTTTGTATTTTTTGGAAATTCTCACCAAATCGGCGAACACTTTGTTGGCCACCATGCTCGCTTCCATGTCGCTGCCTTCGTTCACAGCAATCATGGCTTTGTGGATGGCGTTTGCAATCCGACTTAGGTCAAAAGGCACAATGGAGCCGTCTCGCTTCTGCACTGTTTTGATAAAATCCGACGGCTTCGTTGATCGCACCTCAGACTTTTTTGTCGTATTCATACGGAGAAAATAAAAAAATTATTTATTAAAATTAAAATAAAACTGCTTACGTATTTTACTGCACATGCGACATTGATTGCAAGCGCAAAACTACTTGCGCTTTTAAAAAAAACAAGTCATACTCAGATTCTCATGAAAAATCGTTCGCAAATCGTGCTCGCCGTCATTTTTATCGTCCTTGGCGTCTCGGTGCGCTTCGCGCCGCACGTTTGGAACTTCGCGCCGGTGGCCGCCATCGCTTTGGCCGCTTCGGCTTACCTCGGTCTCGCTTATTCCGTAGCGATTATTTTTGCCATCATGATTTTGAGCGATATTTCGCTCGGTTTTTACGAATGGCAAATCATGCTTGCGGTTTACGCCAGCTTTTTGGCGAGCGCGCTCATCGGTTTGGCGCTTCGGAAAAATAAAACCGTGCTGAAAATCGCGGGTGCTAGCATTGCTTCGTCCTTGGTTTTCTTTTTTGCAACCAATTTCGCTGTATGGCAATTTTCCGGCATGTATTCTAACACTTTCGCCGGTTTAGAAGCGTGTTTCATCGCCGCGTTGCCGTTTTTCCGCGGCACGTTCTTCGGTGACCTCTTCTTCTCGGCTTTTTTCTTTACTGTTTTTGAATTTGCACTGCGTTTCGTGTCATCTCAATCTTCCAAAAAAATTTCTGTTACCTATTGACTTAAAAACCTATCTATGTTATTGTGGTGTGAGAACGGTCATTTTGACCGCGTAATATAAAGGTTTCTCAACTCTCTAACAAGGAGCTTCAAATGAAGCGATTGGTTTTGATTGTGGCGATTTTGTTGTTGTCTCGAGTGGCTGATGCTTCGCTGGTTGTCGGTTCCATTTCTGACAAGCCCGATGAGTTTGGTCATCTGCAGAACATTCTGCAAGTTGACTTTCCGTCTGGCGGATCGGCAACAGCATCCTACTGGATGGATTCGGGAAATCCAGGATTTGCCGGCGTTCAAATGAAAACGCCACACTGGATTGATAGTGTGACCAGCGTCATTATGCCGAATGACTTCCCGATAAATTCGGATTCCGACCTTTACGATTTCAAGACGGTCATTACTGGTCGTGAAGTGCCTGCATCTGGCTCTGGACTTGGCGCGAGTGTAACGCCGAGTTTGCAAGATGATGCTGCGTTTCTCGTCGGACGTGTGTCTCTAGAACACTACAATGATGTATACGGCATTCGCGATTATGCGGATAGCCATATATACGTGGCTCCGGACTCTGTCGTCGGCGCTCGGCTGACTTACGAGGGGGAATTGGGAGCGGACAGACTTGGCTTTGTGATAACTTACGATTTGGTTTTCTCAGCCGATTCGGGGTTTGTTACAGAGCCGGTGATGCTCGGAACGGTTCCGGAGCCAACCTCAATGGGAATTATCGGTATCGGCACTATCGGACTTCTTTTCCGCCGCCGACGATAACTTGCGTTCTTTCTCGAAAACAGAAATCTCAGGCCTCACTGCATCAGCGGTGAGGCCTTTTCATTTTAATTTGAGAATGAAAATGTGGAACTAATCTGATTGAAGAAGTTTAATCCTCTTTGACTGTCTTCAAAGCTGTTTTCTGGGGTCACCGTAACTATTCTATATTCAAACCCATTGTGTACCAGCACGTTGTAATAAAAGGACTGATTTTGTCCTTGCACAGCTGTGCCTACTGATAAAAATAAAGCCTTATCGCCACCAACAGTCACATCTTTGATTGTGAGTTGCTTCTGAAGATTCTGGCGTATGGTTTCAAATGACTCGCCAGCATGAAGAGGTCTAACTGTTACAGCTCCAAGAGTTTTTCCATCCGGACTATATGCCTCTACCGCTTTCACGGTGCCAAAAGTATCAACTGTGCTGTCGTATGCTTGTTTTGAACCCTCCGGAAAAGTTATTTCAAAGCCGTATTTTTGATCTGTCCAATTCAGACTGGTGGCGGTTTCAATTCCGTATTTTTGAGATACGATTTGAGAATTAATAACCGTTTTAAAAACCGAAACACTAAAGTAACCAATCACAATGACAGCAATAAGACTCATTAGAAACACCAACTGAACCACCAGCTTTAAATATTCACCGCTTAGAAAATTCCGCTTTAAATAGGCTAGAAGAGTTATTCCTGCCAAAATGAGGAAAATTATCAGGGCACCAATACTAAAATTAAACGGTAAAGACAATAAATCTAGTGCACAAATTAAAACAAACAACGGCAATATCCATTTTTTAATAGTAAACCAGCCATAACCGGCAACAATCGTCATGCAGAAAACCCCTAGCGGCAAAATAACAATCCATAAAGGATAGGCTGAACGTATAGAAGGAACAAAAAACCAAATGCAAATTACAAGAGCAAGAAAAGAAAAAATAAAGTAGATAATACCAAGAAACTTCCAAAATAAACGCAAGGATTTAGGCATGAAATTATGTTAGATGATAATGTTTCTATTATACAGCACTAATTGGTAGTATAAAATTCCTTGTCAGCTAAATCAGCACCAAAAGAAATTTCAAAATCTTTAATAATTCCTCTTAAGGTGCCTTTTTTCAGCTCTTTGTGTAAAGGTATTGTGATGTGGCGACTGTCACCGTCAATTTTAATTCTCACGTGACTGCCGACAGTTCTTAAAACTTCACAGCCGTACTTTTCAAAAATTCTGACGACTTCTTTACCGGACAAAACCTTGAGCCTGTGCGGCATGGGATTTTAATTTAAGCAAAGCTTGGAATTTCAAAATTGGCCAAGATGGGCAAGTTGGTATGGTTTTTTGAGGCAGAAATGCCAAAATGGCAATCAACGGCTTCTCGGATGTTTCGCATAGTTTCGTCAATTGTTTCGCCTTGAGTGTAAATGGAAGCGCCAATGGCTTCAGCGTAATAGCCGCCTTCTTCTGCTTCTCGGATGACAAATTGGAGTAAGTTCGGCTTTTTCATAACGCAGATATTTTACCACTGTTTTATGGCTTATGCAATCGTAATTTACGACGGATCCGGTCGAGCAATATCAAGAGTATAGCCGCGGCCGGGGATGGTGTGAAGAAGCTTTTTCTTATTAGCAATGTCGATTTTTCGGCGCAGATTTAAAATGTGCGCTTCAACGGTGTTGGAAAACGGATCGCTGTCGGCGTTCCAAACGTGTTCCATAATCGTGCCGCGCGAGAGCACAAGGCCGCGGTGGCGCATGAGGTATTCCAGCAAGGCAAATTCTTTGCGGGTCAGGTAAATATTTTTCTTGCAGCGCGTCACCCTTTGCTTCACGAGATCAAGCTTCAGATCGTCCAGCTCAAACGTGTTTGATTCCAGCGTTTTCGGCCGGCGCATGAGCGCGCGGATTCGGGCTAGCAGTTCTTGGAAGACGAACGGCTTGGTGAGATAGTCATCGGCACCGGTGTTGAGCAAATCCACTTTTGATTCAAAGGTGGAACGCATGGTGAGCATGATAATTGGTGTGTTTTTGCCGGCTTTGCGGATTTCGGCGCAAATCGTTTTGCCGTCTTTCTTCGGCAGCATGAAATCCAAGATAATGAGATCATATTCGTTAGTTCTGGCCAAATATGAGCCTTTTTCGCCATCGCCAGCAATATCCACACTGAAAGTCTCTTCCTCAAGATTGGTCTTCAGAATTTTTTGAACCTCTTCATCATCTTCAACAGCGAGAATGCGCATATGAGTGTGAATTAAGGATTAATTGACGCCATTATACATGCGAGAAAAGAAAGTCAAAGGCAAAGTGTGAATTGGTCTTCAGAAAGATTTTATCACCCAGATCTTGTGCTATAGTATAATTTAAGCCAAATGATTTCCCGATTCTCTTTCCACATAAAGAAAAAAGCCGATGAAGACGTGAATTTCTGGATTCTTCTGTCTTTTTTGCCCACTTTCATTCTTTCCAGACTGCTTGTCTATAATATGCCCTGGCTGTTTCTCAACATCAGAGGAGTGCATATCCACCATTTCACTTACGGCATTTTCATTCTGGCAGTTTCGGGATTGCTCGCGCAGAACGTTAAAGATTATAAATGGAAAAGTCTCACGGCGTTTTTGTACGGGGCGGGTTTGGCGTTGGCTTTTGACGAATACGGCATGTGGATTCGCCTGCAAGACAATTACTGGGTTCGTCAGTCATACGACGCGGTGATTATTGTTTTTGCCATTCTTGTAAATATTATTTACTTGTCTATTTTCTGGAAAAAGCTGTTCAGTAAAGTGCTTTGATTTTAAGCGGTTTTGCGGTAAGATAGCTTCCAACATGACCCTCGTCAAGAATATGGTGGCTGGAGCGCTAGCTAGCATAATGGTATTTTTTGGCGCGGGCTTTTTTCATTCTGGCAATGGGACGCCGAGTCCAAGCGTGGCGCCGGCGAGCAAGGTGAAATCGGCGGTGGACAGTCGCAATCCGGACACCGAGCTTGAAACGAAAGTGCCGCCGAAGCAAATTAAAATTAATCCGAACGTGCAAATTGTGGTGGCGCTCGACGGCGCTTATGAAGCGGCACTTGAAGCGATTCATGGCAACGCCGATAATTTTTTTGAAAATCCGCGCACTTCGTCGCCGAGCTTGGTTTTTTCTTCAACTTCCACTTTGGAAATTAGTCTTGAATCCGGCCGAGCGGAAGTGGAGACCAGGCTCATTTCCATGGGCGACTCGATCAAAACTCTTGGCACAACCAGTTCTTCTGACGATGTTGCTTCGGCGCTGACTGAAGCCAAGCTTGATTTGGGTGAGATTAATCTTTTCATGGACAACCTTTCTTTTTCTATTAACGCGCTTACGTCAATCCAGTCTGTCCCAACTTCAACTCTCGTGGAATGGAAATCCGGTCTCGCCAAATCTAAAAATAATTTAAATAAAGCGGTTTCGGCGGTGCTTGCTAGCGAATTAAAATAATTTTGTGAAAAAAGACACTTCTTGGGGCAGGGTGGCGCAGTGGTACGGCGAGCATGTCTCGGGCGAAGAAAGCTATCATCAGAAAGTGATTTTGCCGAATTTACTTCGGCTTATGGAGATTAAATCTGACACGAGCGTGCTCGACCTCGCGTGCGGCAGCGGCTTTTTCACGGAAGAATTTCGGAAAGCCGGCGCGACGGCGCGGGGTTTGGATATTTCGCCCGAGCTCATCGCGCTCGCCAAAAAGCAGTATTCGCTCGGCGCGCAGTTTGCCGTCGCACCGGCCCACGCTTTTCCGGAAGTGAAAGCCGAAAGTGTTGATTTGGTGACTTTAATTTTGGCGATTCAAAACATTCGCGAAGTCAAAGAAACGCTCGCCGAATGTTCCCGCGTGCTCAAAAAAACCGGCAAAATGTTCATTGTGATGAATCATCCGGCGTTTCGGATTCCGGGCGGCTCGGCTTGGGGTTGGGACGAAAAAGCGGGGAAACAATACCGTCGCATTGACCAATACCTTTCCGAAAAAACCGTGCCGATTGCCATGCATCCGGGCGCCAAGCCGGACGAAAAAACCGTTTCTTTCCACCGACCACTTCAGTTTTATATGAAGCTGCTGCGCGGCGCCGGCTTTGCCGCGACTCGCATTGAAGAATGGATTTCCCATAAAGAAAGCGAAAAAGGCCCGCGTCAAAAAGAAGAAGATCGGATGAGAAAAGAAATTCCGTTGTTCATGGCTTTGGAATTTGTTAAAATTAACTCATAAAATTATGCAACCCCACTTTGTGTGTTCTGAATGTGGTTTTTCTTCCAAGCTCATCAGGACTTGTCAGAACGAGTCTTGCCTAAAACAAGGCGAACCGATGCAAGAATGCCTTTGCGAAGACGGCCGGCACGCACTCATTCTGAAAAATTCTGCGGGTGAAGATGGCGAAGCAAAAGAAAATTCGGAAAATGGCGAAAATTTTGATGAAGAATCCGAAACCAAAAATTCTTCAAGCAAATTCATTGATTTGGACAACGAAGAACAGGAGTAGGAAAATTAAAACCGAGCTTTATAGGTGGCGCTTACGCCCACCAAAAGACAAAGGGAAGTTAAGATGAAAAGCGTCGTGACTGGCAGCGCTGGCACGATGACGCTGCCAAGAAGTGGGGTAATGATGTAGGCCGCAGGCACAGAGAGGCGGAAAAGGCCGATGAAGCTCGCGTCTTTGTCGGTAATTCGCCGGAAGAATGCCGCTTCACTTCCAACTTCCACGAAACTAGCGCCGATGCGGGACAAAAACAGCAGTGCGGCCCACAAAAATACGCTTGGCACTTGCGTGTAAGCCATGCAAAGTAGTGAAGCGCTCATGATTAGGAAACCGGCCATGATGATATTTTTTTCGTCGTGAAAACGGTTGAAAAGTTTGCCGAGCGGCGCTTCAAACAGCACGAACGGCAAAAGCATTATCGTGTAAATGAGGCCGATAGATTCCCAGCTTAGGCCGATGGTGTTGTGAAGATACGGCGCCATGAAAATGACCATGAGGACGTAAAAGCATTGGAGCAGGAAATTTAAAAAGAAAATCACGGAAAGAAATTTTCGGCCCAAAAACATTTTCACGTTTCGGAAAGATTCCGTTTCGCGGTAGCGCACCGGCTCAACGTTTTTAAATACGTCAAAAACCAAAAGCCATAAAATGCCTAGAAATAAAGTTGAAACCAGATAAACGCTGCTGAAAGAAATTTTCTCAATCATGAAGCCAACGGTGAGCGGCGCGAAGACGAAAGCGAGATTCATGAAAGTCAGATAGTAAGCGCGAGTTTTTTCTGTGTCTTTCACTGTTACTAAAATGCCTTCTAGGAAAATGTCCAAGCCGAAAAGAATCAAGGGCGGTAGCGCTTGGTGGGCGAGAAAAGCGATTTTGATAATTGTTGGATTGTGCGAAAAGGCGAGCGTGAGCAGGGTACCAATTTCCAAAATGATTCCCGAAAGCACAAGGCGCCAATTGCCGAAGCGTTTTAGAAATCTGCCACTCACAATCAAACAAAAAGCGGTGATGATGGCGCCGGCCACGTATAAATTACTGATAGTTTGGCTATCAAAATACTGTCCGAGAAACGAAGAGTTTATATAAATCGTGAAAGCGTACTGAAGCGAAAGCAAAAGCGCCGCGATATAAATGAACCGATATCTCGGCTTGTGAAAGTTCATGCGCCTATTATACCAACCAAAGCGCGAAAGCTGGTGTTGATAAAATAAAGAAATAAATTACTGAGTGATTTCTGGATGTTCCTGCAAGTATTTGTCTCTTATATACACACCGAGCGTAGGCGCAGTATCTTGCATGCTGCGTTTTGGATTATTGTAGAAAAAAACCTTAAGAAAGCTCATGTATTCTTTATCGTACAGCACTGAAACGGATTTAATGGCTGCAATTTCGATATCGTATTTCAATTTTGGGTTCTCACTCTCGATGCACTTGTAAAAATCATCTTTATTTTTTTCAAAGATATTATCAAATCCGATTTTAGTTATGAGATTTTCTCCCTCGGTTGTTAATTTGAGAGGACTGTAAGCCTGCAATTCTGAAGGATTGAAGTTCGTATTATTGCGAGTCAAAAAATCACTGACAACCTTCACGTTTGATTTGATTTTATGAGTCGTTATTTTCAAATCATCCAAAATCTGCAGTTTTCTGCCTATGTAGAGAACTGCACCAAGAATTGTTGCGATGCCTATTGTTGATAAAATATTATAAATCATATTCATAACCATTATATATTAATCAATAAAAAACACCCGTATTATTGCATAACACAGATAAAATATTTTTAAAGGAAAAATAAAGTATTTCTGAAGATTTTTACTAATAAAAAACCGAACGGGGAAATTCCGTTCGGGGGCAGTGTGAACACTGCATTCACGATAATGCTCTTGGTATTTATGGACAGTAATTAGACTGGGAAGACGGGGAAATCTTCCGTGATCTGCTCGACTAATGCTTCCAAAAAGGCATTTAGATTTAACCTTGGAACCCCTTGAATTTGCTGGAGTTTTCCCTTCTCGAAGGAAAAAGCCTGGAGGCACAAAGTACCTTGTGTTCTGCAGGTTTTTGCAAATAACTCCAAGTTGAACTCATGGGCGCGCAAGAATTCCTCGACCTCTTTATCTTGGACCAGCTTATATCCACAACCATCACTACCAAAATAAAAGTGCTTTTGAAGTGCGCCTCGAACCGCAAAATAGTTCTTCAAAACTTGATGCATAAAAGCTCCTTTCGGTTGGGGTTTTGTACTGAACTCGGCTTATCCTAGCAGAAGTTTTTTGGAAGACAAGTATGTTGACAATGTCATGACGTTGTAATAGGCTAGGGGCATGAACTCAACAATCCAAATTCGCATAGACAAAAAAGTGAAAAAAGAAGCCGACAAGACTTTCAAGGACATGGGTCTTGATCTCTCTTCCGGCATCAAGCT
Source organism: uncultured Candidatus Saccharibacteria bacterium (assembly GCA_964467325.1). Classification (GTDB taxonomy): domain Bacteria; phylum Patescibacteriota; class Minisyncoccia; order Phycocordibacterales; family JAKAEA01; genus JARIGY01. The sequence continues at coordinate 28,847 of CAYXSG010000001.1, forward strand.
CTATTTACACCAAGTCATCAAGTCGCGCTCGGTGCCTTTTACCATCCGCACGGCGAACGGTTTTACTCCGGCGCAAGAGGAAAAAATGCTTAAGGAAATAGAACATACCATAAAATATGGCAAAAGTTATAAAACCGTACAAGAAATGCATGACGATATTATAAATTCCAAGTAACATATGCTGTTAGTCAGACATTCGTCAGCCTACAAAAAATCATTTAAAAAACTGTCAAAATCAGGAAAATTTCCCAGAGAAGAACTTGAATCTATTATCACAAAAATACAAAACAGCGAGGTTCTGGAATTAAAATACCAAGATCATTATTTGTCAGGCCCGCTTTCAGATTGCCGAGAGTGTCATATCAAGTCTGACTTATTACTAGTCTATAAAATAGAAAACAACAATCTGGTTTTGCTGCTAGTAAACCTCGGCAGTCATTCCGACTTGTTTGATTAGCAAAAGGTGCCTGACCCATTATCTCTACACTCCCAAGAGCACGGGAATGACAATCGGGCGCTTGGCGGTTTGTTGGAAGAGATATTTGGCCACGGCGTCGGTCACCACTTGCTTGGCGTAGTCAAAGTTGATGGGATTTTGGCCGCGCACGGTGTCTTCAATGGTTTTCTTGATGATGTAGCGAGTTTGCTGGAGCAAATCTTGTGATTCGCGCAGGTAAACGAAGCCGCGCGAGATGATGTCGGGCGATTTTTTCAATTTGCCGGTGGTGACGTTGATGGATGCGATGATGACGAACATGCCGTCTTGTGCGAGCATTTGTCGGTCGCGAATGACCACTTCCTGAATGTCGCCGATGGAGAAGCCGTCAACCAAAACTAGACCGGACGGCGATTTTTCTTTAAGCTTCACGATTTTTTCGCCTTTGTTTTGGATTTCAATGATGGAGCCGTTGTCAGGGACAATCACGTTGGCTTGCGGCATGCCTAAAGATTCAACGAGATCGGCGTGCAGCTTCAAGCGGTAATGGTTGCCGTGAATCGGCATGAAGAATTTTGGATTGATTTTCTTGAACATCCATTCCAATTCGCCTTTGTTGCCGTGGCCGGAGCCGTGAATGTAAACATCCGAAGTGCGGTAGTGAATAATTTTTGCGCCTTGGCGGGCAATATTATCTTTGAGTTTTTCCACTGAGCGTTCGTTGCCAGGAATGATGGAAGAAGAAAGAAGCACAGTATCGCGATTATTTAACTTTAAGGTTTTGTGAGCGCGATTGCTGATGCGCATGAGCGCCGCAAACTCTTCGCCTTGCGCGCCGGTCGCGAGGATGACGATTTTGTCCGGCGGATAATTATCAATGTCAGCGGTGTTGATAATCGTATCTTTTTTGACGTGCAGCATGCCGGCAAGCGTGGCAATTTCAATGTTGACCTTCATGGATCGGCCTTCAATTGCCACTTTTTTGCCGAGGTGTTCGCAGACATTGATGATTTTAATCATGCGCTCCATTTGCGACGCGAACGTGCCGATGATTAAACGCCCTTTAATATTCTTGATAATTTCCTCAAGATTTTTGTGAACCAAACTTTCCGGCGTGGAAAAGCCCGGATTTTCAATGTTGGTTGAGTCGTTCATCATGAGCAAGACTTTCATGTCTTGGAACTTTCCGTACTCGCGCTCTTCGTTTTCCGTGAGCTTCATGTCAATGTGGTCGAGCTTCGGATCGCCCGGATTCACAATGTTGCCGTACGGCGTTTCAATGATGATGCCCATGGAGTCGGGAATGGTATGCGTGACGGCGAAAAATCTGACGGTCAAAGCGCCGAGGCGGATGTGATCATCTTTTTCCACGATTTTAATATCTAAAGGTTCCAAATTTGGAAATTCTTCTTGGCGCTTGCGAATCATGAGCGCGGTCAGGTTGCGCGTGTAAATCGGCGGATTGCCGATGCGCGGCATGATGTAGGGAATACCGCCGGTGTGGTCCAAGTGGCCGTGCGTAATGAGCACGGCGCGGATTTTGGATTTGTGTTCTTCAATGTATTTCGTGTTTGGCAAAATGTAATCAATGCCGGGCGTCGCTTCGTCTTGAAATTGGAAGCCGAGGTCAATGACGATGATGTCGTTGTTGTATTCAATCATCGTGCAGTTCTGGCCAATTTGCTCCACGCCACCAAGGGGAATGATGCGAATAGTGTCGGGCGCGAGCGGCGGAATTTTGTCCGCCACCTTTTTTTCGCCGACGTGAGCGCGCGGCGCGCTTGAAGCTCCGCGCGGCCGATCCATCTTGCGAGTGCTAGTTGCGGTGGCGCGCGCCGGAGAGTGGTGCTTATGGACGGCATTTACTCTCGGCAGCCGGTCCGAATGAAAAACGTTTTTTTCTGAAGACATATTATTTGTTAATTTTTAATTTAATTATGAGCGAAAATTTTCCAAAGATGTTCTTTGTTTATATACCAATCGTAAACGCTGTTGAATCGGTCGCTCGGCGTGGATAAGTTGTCAACGCTCAAGTTCAAGATGTTCGGCGAAACGATATAGATGAAATCCGGAGCGTAAAGGAAAACTGCTGGCTTGTCGCTGTCCACTTGCGCTGCAAATTTCAAATACTCGGCTTTTCTCGCTTCTTTGTCGCTCAAAGTTCTGATATTCTCAAGGCTTTTGTCGGCTTTCGGATTGCTATAAAGCGCAATGTTGAGGCCGGGATCGGCTCGTTGCGACGAATGCCAGAAAGCGTATAAATCAAAATCTTTGTTCACAATCTGGCCGAACAGCAATGCGTCATATTTTCTCGGGCGGATGATGCTCTGGTTGAGGTAGCCGCCCTCAAACACTTTCACGCTCACATCTGCGCCGATTTTTCGCCACTGCGTTTTCAAAATGTCGGCGATTTCTTTAAGCTCGGAAGTGTCGCCGGTGGAAATTGAAAAAGCGAGCGTCGTCGTGCCTTTGTCGGTTTTTTTCTCGCGAATGCCGTCGGAATTTAGATTCCAGCCGGTTTTATCAAGAATCGCATTGGCCTGATTCAGCAAATCTTCTGTGGAAGATGCAACAGCCGGTTCTTTTTGGGTTGAACTGCCAACGAAGCTTTCTGGCATGGGGCCGGAAAGCTTTGCGGCGAAACCATGGAGAACAGTGCGGATAATGTAATCTTTATCCACACTCATGTCAAGCGCTTGCCGAACGGTTTTGTCCGCGAGCGCTGCATTTTGACTTTGATTGAAAAAGACGCCGAACACGCGCGGCAGCAGCGCGGTGAGAATTTTCGCGCCGCCGTTTTGGAGACTAAGCGCAGTGTCGGCTGAAACACCACTTAGGTTTAAAATCTCGCCAGCGGCATAAGCGTCAGTCAGCGCTTTTTCGTTGGAATAAAAAGTGAAGACGATGGCGCTGACATGTGGTGCGCCGAACGCAAAATTTTTATTCGCCTCAAGTGTGTAAGAAAGCGGTATGCCGTCGCTATTTTTGGCAATGGATTTCAGTTTGTAAGGGCCAGTGCCCACCGGCGAAGTGTTGAGGACGCTTAAAGAAAAAGTGTCGTCGGAAGTGTTGGTCCAAGCTTTTTCAGACAAAATGCCGACGGTGGTATTTTCCAAAAACGGCGCGTAAGCTTGATGCAAAATAAATTTTACCGTGCGCTCATCCACTTTTTCCACCGAAACGCCGTCCCAGTTGGCGCGCTTCGGACTTTTGATGCTAGCGGTTTGAATTTTGCCGATGGTAAAAACCACGTCGTCGGCGGTGACCGGCGAGCCGTCGTGAAAAGTTAGATATGGCTTCAAAGTGAAAGTGTAAACTTTGCCGTCCGGCGAAAGAGTGTAACTTTCCGCGAGGTCGGGCACGATGTCGCCTTTGGGTGTTTGGCGCATGAGGCCAGAATAGACCAAAGCGGAAATATCTTTATCAGCTTCAGTGACGGCGAGCACCGGATTGATGTATCTAGGCAAGCCGATTATGCCTTCGGTAATTTTGCCGCCGTCGGCTGGCACTTCCACCATGAATGAATTGTTGACGTGCCAAGCAAGTGACAGCGCCGACAAGCCGAAAATCGTTAGGAGCGTGAAGAAAACCAGCTTGCCGGTAAGCGAAAGGGAATGGATGGTGGCATTCGCGCGGGCGCGCCACGACGTCTGATTATTGGAAGAGTTTTGCGTCAAGCGATTTACTTAATGATGAGAGCAACAAAAGCGGATGCGGCAAAAAGAATGCCGACAACTATGGTGGCGACGAAAATGTTCCGTTCGGCGCCGCGGCGAGTGCGCGATGCGTTCTGGTTATCGCTGCCTCCGAAAGAACTGCCGAGGTCGGCGTCTGATTGCTGAACCAAGACAAGGCCAACGAGGATGACCGATAGCAAAATCTGGATGTAAGGCAGGATTTGGACGATATTTCTCATGAAGAACATGCTAGCACAATTCAGGATTTGCGCAAATTGACATTGAAGCTTTTTGCCCTATAATATCCACACTATGAAAAACGCAAAAAACCAAAAGAAGACAGAAAATAAAGCAGAAAAAACAGCAGAAAAAATGAAAATTATGCCGCTTGGCGATCGAGTTTTGGTGAAGCCAAAAGGCGAAGATAATGTTGAGAAAACCAAATCAGGTATTTACATTCCGGAAACCGTGGAGAAAGAAAAACCTGAAGAAGGCACGGTGGTGGCGGTGGGCGCCGGCCGGTTTGAAGATGGCAAAAGAGTGCCGCTCTCGGTCAAAGTGGGCGATACAGTTATGTTTTCCAAATACGGTTACGACGAAGTGAAAATTGACGGCGCAGAATATTTTATTTTGAAAGAAGACAGCATTTTGGCAGTCATTAACAGATAATTTCTCTATATAAAATAAAATGGCAAAAAATATCATTTGGAGCGATGAAGCGAGAATGAAACTCAAGGCGGGCGTGGACAAAGTGGCGAATGCGGTGAAAATCACCGTGGGTCCGCGCGGCCGGAACGTGGTTTTGGACAAAGGCTACGGCAGTCCAACCATCACAAACGACGGCGTGTCCATTGCGAAAGAAATTTCTCTCAGCGACAAATTTGAAAACATGGGCGCGGAAATCGTGAAAGAAGTGGCCAGCAAGACCAATGAAATGGCAGGCGACGGCACTACTACTTCGGTTATCCTCATGCAAGCCATTGTTTCCGAAGGTATGAAGCACACCGCGATGGGCGTAAATGCGATGGCGCTCCGAAACGGCATTGAAAAAGCGGCGAAGCTCGTGGTGGAAAGTTTGAAATCTATTGCCAAGACGATTAAAACGAAAGATGAAATTCGACAGGTCGCGACCATTTCCGCCGAGTCGCAGGAAATCGGCACGATTATCGCTGACACAATTGAGAAAGTCGGCAAAGATGGCGTGGTGACGGTGGAAGAATCGCAACTTTTGGGCATTCAGAGTGACGTGGTGGAAGGTTTGGAATTTGATAAAGGTTACGTTTCGCCTTACATGATTACCAATGCCGAGCGGATGGAAGCCGAGTATCGCGACGCGGCTATTCTCATTACCGACAAGAAAATTTCGGCCGTGAAAGAAATTTTGCCGTTGTTGGAAAAAATCGTGCAGACTGGCAAGAAAGACATTGTGCTCATCGCCGAAGATATTGAAGGCGAAGCGCTTACCACTTTCATTTTAAATAAATTGCGCGGCGGCTTGAACGTTTTGGCGATCAAAGCGCCGGGCTACGGCGATCGGAAAAAAGAATTGCTCGCCGACATCGCGCTCACGGTGGGCGCGCAGGTGATTACCGACGACGTTGGCCTGACTTTTGAAAAAGCCGGCATGGCAGTTCTGGGTCACGCAGCGAGAGTGCTTTCGAACAAAGACCGAACCATTATCGTGGACGGCAAAGGCAAAAAAGCCGACATTGAAAAGCGCGTGGCTCAGCTGAAAGTTCAGCGCGACTCGGCTGACAGCAAGTTTGATAAAGAAAAGTTGGACGAGCGTATCGCCAAACTTTCCGGCGGCGTGGCGGTCATCAGAGTTGGCGCGGCGACTGAAACCGAGATGAAATATTTGAAACTCAAGATTGAAGACGCGGTGAATGCGACCAAAGCCGCGATTGAAGAAGGGATTGTGGCCGGCGGTGGCGTGGCGTTCATTCAAGCGGGCAAGAAAATTGAGAGTTCAAAAGAAATTACCGGCATGATTGACGAAGAAGAAATCGGTTTCGGCATCGTGTTCAAAGCTTTGGAAGCGCCGATTCGCCAGATTGCTTTCAATGCTGGCCGAGATGACGACTCGATTGTGAAGAAAATTAAAAATCCGTACGAAGCGGCCGACAAGAAAAACGATGTGCCCACGGCTGACGCGAAAAAACGAAAAGAAAATTTTGGCTTCAACGCACTCAAGAACGATTGGGAAGAAGACATGATTAAAGCAGGCATCATTGATCCGGTAAAAGTGGCGCGCTTGGCGCTCCAAAACGCCGCTTCGGCCGCGTCCATCCTTTTGACCACCGAAGTCGCCGTTGCCGATGAACCAGAAGAAAAGAAACCAGCCAGCATGGGCGGTATGCCAGGCGGTATGGGCGGCATGGATTACTAAGTTTGTGTTTTGATTGCGAGTGTAGTAATTTTGTTCCAGAAAGAAAAAGAAAGGAGATAGTCGTGAGGAAAAAATGGCCATTTCTCGATTATTATGGAGTCGAAACTCCACGAGACTTTGCGGTGAAGTGTGTGGAAACTCTTATCGGCAAAACGCTTCAGCAGCAGCTCCAAGAAAGAAATGTTATTTTTTTGGAGTTTTTCAGGACGCTTTATTCCGGCAACTTAGCAGCCTGTTTTGACAAGTCTCGTCATGGGTTTTCCGGTGGTTTTGGCATCGTTCTCAGCGTTTACAGTTCATCGGAAAGCCAATCAATCGCGTTTGCCCATGAACTGGCCCACACGTTCCAGTACGACGTGCAAACCGGAAAGTTGCTTTGTTGCGACAGCATTCACGGAAAAAAAGACTGGCGGGGTGAAGATTTTGCCGAGTAGTTTGCTCACCTATGGCTTTCTTACGGGCGACATCGCCATAATCTGGAAGAGCTTTTTATGGTGTATGAAGAACTGCACCCAGAAATAAACGAAGAATACGTGGTAGATTTTAAATCCCTCTGGCCCGCCTAGGGGGATTTTAATATGTATTTTTAAAACGTGTTATAATAGCCGCAATCAGTTAATTTAAAATCTATGATGTTTATTATTTTTGCAATTATTGCGGTGCTGGTGGTGTGGTTTGTTGTTATTTACAACGGTTTTGTGACGCTCTCGGTGAGAGCGAAGGAAGCTTGGTCCGACATCGACATTCAGCTCAAGCGCCGCTACGATCTCATTCCAAACCTTGTGAACACGGTGAAAGGTTACGCCGCGCATGAGTCTGGCACTTTGGAAAAGGTGACAGCCGCGCGCAATGCGGCGATGGGCGCGCAAAGCATTGAAGAAAAAGCTAAAGCCGAAAATATGCTCGCTGGCACTTTGAAAAGTTTGTTCGCGGTTTCTGAAGCATATCCGGATTTGAAAGCCAACCAGAATTTTTTGTCGCTCCAAAGCGAACTTTCCGACACGGAAGATAAAATTCAGGCGGCGCGTCGCTTTTACAACGGCAATGTCCGAGACTTAAACACGAAAGTGGACGCGTTTCCTTCAAATATTTTGGCCAACATGTTCCATTTTCAAAAAATGGCGTTCTTCGAGCTCGACGACGCGGCGGCGCGCAATCCGGTGGAAGTGAAGTTTTAACCTTATTTTTTAATCATTAATAAATATAAATTTTATGGCCGTACTTGAATTTAATCCGGTGTTAGCGCTTAGAAACCACGATGAGTATCAGTCTGGTCGCCGGAAAGTGGAAGAATGTTTTCCAGAAAGTCCTGAAACCGGAAAAATTTACCCATTTTTAAAACACGGACAGCGGAGTTTTTGGATGAGCGGCGAAGTGCCGGTGGTGGAAACCAACGGCAAGGAAATTTCTCGTCCTTTGGGCAGCGTTCAAATTTTAGAGACGACCCAATTTCTTGATAATGGTCAGATAAATACCAGAGGCTTGTACAAGTTCGTTGAAATCTTTTCCGACAAAGACGTGCACTTTGATGCGTTGGAAAAAATCAATTCTTCTTCTTGGACTTCCAAACTAAAAAATCTGATTTCATAATCAGTTCATGAATATTTACCACGAGCAATCAAAAAATGTTTGGAAAACTTGGGGGCTCATGGCGCTTTTTTGCCTAGTGATTGTCGGCCTTGGCTGGTTTTTCGGAATGGTTTACGACAATACCGGCATTCTTATTTTCGCGGTGATTTTCAGCCTGTTCATGAATTTTTTTAGCTATTGGTATTCCGATAAAATTATTCTCGGCCTGCATCACGCGCAGCCAATTGTTAAGGAAGACAATCCTGAGCTGTGGAACGCAGTTGAAAATTTGGCCATCACGGCCGGTTTGCCGATGCCGAAAGTTTATATTATTCCCGACAATGCGCCGAACGCTTTTGCCACCGGCCGCGACAAAAATCACGCGGCAGTCGCCGTCACTTCCGGACTGCTGCAAATCTTAAACCGAAATGAGCTTGAAGGCGTGATTGCGCACGAGCTTTCCCACATCGGCAACAAAGATATTTTGCTTTCCACGATTGTCGTCGTGCTGGTCGGCTTCGTCAGCCTCTTGTCCCAAATTTTCATTCGCGGTTCTTTCTTTCGCAGTTCCAAGCGCGATGGCGAAGGCGGGGGAATTTTGGTTTTAATTGGCATCATTCTCGCCATCCTTTCGCCGATTGCCGTCACGCTCATCCAACTTGCGATTTCCAGAAAAAGAGAATATCTCGCCGACGCTTCCGGCGCGCTCCTGACGCGCTACCCAGAAGGCTTAGCTTCCGCTTTGCAAAAAATTAGCGCCTATGCGGCGCCTTTGAAAACGGCGAGCGCGACCACTGCGCATCTTTTCATCGCCAATCCTTTCGGCTCGGCCGGCAAAAAACTTTCCGGCCTTTTTTCCACCCATCCGCCCACCGAAGAGCGCATCAAAATTTTGCGCGGGATGGAATAAGTGGTATAAAACAGCAGTCGGTTTAATATTGGAGGGTTCGCATAGTGGTCTAGTGCACACGCTTGGAAAGCGTGCGTGGGGCAACCCACCAAGAGTTCGAATCTCTTACCCTCCGCCTTCGTTTCTGAAGAATTTAGTTGTATCATTAAACTCAATATGAAAAACTCACAAAAAGGTTTCGTTGTGCCTTTATTAATAGCGATTATTGCGGTGTTGGTGGTAGGTGGCGTGGTCTATATTTATTCACAGAAAAAATCTGAGGTTCCTCAGGCTAATCAGCCTTTGGATAATGTACAGACAAATCAAAATCCTCAAAATAATCAACAACCCCCTCATATTGATTCAGTTACTCCTTTTGTTGATCCAAATGGAAACACTCAATTTTCTGTTAAAGGCAGCGGGTTTTTGGGTTCAAACCCATATGTTGATGGACAAAGCGCAACGTACAGTGCAAGTAGTCTAACTGATACAGAAGTTACTTTGCTTTCTGTTAAGCAACTCGCAGTTCCAGGGAATCATTCCGTTTATTTAACAAATCCTACAACTGGGAAAAGCAATGTTTTTTCTTTTCAGTCTGGAGCGGTAAATTCTAATTCTCATTCGCAAAATAATGTCGCCAAAACTGTAAGTGTATCCGGTATGTTGCAATATACTGACTCAATTTTTGGGTTTTCGTTTTGGTACCCGGCGACATGGAGTGTTCAAAAAAAAGAAGCATTTGACACAAATCCAGAAAAAACATATGAAGGAGGTTCGCTCATTGAGACTATAACAGTATCTCCTCCTCAAGGTTCAAGTTATGGTATTGCTATAGAAGAATTTGTCTCAGCAGATAAAAGTATTAAAGATAATTCTGTCTGTGGACCAGCAGATGGATGTCCTTCGGCTATACGTTATTATTTCGACAGTAGCATCCACACATGGATGAAGGATTCATATTTTGACTATGGCCAATATTCGTCACCGACAAAAACCGCACCAGCCGATGTCTCAGTCAATTCAATGGGCGGACTTCATATACTACGAGGTAATGCTAGATTTGGTGATAACGTCATAGTACCACTCAGTGCGAAGAACTTTCTGGTTGTACACAATGTAGGCGTAGGAACAAATAGTATAAAATTTTTGGCGAATACGATTCTTGCTCTTGATCCGGCAGTTGCTACTCCAGTAAGTTCGGCACAGCAAATACAAACTATTCAGGCCGAGGGAAATGAATACGCTTCTTATAAATGGTAGACCCATGCAAATCACAAAATATGGTCATTGTTGCTTGCTAGTTGAGATACGAGGTGTGAGGATTTTGACGGATCCGGGGAATTTTTCGACTGGGCAGAATGAGGTAAAAGAGATTGATTGCGTGGTGATTACGCACGAGCATGCCGATCATTTGCACGTTGAATCCTTGAAAATGGTTTTGAAAAATAATCCGAGCGCGACGGTGGTGTGCAACGCTTCGGTTGGAAAAATTCTTGAGAAAGAGGGAATTGGTTTTACGAAAGTTTCCGAAGGTGAGAAGTTTTCTATTAAAGGTGTGGAGATTGCGGGCTTCGGCACAAAACACGCGACTATATATAAAGAATTTGGCCAAGTAGAAAACACTGGCTACTTTTTTGACGACAAGCTGTTTTATCCGGGCGACGCTTTTACCGATCCAAAACGGCCGGTGGATATTTTAGCTTTGCCTGTGGCTGGTTCTTGGATGAAACTTTCCGAAGCGATTGAATATGTTTTGACTCTGAAACCAAGAATTGCGTTTCCGGTGCACGATGGCATTCTTCTAAATCCGACTATGATGCACCGAGTGCCGGCTTTGGTTTTTGAACAGTCGGGAATAAAATTTGTGCCGCTTGATATTGGCAAAGCTGTTGATTTTTAGAACCCGAACATGTGGCCGAAGAATTGGCCGATGCCGCCGAGGAAGCCGAAGTGGTTTTGCGTGGCTGCACCTGCCGAAGCGGAAGCATTTACGCTGGCTGGTTTGGTTTGATCAAAAACAGTGGAGGCGGTGACGGAATTGCCGTTCACTGCGCCTTGAACGAGCACCATGTCGCCCACTTTTACGTCCGAAAGCGTCATGGTTTTATTGCCCTCAAGAATTTTGGCGCCTGAGGCATCAACGCTGTAAGTTACGTTGCTTTTGTTCATAATGGTAATAGTCGAACCGCTCACTGCGCCCACCGCTCCAGCGACAATCGGCTGGCCGTTGCCTTGAACTGTTGGATTTTCTTTTTCACCGCGATTTGCGCTGGGCATTTTTGTGTTCATCATCACGCCGTCTCTAATCGTGGTGGCGACGACGTTGGTGCCGGAGATTGTGCCCATGATTACCACCGTGTCATTGACCGCAATACTTGAAACGCTGCTGTTCGCATTATTTTTCATCACTTTTGCGTTTGTCGCGTCCACAGAAAAGGTAGTTACAGGCGTCGTGGTGCTGAAGCCTTGCCGGCCACTAACGGTGACTGTGTTGCTGCTCACCGCGGTAACCGTGCCAACCACGACCGGCCTCATCATTCCTCTTAAGTTTCCAATCGGGCCGCCGCGCATCGGCCTTGATTGGCTTGACGGCGGAGTGTTTGTGTCGGCATATACCGGAATGCCGGCGCTAAAGGCCGCAATTGTTGCTAAAACCACACCCAAAGAGACATGTTTTCTAATATTCATTTTTTTATTTGTTATAATAAGTGTAGGTTTCGTATTCCTACAAGATGACTACGTTGTCGGAACTATAATTGGTTCACTTTATAACCATGAAAATATCTTCAAACCAAAAAATAAAAAGATTTCTTGAGATTGTCGCTGTCATTATGGCGCTGTTTTTAGTGACGCTCTTAATTGTTCTTGTAAATAGTAATAAAAACTTCGGCCGTTTTAATAGGTTTACGCTGCTGCATACCAGTGGGCCGGTCACTGCCGACGATGTGGTTTTCATCCAAACATGGATGACTTTTGATTATGTCAATCACATTTTCAACCTTCCCAAAGAATATTTAATGACGAAACTTTCCGTGAGTAACGGTAGTTATCCGCGACTGACCATTGAAAAGTACGCTAAAACAAAAGGCCTAAAATCTTCAGTGGTGTTGCTTCAAGTTGAAGACGCGGTGCGGGCGTATTTTGCATCCAAACAATGAATGATTTTTTGGGGACACTGCTTTCCTTACTTCTTCTGTATAAATATTTTGCGCTTTTTGCCGTAATTTTTTCTGCCGCGGTAATCGTGCCGCTGCCGACCAACAGTCTGCTTCTTGCTGCGGGCGCTTTTGCCAGCCAAGGCTATTTCAGTTTCTCAATTTCTTTAATTGTTTCGGTGGTGGCAAATATCGCCGGAGATTCATTTGGTTATTTTCTCGCGCGCAAGTACGGCCGGCTGGCCATCCGCTTTTTGCATGTACGAATGCCATCTTTTGTGGAAAAGCTAGAACAATATCTGAGAAGTCACACCGGCCTCACGATATTTGTCACGAGATTTTTCGGCTCACTAGACTCAGTTGCCAATATTTTCTCCGGCCTGGTTGGGATATCTTTCAAAAAATTTCTTTTTTACGATTTTCTCGGCAATTTTGTTTCTATTTGTGGTGTTTTATATGCCGGCTATCTTCTTGGTGTTCACTGGCAAGATTTTTCAAAATTTTTCGATGTGGGCGAATGGGTTTTGTGTGGCGTCATCATTATTATTTTCGCTGGCTACTTTTTTTGGAGCGCTCGGCGCCGTAAAAGAAAGCTTCTTGCCAAGCAGCATGAGCGGGAGTAGGCTTTGGGTATGGAAAAAGCCGTTCTCAAAAATTTGCAGACGATTCCGGGTGTGGGAAAAAGCATTGCCGAAGATTTATATGATTTGGGCTATCGCTCTGTTTCCGAATTGGCCAATTGCGATCCGAACATGATGTACGAAAGATTGTGCATGAAAGCGGGGAAGCATTTGGACCGGTGTTTGCTCTACACTTTTCGTTGCGCGGTCTACTTCGCCACAAACGACAAGCATGAAGCGAAAAAATTAAAATGGTGGAATTGGAAAGATTAAAATATTTTTTTCTTTGGATTTTTACGGCGCTGGTTCTAGCCGGCTTTTTGTTTTATTTTCTTTCCCAAAATTCTCAAAATAAATCGGCGGCGCAGCTAAATATAAACGACGAGGTTATCAATCTGGCAATTGCGCGAACGGACGCGGAGCTTGAGCACGGCCTTTCCGGACGCGCAGCGCTTGCGAGCAATGAAGGCATGCTTTTTATTTTTCAGGCAGATGGATTCTGGCAATTTTGGATGAAAGACATGAATTTTCCGATTGATATGATTTGGTTGGATTCAAGCGATAAAATTGTGGGGATTAAAGAAAATGCCACGCCGGATTCTTATCCGCAAACTTTCACCTCGCAGGCGCCGGCGCGCTACGTGCTCGAGTTGCCGGCCGGTTTCGCGAAAGCGCACGGCTTGATATATAATGAACCCATTAATGTAATTCAAAAATGAAATTATGAAGAAACTGAAAGTGGCAATCAACGGCGCAGGCAGAATCGGGCGAGCGTTTTACAAAGTGGCGATGCTGCGTCCTGAGCTTGAAGTGGTGGCGCTCAACGACCTCGGCAGCATCGAAAGTCTTGCTTATCTTTTTAAATATGACACAGCGTACGGCCCGAGCGAATTGGACGTTAAAGTGGCGAGCGATAAAAAAAGTCTCACGATCAATGGCAAAACTATCGCTTACGTGAGCGAAAAAGATCCTGCCAATTTGCCGTGGAAAGAGATGGATATTGATGTGGTGGTGGAATCCACTGGTTTGTTTACTTCGTACGAAAAAGCGCAGGCGCATATCAAAGCGGGTGCGAAAAAAGTGGTGATTAGCGCGCCGGTTAAAGACGAACCGACGGGCGACATTCGCGGCGGCACCATTTTGATGGGCATCAATGACGACAAGCTTTCCGTTTGCGACATTTCCTCAAACGCTTCGTGTACGACGAACGCCGGCTCGCCGCTCATGGCGATTTTGCACGAGAAAATCGGCATTGAAAAAGCGTTGCTCAACACGGTGCACGCTTACACTGCAAGCCAAGCCATTGTGGACGGTCCTTCAAAAAAAGATTTACGTGAAGGCCGCGCCGCCGCGCAAAATATTGTGCCGAGTTCCACGGGCGCGGCGATTGCCGTGACTAAAGTTTTGCCCGACCTCGTTGGTAAATTTGACGGCATTTCCATTCGCGTACCGGTCATAGTCGGTTCCATTGTCGATATCACTTTCATTTCTAAGCGAGCTACTTCTGCCGAGGAAGTGAATTCCATTCTCAAAGCCGCCGCCAAAGAAAAACGCTGGCAAAATATTTTCTCCGTGACCGAAGAGCCGCTTGTTTCTTCCGACATCATCGGTTCGCGCTTCGCCTCCATTGCTGACCTCGCTTTCACTCGCGTCGCCGACAAAAACCTCGTCAAAGTTCTGGCGTGGTATGACAACGAGATGGGGTATACGTACACACTTGTTGACCACGTCATTAAAACCGGATTATCAATAAAATAAATAAAATTACTAAACTAACAAAAATTTATGAATAGATTTTTTTTCATTTCCCTAATCATATTTATGTTGTTGGCTTTTCTTCTTGTCGGAAATACTTATGTAAAAGTTCTACGCTTTCCCGGTGGTAGTATTTGTAGTGAAGAATCAATGATTATTTGTCTACCCGTTGTTTCCACTCTTATTATATCTCTATTGGTTTCGCTATCCCTTGGTTTTATTAAAAGATCTAGAAATGTTACCCCTGTAAAACATAACTCCCTAAAATATAACCTATTAATAGTAGTTCTCGTGGTCCTAGCTTTGCAACTATTATTTTGGTTGATTATGATATAAATGTCTAAAATAAAGGTCAGCACTTTTTAGTTAATTGTTTGGTTTGTGCTAAAATTAGGAGGTGAAAATCTACATCGCCTCTGATCATGCAGGGTTTGAGCTCAAGAAACATTTGATTGGCTATTTTGCCGAGAGCGGCATTATTCTTATAGACAAAGGGCCGTTTGCCTATGTGGCGGGCGATGATTATCCTGATTGGATTGCTAAGGCGGCAGAAGAGGTGAGTAAAAATCCGAGCGAGGCGCGGGCGATTGTGATTGGACTTTCGGGGGAAGGCGAGGCACTTGTTGCCAATAAGTTTAAAAATGTGCGCGCTGGCGTTTTTTACACGCCGATTGGAAGCGGCAAGGACGCTTTTGAAATTGTGAAGCTCATGCGCGAGCACAACGATGCAAATGTGCTCTCGCTTTCCGCAAAATTTTTGAAGAGCGAAGAAGCCGAGCGCGCCACGGATGTTTTTCTGGAAACCGAGTTTAGTGGCGACGCGCGGCACGAAAGAAGAATTGAGAAAATTACCGATTTAGAACAAGGTCGATAAATTTATATGTTTTCTGAAAAAAGCCTATTTGAAAAAGAGGGTTTACATTTAGAAAAAGAAAGAGTTTTAACCTACTCAAAACTTTTTTGTCCCCTAGGTTGTAAATACTGTTTTGCCGAAGATTTAGAAGGACGTTCAGGTGATAAAGTATCTTATTTATCAGAAGATCAGTTGAATGCCTTAGAAAAAATTCCACCGGAAATTAGCTTGATAATGTTAGGCTGTGATACAGAGTTTTTTCAATCAAAAGAAGGTTCATTGGAGATTTTAGAAAGATTATCCCATTCCGATAGAGATATTTCTATTGTAACTAAGATGGATTTAGATTCAGATTTTGTAAAATCACTTAAAAATTTTGATGAGGTTTTAAATAAAAATAACAAATCACTTTTTGTTTCTTTTTCTATACCTTGTTTGGATTCTGCAAAAATTTGGGAACCAGGAGCTCCTGACCCAAACGCAAGAATTGAATCAATGAAAATAGTTCATGATGAAGGTATAAAATCTTTTGTAGCAATAAGACCATTGCTTCCTAGTGTTCCTGATGATGAATTAGAGAGAATAGTTGATATGACTAAAGGTTATTCGCAAGGTTATTATTCTGGGCCACTATATGTGAAAAATTTAGACCAAGGTTTAGTAGATACAAATAATCCGGAATTAAAAATTGAATTGGTTCGGCCAGATTGGATGCCTGAAGGTAACGAATTTTATAGAATCCAAAAAGATGGTCAAATGGAATTTCTAAGAGACACAATAATTAAAAGCGGAAATATTTTGTTTGAAGGAGCTGCTGATGCCATAGCTCACATTTAAGGTAAATAAAATGAAAAACATAGAGTTAAAAGTCAAAGCACCGAATCTATCAAAAATTAAACCTGTTTTGAAAAAAATTGGTGCAAAATACGTTGAAACTCTTAAACAGGTTGATACCTACTATAAATGCAATGAGGGTAGGTTAAAAACAAGGGAAATAAACAATAATAATTTTGAATTGATTTTTTATAGAAGAGAAAACAAAAAAGAATCAAAAATATCTGATTATGAGATTCTTAAAATGAGCTATCCTCATAGACAGAAATATAAAAATATTTTAAATGAAATATTTGGGAAGGTCGTTGTGGTTAAAAAAGAGCGGTTGCTTTGGATTTACAAAAATACAAGAATTCATCTTGATTGCGTAGAAGATTTAGGAAATTTTTTAGAATTGGAAACCATAGTAAGTGATACTTTAAGCAAAGCCAAAAAAGAATATAAGGAAATTACAGATTATTTAAATATTAGCAATTTTAAAAAAATCGCCAGTTCATACAGCGATTTATTAATCTTAGCAAAACCATGATTGAAATTATTCCGGCGATAATGCCGCGCAGTTGGGAAGATTTGGAAGGGGAAGTGGCGCGCGTGGCGCCTTTTGTTGGGAAGGTGCAGATTGACGTCATGGATGGCAAGTTTGTGAAAAATAAAAGCTGGCCATACATGAAAGGCCGCGCCGGTGATAAATTTTTTAAGCTTCTTCAAGTGGAAGAAATTGGCTTGCCGAGCTGGCAGGATGTGGATTTTGAAGCTGATATGATGATTGATAAGCCGGAAGAGGAAATTGAAAAATGGATTGCGGCTGGCATGGCACGGATTATTGTGCACGTTGAAAGCACGAAAAAACTGTCAGAAATTATCAAAATTTTTCAATTGCATAACGCACACGAAGTTGGAATTGAGCTTGGACTTGCCTTAAATCCAGACACTTCAACAGACCAAATTTTGCCTTTTCTTGAGGATATTCAGTTTGTGCAGTTTATGGGGATTGATCGGATTGGTTTGCAAGGCCAACCTTTTGACGAAAAAGTTTTGGATAAAATTCGCGAGTTTCACAATGCGCATCCGGAAATGGTGATAAGTGTGGATGGCGGCGTCAATTTTGAAGACGCGCACGCGCTGGTTGAAGCGGGTGCGCGGCACTTAGTCTCTGGTTCAGCAATTTTAGAAAGTACGGACATTGCCGAAGCTGTGGAAAGATTCAAAAAAATAGTATAATAGGCGAGTGAGTTTGACTGATTTTGAAATTAAAAGTTTGGAGAAAAAAGCCAACGAGATTCGCGTTTCAATAATTGAAATGCTTTTGGAAGCCGGCTCAGGCCACACCGCGGGACCTTTGGGCATGGCGGACATTTTCACCGCGCTCTATTTTCACATTTTAAAACACGACGCAACTAATCCTTCTTGGAACGAGCGCGACCGACTCGTGCTTTCCAATGGCCACATTTGTCCGGTTTTGTACGCCGCGATGGCGCACGCCGGTTATTTTCCAATTAAAGAACTGAAAACTTTGCGCAAATTTGGCTCGCGCTTGCAAGGCCATCCGCATCGCGATTTTCTGCCGATGTTGGAAACGAGCTCTGGGCCACTTGGCTCCGGCCTTTCGCAAGCGGTTGGCTTGGCGCTTGCCGATAAAATTGACGACTACAAGCCGGCCGGCCGATTTATTTATTGTTTAATGAGCGACGGCGAGCTCGACGAAGGTCAAAGCTGGGAAGCGGCGCTTTTGGCGGGAAAAAACAAATTACACAATTTGATTGCGATTATTGACCGCAACAATATTCAGATTGACGGCTTCACCGAAGATGTGATGCCGCTTGAGCCGCTGCGCGCAAAGTGGGAAGCGTTCGGCTGGCACGTTTTGGAAATTGACGGACACAATTTCAATGAGATTGCTGGCGCGGTAGAGCAAGCGAAAGCGATTTTTGAAAAGCCGTCCATGATTATTGCGCATACCATTCCTGGCAAAGGCGTGAAAGAATTTGAACGCAAATACGAATGGCACGGCAAACCGCCAAACGCCGCCGAAGCCGCGATGGCGCTCAAAGAGCTCCGCACTTTAGGCGGCAAAATTAAAAGCGAGCATGAGTAACTGTGAATAGATCTTTATAAAGATTTTATCACTGGTTTGCTAAGCTGGTGTGATGAAGGATTATATAAAAGGGCGAGCGGGAGTTTTCATTGATGCTGCCAATATTTTGTATTCACAACAAACTCTTGGCTGGAAAGTTGATTATAAAAAACTCAAAGACTATTTAATAAACCAATCATTTTCTGCGGTTTTTTATTATTACACTGGAAAAGTTGGTTCACTTGAAAACCAACTGAAATTTATTAATAAGCTTGAGAATTATGGGTACGTTGTGATAGCAAAAGAAGTTAAGTTCATTAGAACAAAAGATGGCAAACAAATTCCCAAAGGTAATCTTGATATTGAGCTTGCGCTAGACGCTTTTAGATTTAAAGATACGTACGATACGTTGCTTCTTTTTTCCGGTGATTCTGATTTCGCTTATCTTCTGGATCTTTTGAAGGAATACGGTAAGAAAACTTTGGTTTTTTCAACCAGAGGACACATTTCAAAAGAATTGCTAGAAAGAGCAAAGTATATTGATCTTCAAAAACTAAGAAGCTTTATTGAGCTAAAATTCAAAGAGCCACGCTAGGTGGCTCTTGAAGTATGACTTAATTAGTATAGCTGGTGTATAATATAAGTCAAGAGTTTTTGGAAATTAAAAGCGAGCATGAATAATTAATAAATTTAAATAATATGAATGAAAATAAAAAATGGTATCTTTCAAAAGGAGTTTTGTTCTTTGTTGGGTATGTAGTTATAACAATAATATACGGATTTGTAACAGTGAATCAGGAACTAATTAATTCCTTACCATTATCACTTTTAACATTTCCTATGGGTATTTTAGGTGGTTTTTTGATTTTTGGTTGGCCAGCCATAATTATAACTGCAATAACTGCTCTTTTTATGGAAAGGTTTGTTTCTAAAAACCAAAAATTACCTATTTATATTTTTTCATACCTAGTAGCGTTGCCTTTTATTTTCTGTTTCATTTATTATTTGTCGATTCATAATATTCGTTAATGCTAAATCCTCTTCTAAAACTCAATCCTAAAATTTTTGACGAAAGTGTGGAGCAGACGCCGATTCGGCGCGGGTTTGGCGAGGGATTTTTGGCGGCGGGCGAAGCAGATAAAAATGTGGTGGGACTGTGCGCCGATTTGACCGAGAGCACCCAGATGCATCTTTTCAAAGAAAAATTTCCGGAGCGGTTTATTGAGGTGGGCGTTGCTGAGCAAAATCTCGCGAGCGTGGCTTCCGGCTTGGTGGCGGCTGGAAAAATTCCTTTTATTTCTTCTTATGCCATGTTTTCTCCGGGCCGAAATTGGGAGCAGATTCGCACGACCATTTGCTACAACGACCGGCCGGTGAAAATTGCCGGCTCGCACGCGGGGATTTCCGTGGGACCGGACGGCGGCACGCACCAAGCGCTGGAAGATATCGCGCTTACCAGAGTAATTCCGAGAATGGTGGTGATTTCGCCATGCGACGCGGTGGAAGCGCTCAAAGCCACTTTAGCAGCAGCGAAAACCAAAACGCCGGTTTACATCCGACTCGCACGCGAAAAAACGCCGATTATGACTTCGGCGCACACGCCTTTTGAAATTGGCAAAGCGGAAATTTTTTTCCAGCCGATTGCCGGCCGTGCTGAAGTGGGGATTGTGGCGACCGGTGCACTGCTCTACAAAGCGCTGAAAGTGGCGCGCGATTTGGAAAAAGAAAAAATTGGCGTGACGGTTCTAAATCTCTCAACCATTAAACCTTTAGACGAAAAAGCGTTGCTTCGTCTTGCGGAAGACACGAAGGCAATAGTGACGGTGGAAGAGCATCAAATTGCTGGCGGCATGGGCTCAGCGGTGGCTGAGTTTCTCGCCAAGCACCGGCCAGTACTGATGGAATTTATTGGCGTGCACGACAAATTTGGCCAATCAGGCAAGCCGGAAGAACTCATAGAATTTTACGGCATGGGAGAAAAAGCCATCAAAGAAGCGGTGAAAAAGGTTTTGAAGAGAAAATTACAGAAATAATTTATGAATGAAATTAAAATCGGCGCGCTTTATAAGCATTACAAAACAGAAAAGCTTTATAAGATTATAGGCATTGCTAAGCATTCGGAAACACTAGAGGATTTGGTAATTTACGAAGCGCAGTATGAAAATCCCACTTCAAAACTTTGGGCGAGACCGCTTTCAATGTTTCTGGAATCTGTTGAATTCAAAGGCAAAAAACAACCTCGGTTCAATTTGATCGACTAGTTTACATTTAACCAATAGTATTGTATTCTATAATAAGTCTCTAGGTCTTTTAATGAAAGGGGTCGTCATGGCCTTTGGAATTGTGGATTGCGACGTAGGCGCGCAACTTGATTGCGCGGTTGAGAGAATTCCAACTCGAGAGGAACAATGGAAGGTTGAGTATCCTGCGGGCGGCAAGCGAAAAGCTTTGCTGGCCCTGGCAAAACAGATTGAGTCCAAGGTGGCGAGAGTGGATTCGCCCAAACTCAATCTCGGGATTGTGGTTGGAATAGAAGCCATCAATACCGGCATCGATTTGATTCGGGAATGGCAAACTCGCCATCGTGTCTGCCTCGGAAGGCGCTCATTCCAGTACTTGGTTTTGTTTGCAGCGCAAATCATTGCTTCGAACGAAGCGAACTGACAAAACCAAAACCCGCACTTGCACAAAGCGCGGGTTTTTTCATAAATTTAATCTCAGCTAATTTTTTTAATTTTGTAATCTGCTGGCGCGTTTTGGAGCTTGGCGGAAATTTTTTCATAGGAGAGCAAGCCTTCTTGCGCACCGATGTATTCCACAACTGAGGCAGAATTGATTGGACCCATGATGAGCGCTTCTTCCAAAGTTTTGCCCATGATAAGCGCGGCGGTGACGGTGGACGAAAAAGCGTCGCCGGCGCCGGTGCGCTCGTAAGCTTCTTGCGGATAGACGGGCACGAACCAAAAGTTGGTGCCGTCGTAAGCATAGGCGCCGGCCATGCCGTCGGTGATGACGGCGATTTTCGGCCCGAGTGCGGCAATATTTTTAAGCAAAGTTTTAATGTCTTTTTCTTGGCTCGCCAAAATTCTTTTCGCTTCCTCCACATTGCAGAAGAAAATTTCGGTCCGCTCATAAATGCCTTTGAGTTCTTTCGTGCCAAATTTCATCTGATAAGTGCCAGGCTGAAACGCGAGTTTCACTTCCGGATGTTTGGAAAGGTAAGAAAGAATTTCGGTGTGATATTGCAAAGAATTTTCACCAAGCGAACTTAGATAAACCCATTTCGGCGCGTGTTTGATTTCCGGAAATTTATAAGGATAAGGCTGATGTTTCACCAGAATCGTGCGCTCCACATCGTACCAAAGCACGTAATGATAATTGGTTTCCATGTCTTTATGAATCGCAATATGATTGGTTGCCACTTTATTGGCCACGAGCGATTCCAAACATTCTTTGCCGTTCTGGTCTTCGCCGATGTCGGCAATGAGGCCAACTCGCAGTCCGAGTCGCGCCGCAGACACCGCCGCGTTTGGGCTGTTGCCGACACTTCTTATCACTTTCACAAATTCGTAAGGCACTTTGTCGCCGAAAGTCACGCATAATTCTTTTGAAGCATGGTCAACGCTGTCGATGACGTCGGCTTGCTTGAGGCGGATAAAAGCGTCGGTGGTAATGTCGCCGATGGCGAGTAAATCCAGTTGTGTATGCATGAAAAAAGTATAACACATCTTTTTAAGTGTGTTACAATGAGCTTATGAAAACTTTACGCGAATGCATTGCCGACGCCGAATCAAAAAAAATTGCGCTCGGTCACTTCAATATTTCCAACTTAGAAGGTTTGTGGGCGGTGTTTCGTGCTGCACAGAAGCTCGATTTGCCGGTGGTGATTGGCGTTTCAGAAGGTGAGCGCGATTTTATCGGCGTGCCGCAAGCGGTGGCGCTTGTTAAAAGTATTCGGGAAGAATTTAATTATCCGATTTTCTTAAACGCCGACCACACTTACTCTTTTGAAAAGGTGAAAGAAGCGGTGGATGCCGGTTTTGACAGCGTGATTTTCGACGGCGCGCAGCTCAGTTTTGAAGAAAATATCAAACTCACGAAAAAATGCGTGGAATATGCGAAAAAAGTTAATCCGGCAATTTTGGTGGAAGGTGAGCTTGGCTACATTGGCACTTCTTCCAAACTTCTCGACGCCGTGCCGGAAGGCGTGGTGACTTCTGGTGCTGGTTTAACGAGTCCGGAAGATGCGGCAAAATTTGTTAAAGAAACTGGCGTTGACCTTTTTGCGCCGGCGGTGGGCAACGTGCACGGCATGATGAAAGTGGGCCACGATCCGCGGCTAGACATTAAACGCATTGCAGAAATCCGAAAAGCGGCCGGCGTGCCTCTGGTTTTGCACGGTGGTTCCGGCACAGTGGACGAAGATTTTACAGCGGCCATTAAAGTCGGCATTGCCATCGTTCATATTAATACCGAGTTGCGCGTGGCGTTTAAAAAAGCGCTTGAACTTTCGCTTCAGAAAAATCCGGAAGAAATTGCGCCGTACAAGTTTATGAAAGATTCCCTGAAAGCCATGGAAAAAGCCACTTCCGACCGGCTGTTGCTTTTTTCCGGCAAATAAGTATACTTTCAATCCATGCAAACAATCCAATTTGAAACCCGAAATACCAAGCTTTCCGGCGCCGCTCTCAAGAAAGCTGGCAAAATTCTGGCGGTATTTTACGGCCCAAAAGAAAAATCCACGCCGATTACCCTCAAAGAAATTGAGTTTAAAAAGCTTTGGAAAGAGGCTGGCGAATCTTCCATTGTTGTTCTCAAAAATGCCGGCGAAGAACACGAAGCGCTAATTCAAGACGTGGATTTGCACCCAGTTTCCGGTGCCATTCGTCATGCTGATTTTTACGTCGTGGAAAAAGGTAAGAAGCTCAAAGTCGCCATTCCGCTTGAATTCTCTGGCGTTTCGCCAGCGGTGAAAGATCTCGGCGGCATTCTCGTGAAAGTGCTCCGCGAAATCACCATTGAAGCGTTGCCGAAAGATTTGCCTCACAAAATTGAAGTAGACATTTCCAAGCTTGCCACGCTCGACGCTAAAATCTTGGCAGGCAGCTTGGCTTTGCCGGCGGGCGTTACCATTGTTACTCATGCCGACGAAGTGGTGGCGGCCATCGCGGTGGCGAAAGAAGAAGTGGAAGAAGTGACCAAAACTCTTGAAGATATTGAAGTGGTTGGCCAGAAAGGTAAAGAACCAGTTCCCGGTGAAGAAGGTGCGGCTGCCGCCGGTGCAAAAGCGCCAGCTGCCGACAAAAAAGCCCCAGAAAAGAAGGCGCCTGAGAAGAAATAATTGTAGTATAATAGGCACGTGTTTAGATATTTTTCTATATCAGCATTGTGCCTTTTTGCGTTTTTAGCCGGTCCGATTTTCGCGTTGGCGCAAACAGCGGATGCGGTGGCGGCGCGCCAAGCCGCACTTCAGGCCCAGCTTGATCAAGTGCTCAAAGACATTGACGCTCAGCAGCAAATTTTGAGTGCTGAACAGCAAAAAGGCCAAACGCTCCAAGGCGACATCAACATTTTGAACGCGAAAATCCAGGAAGCCAAACTAAAAATCAAAGCGCGCCAGATTGCGATTGAAGGTTTGGGAAAAGATATCAGCCAGAAAACCGACACGATAAACACTTTGGCCGGAAAAATCGACGACACGCACGATTCGCTTGCTCAGCTTTTGCGGCAGACGAATCAGATTGACGAATTTACGCTGCCGGATGTCGTTTTGAGCGATAAAGATCTTTCGGAATTTTTGGTGGATGTGGATGCTTACAATTCCATCAAAGAATCCATTCAGGTTGCGCTCGGCTACATTAAGAAAACCAAAGAAGACACCGAAACCGCTCGGCAAACGCTCGACCGCCAGCGCTTAGAAGAAATTGACGCGAAAATTTCCATCCAAACCGAACAGGCCAACATTCAGAAAGATGAAACGGAAAAAGCTCGGCTCCTCGCGCTTTCAAAAGCTCAGCAGAAAACTTATCAAGCTGATATCGCGCAAAAGCAGGCGAAAGCGGCGGCCATCAGAAGCGCACTTTTCTCACTCCGAGATACGAGTGCGATTCCGTTCGGCAAAGCGCTTGAGTATGCGACCAATGCTTCAAAATCCACTGGCGTTTCACCCGCATTTCTCTTGGCGATTTTGAGTCAGGAATCGGATTTGGGTGAAAATATCGGCACGTGCAACAGGCCGGGCGATCCAGCGTCGAAAAGTTGGCGGGTAATTATGAAACCGAGTCGCGACCAAACGCCTTATCTTCAAATCACTTCCGAACTCGGTCTCAATCCGGACACGATGCCGCTTTCTTGCCCGATGTCTGCCAGCAGCTACGGCGGCGCGATGGGTCCGGCGCAATTTATTCCATCCACTTGGCTGCTCTTTAAGCCGCGCGTCGCTTCCTCGCTCGGTATTTCCACGCCTAATCCTTGGGAGCCGCGCGATGCGTTCATGGCCTCTTCAATTTACCTCGGCGACCTCGGCGCGGATTCCAACTCTTACAGCGACCAGCGCAACGCCGCCTGCCGCTACTATTCCGGCCGCGCTTGCGACAGCAAAAAGCCGTCCAATTCCTTCTACGGCAATTCCGTCATGGCCAAGGCGCAAAGCATCCAGACCAACATGATTGATCCGCTCTCGGGCGTGTAAATTTGCGCAAAAGCTGGCGGTCTGATATAGTGTCCGCACCATGAAAGCCGAAATTCATCCAAAATACAACGAAAAAGCGACAGTTACTTGCGCATGCGGCAACACTTTTACTGTGGGTTCAACCAAAGATAAACTCACTGTGGAAATCTGCAGCCAGTGCCACCCTTTTTATACCGGCACGGAAAAAACTCTTGACGCCGCCGGCCGCGTGGAAAAATTCAAGACTCGCGCCACGAAAGCTGCTCCAAAGAAAGCCAAGTCGGCGAAGTAAATGGACATAGAAGTTTTTAAAAAAAATCCCAAGACGGCCTATTTGGCCGAAATGTATTTGAAACTCCAAAAAGAAGAGGAAGCGGTTTTAGCGATGTCGAAAGATGATCCAAGAATGGAAGAGTTGGCCAAAACCGAACTCGCCGAACTCAAAGAGCAGAAAGACGCTTTGATGAAGCAGATGTCTGACATTCTCGCGCCGGAAGAAGACGAAGAGGATGAATTTCCAAATGAAGTGGTGCTTGAAGTGCGTGCGGGCGCGGGCGGAGACGAAGCGTCGCTTTTTGCCGCTGAACTTGCCGCCATGTATCAAGGTTATGCACTCAAAAACGGCTGGGCTTGGAGCAAAGTGGACGCATCGGAGAGCGACCTTGGTGGTTATAAAGAAGCCTCTTTTGAAATTCGTGGTAAAGATGTTTACAAAAAATTGCGCCACGAAACCGGCGTGCACCGCATTCAGCGCATTCCGGCGACCGAAAAAGTGGGGCGCGTGCACACGAGCACGGCGTCGGTGGCCATTTTGCCCATCCGTAAAAGCACTAAATTTGAAATCAATCCGGCTGACATTGAAATGGAAACGACGCGCTCCGGCGGCAAGGGTGGCCAAAACGTGAACAAGGTGGAAACGGCGGTCCGGCTCACGCACAAGCCAACCGGTCTCGTGGTGCGTTCCACCGTGGAGCGCAGTCAAAACGCTAACAAAGAAAAAGCCATGGCCATTCTCTCGGCGAAAATTGAGGCGCTCAAAGAGGAAGAGGAAGCGAAAAAATTTGCCAGCGTCCGCAAAGACCAAATCGGCACCGGCGACCGCTCGGAAAAAATCCGCACCTACAACATCCTTCAAGACCGCGTCACCGACCATCGTTTGAGGCGCTCTTGGCACAACATTGAAAAAATCTTCACCGGCAGCATTGACCAAATCATTGAAGCGATGACCGAACCCATTGACCCAAACGCGAAAGAAGAGGTGGAGTGAAATACTTGACTTATACGGGAATATGATGTTATAATCTCAAAAGAGCTGGTATTTCGCCAGCATGTTCCTTTGGTTCTGTGGCCTATACGGCAGAAAGAGGTTCTATATGAACTTCGTAAAATTCTGGAAGTTGGTTAAGAAACATCCGTGGTTGCCTCGCATTTTTTGGTTTTTTTGGGAAAAGCTTGATTCTCGTGACGAGGATAGTTTTCTCAATAATCCATCGGATGTGGGTGATTCATTGATTCGGATGGTAAGAGAGACGGGTTATATTTCTTTTCGTCCTTGGGGTAAGCTTGATTTGTCTGTCTCATCATCAACTCATAATAAGGTTATATCGGGGTGCAAGTTGGGTCGCAGTTTCTCCATATTGGTCTTCAGTCATAAGTTTGGCCAATGTGATTTTGTTCGCCGAGATGTGTTGGGTAGTGATGTAATGAAGGTTGGTGGGGGTTCCTTGGAAGATTCCCTTACTCGTTTGGAGAGTGATGGCATGATTATTGATGCTATAGTTGTAGAATCGGATGAGTCTTATACGAAACGTAACTACAACATCTTCCTACCGCCACCACAGTAGCCTTTATGTCTCGCTGAATTGGGTTTTCAAACCACCGGCCCGCGCGGTGGTTTTTTCTTGCCTTTTTGGGCTAGCCATGATATCTTTGATTCCACTATGCCAGAAGCAAAAACAGCAGTCGCGAATGATGTTGAACGGATGTTTAAGGCCGGAGCGCACTTCGGATTTTCCAAATCCCGCCGCCATCCTTCAGCTAAGCCTCTTATCTTCGGCGTGAAGAATAAAGTAGAGATTTTTGACTTGGAAAAGACCAAAACCTACCTTGAAAAGGCCAAAGCGTTCGTAAAAGAGATTGCGGAAAAGGGCGGGATGATGCTTTTTGTCGGCAGCAAGCACGAAGCGCTGGAAGCGGTGCGCGCCTCGGCGACCTCTTTGAATATGCCGTTTGTAGCCGGCCGATGGATTGGCGGCACCTTTACGAACTTTCCTCAAATCAGAAAGCGCGTTGAACGCCTTGAGATGCTCACTTCCCAGCGCGAAAAGGGCGAACTCACGAAATACACCAAAAAAGAGCGTTTGCTCATTGACCGGGAAATTGACTCCTTGAATCGCTTTTTTTCTGGTATAATTCCTATGAAGGAAATGCCAAAGGCGGTTTTCGTGGTTGATTCCAAGCACGAGAAGATTGCGGTGACCGAAGCTCACAAAGTGAAGATTCCGGTTATCGCCATTGCCGGTTCCGATTGCGATCTTGCTGAAGTTGATTACCCAATTCCGGGCAACGATGCATCGCGCGGCAGCGTGGCCTTTTTCCTAAGCGAAATCGTGGCGGCCTACAAGCAAGGCGCGAGTGCAAAGAAGAGTTAAATTAAAATGATTACAACTGATCAGATTAAAGATCTAATAGACACCACTGGCGTGTCGGTGATGCAGTGTAAAAAAGCGTTGGAGGAAGCTGGCGGCGACACCGCGAAAGCGCTTATCATACTGCGAAAAATCAGCAAAGACGTAGCAACCAAAAAAGCCGACCGAAAGTTTGGTTCCGGCGCCATTCAGTCTTACGTTCACAGTAATGGTTCGGTTGGAGCAATGGTTGAGCTTTCCTGCGAAACCGATTTCGTGGCGAAAAACGAAGATTTCAAAAATCTGGCGCGCGACATTGCTATGCACATCACCGCAACCAACCCAGAGTTTTTGAAAGTTGATGACATCGACGCAGCTTCAAAGAAAACCGCGATGGAAGTTTTTGAAAAAGAAGTCGTTGGCCTGTCCGCGAAGGCGGGCAAAAAGCCGGAAGCCATCAAAGCGCAAATTCTTGAAGGCAAGCTCAAAGCCTATTTCAAAGACAAAACTCTGCTCGAGCAAGATTTCATCAAGAATCCTGAAATGACGATTGCTGGCCTTGTAAACTCCGCCATTCAAAAGTTTGGCGAAAAAGTGGAAGTCGCGCGCTTTGTGCGCTTCTCAGTTTTAAGTAAATAACATGATATTATCATTTTCAACATTTATATTATCAGGCTTGAGCATTGGCGTTTTCATGGGCTTGAAGATGCTTCAAGAAAAACTTGGCTTTCTTCTTTTCTGGCCAAACGCTCGTGCAAAATGCGAAAAGTTTCTTTCACATCTTTTCACCGCTGTGGCCGAATTTTTCCGCAGTTTCAACAAACAAACATTTTATATTGTTCTCCATTATTGCCTAACTCACATCCGGACGTTCTTTGTTTATCTTCAGCACAAAATCGACAAGAAATTGGTACATTTGGTAAATCTTATCAAAGGCAAGAAAATGATTGAAACTTCAAGCCGAGCTTCGCGTTTTCTTTACGACATCAACCATTTCAAAGAGAAGTTCGGAAGGTATTAAAAGTGTGCTAATATAACTTCTGCGCCGCCTTAGCTCAGTTGGTAGAGCAATAGTTTTGTAAACTATAGGTCCCCGGTTCAAGCCCGGGAGGCGGCTCCGAGACATTTTTAACCTATGCTAAAGTTGAAAAATAAGAATTGGTATTTGGTTTTGGCAGGCATGCTAGTTTTGGTCTTTATATTTTTCATTTTTGCTTTCAGTAAAAAGGAAAATGTAAATCAGACAGTCAATATTATTTTGTCGCCGCATTATGACGATGCGGTGCTTTCGCTTGGCGGCTTTATCACCAAGAATAAAGCTTCAGAGCCGATAATTGTCGCGACGTTTTTTACCGGCGCGCCGACAGTTGCAACGTCCACAGCTTGGGACATTGCTTCGGGCTTTAAGGATAGCACCGAAGCCGTGAAGGCTAGGATAGCAGAAAACGCCAGAGCACTTAATGGAAAAAATATTACGCTGGTTGATTATGGCTACTTAGACAATCAATATAGAAATCAAAGCGATGATTCTGATTTGCTAGCGCAAAATATTTCTAAGGATATTCAAGCGCTCATCGCGTCGCAAGCTGGGAATGTCAATGTGTACGGGCCGGCCGATTTTGGAAGTGGAATTACGCATCCCGACCACAAATTGCTTCACGATGCGTACGTTGATAGCATTGCTTCTTTCCCAAAAACCAATGTCTCATTCTATTTCTACGAAGATTTTCCATACATAGAAAAGTTTAACGCTTCTTCAACGCATTCAATACAAAATTATCTTGAACAAGAAACCGGCTTTTTGCTCGAACCGACTCCAGTTTTGCTTTCAGACGGACAGCTGGCGGAAAAGGAATCGCGCATCGGAGCTTATGATTCCCAAATTAAAGCTTTAGACAAAAGTGAAGATGCTTCCGTTTTGGCGCGCGCTCACGATTTTTTCAAAAATCGTTGCGGCAACCAAGAATCTATACAGGCGTGTGAGATGACCTACAAAGTTTTCATCGCGCCTTAGTCTTTTCTGATTTTAAATATTGCCAGCTCGCAATTGCTATTTTTAGCTATGACGTCAAAAACGGCTTCTTCTTTGGCACGCAGCGCGCCCAACAAACTATCTTTGGCGTTTTGGCAAGAAGCTTCACTGGTGGCGCATGATGTTTGACAAGAATTGTTAACGAAATAATCGGTTTTATTTTCGTAGCGGCCATAAGCACTGAGTCCGTTTTCCCAATTCTCATAAATTTCGTCTAGCTTAACGTCCGAAAGGCCGACAATCATCGGGTAGTTTGTGACGACGTGAACGCCGGTCTTGTCGTCAAAGAAATGTTCGAATCTTGAAAAATCAGCAAATGAATCGGATGTGCCGGAATATATTTTAACCAATGCGAATGACGATGCGGCAAAGTATGCAATTAGAATCACAAGAGCTGCCCTCGTCGGCGTGCCAGAAGGTTTTTTCTCCGCCGAGTACGCAATAGCATAACCAGCAAGTAGCACGGCGTAAGGAAGAAATGCAATGGCGTAGCGTACTTCTCGGTGATGGTTTTGCGAGAAATAGGCACCGACGATGACTAGGCAAAACGAAAGCAGGATTGTCGCTCTGTGAAATTTTAGGCGCTTCCAAAAAGGTGTAGCAATGAGAACCAAATAGCCAAAAATAATGAACCAATTTTGTCTCAGAAGTTCTTTGGCGTAAAAGAAATAATCTCCGGTGTCTTGTTCGTTTGGAATACTGGCAACGCTTGAAGCAGTTTTGATTGGAAGAAGTGCGTCGCCGTAGAATATTTTTGAATAAATAAGAAACGGAACGATGAGTACGGACGTGCCAAGAATAAGCAAGCCGGCGCGTTTCATAAATTCCCGCCACGCTTTCGTTTCACAAGCTTCAACGAATAGGAAGCAGATGATGGGTGCAAAAGTTAAAGCATGTGGAAATCGGAACGTGAAAGCAATTGAAACCATGAGGCCGGACCAAAACCAGCGCTTGTTGAGCGCGAACCAGACGGCCAAAAGCGACCAAAAAACCGAAGGAATGTCGGTAATCGGAATGGCGGCAAAGGAAAAGAAGACCGGCATGGCGGCGAGAATAAGAGCCGCAAAAGCGCCGGCGTATTTTTTCATGGACTCGCCAATCAAATATACGAGACAGAAAACGCCGGCGCTGAAAATGATTTCGAGAATTTTGCCGCAGAAGTTTGGATCTAAACCGAGTCGCCAAAATCCGCCTTGAATGAGCGGCCAAAGGTAAGGGCGCAACACCTCAAACACACCAATGCGACCGTGCGTGTAAACAAACTTGCCAATACCGATGTATATGGACGCGTCCCACCATTCGAGTGCCGGCTGAAAAATGAGCCAAACTCTCATGAGGAGTGCGGCGGCAAGTGTGAAAATAAAAATTCTTTTAGGACTTAGTGCTTGTGGCATTTTTTTGTTGAATTAATTTTTTTAATGCATCAAGGGATGTAAAACCTTCGTGCGTTGTTCCGTTCACTATAAGAAACGGCAGTTTTTCTGGCAGCGACTGGATGGAAGTGTAAGCTCTGAGTGCAGAAATATCATTTTCATAGTCAAAAGAATAGATGTTGACCTGTGGCTGCGTTTGGCGGATAGCACCAAGCGCATATTCTTCTTGCGCACATTGGCTGCAGGTTGAGTTCTGTTCGTAAAAATAAATAATGGTTGGAATGGTGATGCCGCACTGCTTGGCGATTTTTTGATTGACTAGGTAATTTTTGATTTGCAAAAGGCCGAAGTAGCGCTTGAGGCGGAAAATGGTTTGGTCGTTGGCGCTCACTTGTTTTTCCATAAAGTCAATTCGCGCCGAGAGGTCGGACAGTTCGCCGGCCACAGAGTCGGTATTGATTTTTTCGCAGTCGGACTCTTTGAACAAATCGGTTTTTGTTTCAAGGGCGAAAATGTCGATGGCAATTTTATCCTCGTCATCTTTAATTCTTTCAGTTTTAGCACTGTTTATGGCGATACTAGCATAGAGTGCGGCGCAAACCACGCAAAGCGTGATTAGAAAAACGATGATGTAAATGTGAAGGGGAATGCGTTTCATTTTATTTTATTATCGCCAACTTTCGGTTCGGGAAAAGATTGTGTTCCAGATTGATTTTAAAACCCAGAGCGGTGAGATAAGCGGATAGAGGATGAGGTAGGCGAAAATGTGTCTGCCTGGTTTCATCGAACCTTCCACGAGTTTTTGTGCGTTCAGGAGAAGGAAAATGCTCAGGCATAAAACGACGGCGCTTAAGATGATACTGAGTTTCGCGCTCACGTAAAACCAGCTGAACGTGAAATGAGGAAGCAAGAAGCCGACAGTTTTCCACTGAATGATTTTTCGAAAAAGGAATCTCACTGTTCGCCAAGCAATAAAGAAAAGAGTAAAGACCACTGCGATAATAAAAAGCAGAGCGGTGGGCAAGGTGAGAAGCGAAACGTTACCGTAGCGAGGATTTAAAAACATGCTTTTATAATCGCGGGCGTTTTCGAGGAAGCCGTGCGTCCAGCGTACGCGTTGTTTGTAGAGTTTGGCGAGTGTATTCGGTCCGACGGTGTAAACCCAAGCGTGGTGAACGTTGCCGATTTTCATGTGGTTTTTCTGCATGCGAAAAGCCATTTCCATATCTTCAAGGTTGTGCGCTTTTTTAAACGTGCCGATACGCTCGAAAACTTCGCGGCGGAAAATTGTAAACGGTCCGGGTGTGACGTGGATGGCACCGAGGAACGATTGCACTTTTTTCGCGAGAATCGCCAAGTAATATTCGGTGCGTTGGACCAGCTGGACAACCGAGCTCGGATTAAAAATCCGAATGGCCGGCGTAACCGCCATGGTTTCCGGTTCTTCTTCAAATCGCTTCATGATTTTTTTGAGTGTCATTGAGTCAACAAATGAATCAGCGTCGAGACAGCCAATGAATTCCGATTGGCTCGCTTCAATGGCGGCGTTGAGCGCGGTAAACTTACCACCGTTCGGTTTATTGATTGCTTGGATGGATGGATATTTTGCTGCGTAAGATTGGATGAT
This sequence comes from uncultured Candidatus Saccharibacteria bacterium, assembly GCA_964467325.1. Classification (GTDB taxonomy): domain Bacteria; phylum Patescibacteriota; class Minisyncoccia; order Phycocordibacterales; family JAKAEA01; genus JARIGY01. Next base: position 61,427 of record CAYXSG010000001.1, read on the forward strand.
GTTCCAAGTGGCGTCGCTGCTGCCGTCGTTGACAGCGATCACGCTCAATTTGTCTTTCGGATAATCCAAATTGATGAGCGAATCAAGAGTTTTTCCGACTGTTTTTTCTTCGTTGTAGCAGGGAACGATAATGGTCACGGTCGGATAATTTTTCAAATTGGCGCACGTTTCCAGCTTTTCTTTCTTGATTTCTCGCTGGCGGGAATAGAGCATCGTCAATATAAAAATCTCCACGTACATCGTGACAAATAGAAAAAAGTACGTGACAATGTCTTGAAATATGGCCATAATTAAGGTCGGAATGTGGCTTTGAGTATAGCTCAAATTGGGCGATTATTCAAGATTTCGCTCTGCCTTTATATTATTTCCATTTTGTTTATAATGAACCTACATGACTCCAGAAAATGGCCACTTACATCCAATCACGCGCGCTATCCGAGAAATCCGGACGATTTTTGCCGAACTCGGTTTTGACATTGCCCTCGGACCGGAACTGGAAACCGAATTTTACAATTTTGACGCGCTCAATATTCCAGCCGACCATCCGGCGCGCGACATGCAGGACACTTTTTGGATTAAGAGCAGAGAACGAAAAGTTTTACGCACGCAAACTTCGCCGGTGCAGATTCGTTATATGCAGTCTCATAAGCCGCCATTTCGGATTATTGTGCCAGGGAAAGTTTTCCGGAATGAAGCAACTGACTCAACACACGAAGCGCAGTTTCACCAGATTGAAGGACTTTTGATTGACAAGGAAGTTTCGCTTGCTGAGCTCAAAGGCACTCTCCAATTTTTCTTCAAGAAATTTTTCGGGTCGGATGTGGAAATTCGTTTTCGGCCAAGCTTTTTTCCTTTCACCGAGCCATCGGTGGAGGTGGATGTTTTTTTCCGAGGCAAGTGGCTGGAAGTGATGGGCGCAGGCTTGGTCAACCCTGTGGTTCTAAAATCTGCCGGCCTTGATCCAAAAAAGTGGCGCGGTTTTGCATTCGGCGCTGGTATTGATCGGCTGGTGATGGTCAAACACGGCATCAGCGACATCAGACATCTTTATTCTGGCGATTTGCGCTTGGTCAATCAATTCTAAATTTAAATTAAAATGAAAGTTTCTTACAATCTTCTTCAAAGATATTTCACGAAAAAATTGCCGCCGCCGGCGAAGGTCGCCGACCTGCTCACTTTTCACGCTTTTGAAATTGAAAGCATGGAAGAAAAAAATGGCGATACGATTCTTGACGTAAAAGTGTTGCCGGACCGCGCGCATTACGCACTGTCTCACCGCGGCGTGGCGCGCGAGCTGTCTTTCATTTTAGACGAACATATGGACGGTCGGAATATTGCTTTGCCGGTCGTGCTCGATAAGCCGTCAAAAATTCTTGAACTCCAAATTGGCGACTCTCGATGCTTGCGCGACAGCGCGATTGTCATTGAAAATATTAAAAACGGCGCGTCGCCGAAGTGGCTCTCTTCGGTGCTCCAAAATCTCGGCGAGCGTTCCATCAGTCTCATTGTGGACGCAACCAACTACGTCATGCTCGACATGGGCCAGCCCTTGCACGCTTTTGATTTGGATAAGCTCGCGAAGCAAAATGGCCAAGTGAAAATTGCACTTAAAAAAGCCAAGCAAGGCCAAACCATTGCGCTTTTGGGCGGTAAAACTGCCACGCTCGACGATGATACTTTGGTTTTTGTCGATGCGAATAATAAAGACGCATTGCTTGATATTGCTGGTGTGAAAGGCGGGAAACTGGCCGAGATAGACTTGAATACGAAAAATATTGTGATGTTTGCCGCCAATTTTGATCCGTCTTACATTCGCAAAACTGCCACGAGGCTTGGCGTTAAGAGTGACGCGTCCAAACGTTCGGAAAATGGCGTGCCGGTTGAACTCACTGTCGATGGCTTGATGCGCGCCACGGACATCATTCTAAACGAAAGTGCTGAAGCAAAAATTGAAGGCGTTGTAGATTTTTATCCGAAGAAAGCGCATGAAGTGAAAGTCTCTTGTTCGGTTTCAGAAATTAATGCTTTGCTCGGCGCCAATCTTACCGAAGAAGAATTTGAAAAAATGATTTTGCGGCTCCACATGACTTTTGAGAAAAAAGGCCAAGAGCTCCAAATTGCCGTGCCGTATTACCGGAAAGATATAAAAACCGTTGAAGATGTGGCGGAAGAGGTGGGACGAATTTATGGCTACGACAAAATCGCGCCGGTTTTGCCGAAAAAATCGGCGCACGTCATGCCAATAAACGTCGTCGCGTACTGGTCCGAAAAAATTAAAGATTGGCTCGCCGATGAGGGCTACAGCGAAGTTTTTACTTACAGTTTGGCTGATCAGGGTGAAGTGGAAATCCAAAATCCGCTGGCGGCCGACAAAAATTTTCTGCGGACGAATTTGCGCGAGGGGATTGAGAAAAGTCTCAAAGATAATGCGCGCAATGCGCCACTCCTTGGTCTTTCGGAAATCAAAATTTTTGAAATCGGCAATGTGTTTGAAAAAGATATGTATGAGCATTTGAGCTTGAGCTTCGGCTACTGCGCTTTACCTTCCGCCAAAATGAAAGCTGGAAAAATTAAAGAGGCCAATTGGCAAGCGCTGGAAAATCTGGTGAAAAAGATTCAAACAAAAATCGGCGTCGAAATGCAAGGTTTGATGGAAAGCACGGACTCCGGCGCGATTGTGGAGTTTAATTTAACAGCTTTGATAGACAAACTTCCCAAACCGAAAATTTGGGACGTGCGCTCCGAATTTTCTCCTATTGCATACAAACCGTTTTCGCAATATCCTTTTGCGCTTCGCGACATTGCCGTGTTCGTGCCTGCCGATGTTTCCGAGAAAAAAGTTTTGGAAATTATTCTCAAAGAAGCTGGCGCGCTTCTCGTTCGCCACGATCTTTTTGATGTCTTTGAAAAAACTTTTCCCGACGGCGCCAAGAAAACTTCCTACGCTTTCCGCCTAGTTTTCCAATCCTTTGAGCGCACGCTAACCGACGAAGAAATCAACGCTGTAATGAAAAAAATCACCGACACTTTAAACAGTCAGCCAAACTGGCAGGTAAGATAGCTGGTTCAAATAAGGCAAATTTCACTTGGAAATAGAGCAGTTTTCTGATATAATAAGACCCACATATGGCAAAAACTGAAGAAAAAAAAGTGAAGAAAAATGGCTACAGTGCTGAGGATATTCAGGTTCTGGAAGGTTTGGAGCCGGTGCGCAAGCGCCCAGGCATGTACATCGGCACCACGGGTCCCGACGGCTTGCATCATTTAATCACCGAAATTTTTGACAACTCCCGCGACGAAGCGATGGGTGGCTACGCGAACGACATTGAAATTGCTCTTTTGCCAGGAAATATGGTGCGCGTTGTCGACAACGGCCGAGGCATTCCGGTGGATATTCATAAGCAGACGAAAGTTTCCGCGCTGGAAACCATCATGACCACCCTTCATGCCGGTGGCAAGTTTGGCGGCGACGGCTACGCGGTGTCCGGCGGTTTGCACGGCGTCGGCGCTTCGGTCGTGAATGCGCTTTCCGAATTTACAAGTGTTCGAGTGCACCGAGACGGCGGCGAATATTTTCAAGAGTACGCGCGTGGCAAGCGCAAAGCTTTGGTTAAGAAACTCGGCGCGTCCAAACTTCACGGCACGATCACTTCTTTCATTCCCGACTTGGAAATTTTCAAAGAAATTAGTTTTGATTTCAACCGAGTTGTTACGCATATGCGCCAGCAAGCCTACCTCGTGAAAGGTTTGCGCATCAGCGTGATTGACGCGCGCGCTTATGCTGGGAAAATTGACGAGGCGTCAGTGTTCTATCTTCGCGAGCTTGGTCTCGAAGTGCCATCCATGTCTTTTTATTTCGAAGGCGGACTGCTTTCCTTCGTGGCTTTTTACAATCGCGTTTTGAAGCCGATTCACAAAAATATTTTTTACATTGAAAAGAAAACCAATGAGTACGAATCGGTGGAAGTGGCGCTTCAGTACGTGGACGACATTTCCGCGCGCATCCTGCCTTTCGCCAACAACATTTTCAACTCCGAAGGTGGCACGCACATCACCGGTTTCAAAACCGCGCTCACTCGCACGCTCAACGCTTACGGCCGCAAGAACGGTTTGATTAAAGAATCGGAGGACAATTTTACCGGCGAAGACGTTTTGGAAGGTTTGACTGCCGTGATTTCTGTGAAAATTCGCGAAATTCAATTTGAAGGTCAGACAAAAGCCAAACTCGGCACGGTGGAAGCGCGCGGCATGGTGGAAACGGTTTTCGGTGAAGCCTTTGACGCATTTCTGGAAGAAAATCCCGACGATGCAAAATCTATCATCAATAAAGTGGTGCTCGCGCTCAAAGCGCGCAAAGCTGCAAAAGCTGCGAAAGATTCTGTGCTCCGAAAAGGTGCGCTAGAAGGCATGACTTTGCCGGGCAAACTCGCCGACTGCGCGAGCGGCACCTCGGCAGAAGAATCTGAGCTGTTCATTGTGGAAGGAGATTCCGCCGGCGGCACGGCAAAAATGGGTCGCGACCGCCGCACCCAAGCCATCCTGCCTTTGCGCGGTAAAATTCTCAACGTGGAACGCGCGCGCTTGGACAAAATGCTCGGCTCGGAACAAATTAAAAATCTCGTGGTGGCGCTCGGCACGGCCATTGGCGACACTTTTGACATCAGCAAGCTTCGCTACCATAAAGTGATTATCGCCACCGATGCCGACGTGGACGGTGCGCACATTCGTACACTCATTCTCACGCTGCTTTACCGATTTTTCCGGCCGCTCATCGACGGCGGTTACATCTACATCGCTCAGCCACCGCTGTTCAAAATTAAGAAAGGCAAAGAAATTTTCTACGCCTACGACGAAAAAGAAAAAATCAAATTCGCCGGCGATGACGCGCCCACCTTGGAAGAAATCAGCGAAGACCAGGAGCCGAATGAAGGCGACGAAAAAGCGGAAGACGAAGATGAAGCATCAGAAAAAGCTGTTAAGAGAGTTCCGAAAATTTCTGTTCAGCGCTACAAAGGTTTGGGCGAAATGAACTCCGAAGAGCTTTGGGAAACCACGATGGATCCGAAGCATCGCGTCCTCAAGCGCGTCACTGTTTCCGATGCGCAAGACGCCGACAAAGTCTTTGATATCCTAATGGGTACCGACGTTCCCGCCCGAAAATCCTTCATTCAATCCAACGCCAATAAGGCTAATATTGATATTTAATTCGTATGGAAAGAGAATATAAAGGCACAATAGTAGAGGAAAGTTTAGAAGACAATAGAATACTTAATGGTGTTGAAATTGTTGGATTCAGAATATCAAAAAACGAAAACCCGCAAGATAGATGGCATCTTTACACTGTAAAAGTATCAAAAGAAGATATTAAGAAAATATCCAAATATATAAAATTGGGTAAGTGGTATATGCACTTTTGGAAAGATAAAGATGTTTTCGCCGTTTTTAAGAATAAAGTTTTTGGGTTCAAATATGATAACAAATCTACTTGGAAGGATGCGGTTGAATATGGATTATCACTTGGTATCCCTAAAGAGCAACTTGATTTTGTAATTGAGTAGGTATAAGATATAACCACGTTCGCCACGACGGTGGCACCGGAGATCCCCCCCAGTTTTCTGGGGGGAATCGTTTTATAAAAAATCCGAAATCACCCCCAACTCAGAACCCCTGCGGCTCGCAGACTCGCCACTCCCCTTTATCTAAAGGGGAGATACCGACTTGCTAACAAACTCTTATGCAAGTTCTTCTCTCCTCTTTAGACAAAGAGGAGTGGCCTTCTTAGGCCGAGGTGTTCTGAATTCTAGATAAAATCTTTCTAAAGCCTTGTAAACAGTCTGGCTGGTTTGGGCGTGGTAGACTGGGTGAATATGACTCAAAAGCAAGCGCTGGAGATTTTGAAGATGGGGAAAAATGTGTTTGTGACCGGCGCGGCGGGCAGCGGCAAGACACATCTGATCAATCAGTACATAAAATATTTGCGGGAGTTTGACGTGGACATCGGCGTGACGGCGTCCACAGGAATTGCGGCGACGCACATGGGCGGCGTGACGATTCATTCGTGGAGCGGCATGGGCGTGAAGGCCGATTTGTCGGCGTACGACTTGGAAGCGTTGGAAGAAAAATCTTATTTATGGAAAAGGTTTGAGCGCGTGAAGGTTTTGATTATTGATGAAGTTTCCATGCTTCATCATTTCCGGTTGGATTTGGTGGACAAAATTTTGCGGACGATGAAACGCAATGACGAGCCGTTTGGCGGGATTCAAGTCGTGCTTTGCGGCGACTTTTTCCAACTGCCGCCGGTCGCGCGCGCTGACGAGCCGGAAGCTAAGTTTGTGTACCGAGCAAAAGCGTGGCGCGAAGCCGGTTTTACAATTTGCTATTTGACGGAGCAGTTTCGCCAGAAAGACGATGCATGCCTTTCCATTTTAAACGAAATCCGGAGCGGCGAAGTGTCGGACGAAGCGCGTGAGAGTTTGAAAGAAAGATTTAATAAAAAAACTTTGAAGAATGTGGAGCCGACGCGGCTTTTTACGCACAACGTGGATGTGGATTCGGTGAACTCAAACGAGCTTGGTAAAGTGGAAGCTGAAGAAGCGAGCTACCAAATGGAATCGCGCGGGCGAGAAATTTTGGTGGAAGCGCTGAAAAAATCCTGTCTCGCGCCGGAAACTTTGCGTTTGAAAAAAGGTGCTCGTGTGATGTGCGTGAAAAATCATCCGGAGGGCATGTATGTGAACGGCACGCTCGGCATTGTCGTTTCCTGTGGCTTCGGCCGAGAATTGATTATTCAAAACGCCGCCGGCCGAAACATCACGATTGAAAAAGCGTCATGGAAAATTGAGGAAGATGGGAAAGTCAAAGCCGAAATTATTCAATACCCATTACGCTTGGCTTGGGCGATTACGGTGCATAAAAGTCAGGGTATGAGTTTGGACGCCGTCGAAGTGGATTTGTCCAAGTCATTTGAACCTGGGATGGGTTACGTGGCGCTTTCGCGCGTGCGGACTTTGGACGGTCTCACAATTCTTGGTATAAACGAAATGGCGCTTGCGGTGCATCCGGAAGTTTTGGAATTTGACGGCGATTTGCGCGCCGCTTCAAAAAAAGCGGAAGGCAATTTGGCTGCGCTTGAGACAAGAGAGATTGCCGAACAGCAGAAAAAATTCTTGGCGCGCATTCGGCCGCTCGTCAAAGAAAAGAAAATTTCCACTTATGAAAAAACCGCCATACTCATTCGCGAACGCAAATCGCTTTCGCAAATGGCTAAAGTGCGGGAAGTGAACACTGAGACGATTCTAAGTCACATTGAAAAAATGCTGGAAGAAGGCATTTCTTTGGATATTGCCTACTTGCGTCACGATATTTCACCAGCGCATTTTAAAAAAATAGAAGAAGTAATGAAAGACATTCACAAAAAAACCGGCGAAGTTAAACTTTCGCCGGTGAAATACAAACTCGGCCCAAGCATTTCTTTTGCGGAAATCCGGTTGGTGAGATTGCTTTTAAATTTGAGCTAGAAAGAAGTTGCGTTCAGGATGGGGAAGTAGACGTTTGCGCTGTTGTTGGCCTTTGAATTTTCGGAAATCGTGTTTGAGGGATTCGCGGTGATGGTGCCCACGTGATTTTGAGTGTTTGTTGGGTTGCGAAAACCGAGGGTGAATTCAATCCTGTCGCCCGGTCGGAGATTTTGCTGAAGCGGAGAATTGTAGAAAGAATCCGTAACGGAAGGCAAGTTCGCGGAAAATCCCCAAGCGCCTGTGTCGTTCGTGCCGACGTTTCCAATTTGGAATTTCACGGCTGCTTGCTGGTTGGAATAAATGGTATCTGAAGGAATGAAAATATTATTTTCGTTGAGAAAACCGGTGGCGATGATGCGCACTTCAAGATCAGGCAAGCCATAAGGATTTGAAACGACCGGCGCTATCGGTTTTGGTTTTGACACAACTGGTGCTGGAGCTGGCTCCACAACCGGCTCTGGATTTGACGCAATAGTTTCTGTGCTAGTTGGCGCTTGAATGAAAATGTCGGTGCTGGAGCTGGTTGGCGTAGTTTCGATAAGATTGGTTAATTCTCGAGGAATGAAAACCGATGAGATGGTACTCGAAAGCAGGGAAAGCGTTTGCGGCACCACTTTGACTGGCAAAATGATGCAAATTATGAGCAGGACGACAAGCCCAATGAGCGTCAGCACTTTCGCCCAAGTTGGCACATCTTGCGGTTCGTTCGGTTTTTCCATTTGCACAATGATACAACATCCAATTATTAAAGTCAATTTGACTTATTATCCATTAAGTGATATAAGTGTTGCTTCATGGCATTTTTAGACATCGTTTGGAAATACAAATATTTGCTGGCTTTTTACACGGTGGTGATTTCCTTTGGTTCTTTTACCGCACTTTACCTTGTTGGCTTGGTACCGAGCGAGCTAAAAATGGCAGACGCACCGGCCTACACCATGCTGGCCGCGCCGGCCGAGGTTTTGCCAGTAAATAATAAAGCATCAAAAACTGTAATTGGTCAATTGCCAAAACGCGTGATAATTTCTAAAATCGGCGTAGATTCTTATGTCAGTAATCCAACTTCGACTGACACGTCTATTTTGAACGAAGCTCTTTTATCGGGCGCAGTTCGCTATCCCGGCTCCGGCACGCTTGGCCACGGCAATATGTTTCTCTTCGGCCACAGCACCGGCATTCGCATCGTCAACAATCAAGCATACAAGGCGTTCAATCATCTCAATCAGATGGCGCTTGGCGACACGATTAGCGTGCAATCGTCAGACACGGAATACACCTATTCGGTCACTTCCGTGGCTTTGATTGATAGCGATGAAAAGCTAGTGGATTTTTCAAAAAATAAAGACATGCTGACGCTTTCTACCTGTGATGTCTTCGGCGAAAAGCAGGAGCGGTATGTCGTTGAAGCCAAGTTTATAAGTTCTAGAAAACTATAAAACCATGACTAAAGTAAAAATATTTTTCATTTTCTTGACGATGATCGTGATTTCCAGCGCTTGGTTTGGCGCTTCTTTTGTGAACGCTTCGGGCAATGGCACGCTCACAGTTTGTCTCATGTTCACTGATCACGACAACGACATCGTTCACAGTTTCAATAATTCCAATGTGCCGAATACCAGTTTTAATGTGCCGATTACGGTTCATAACTCCGACGGCACGGTTAAAGTCATTAAAAATGTTTCGGTCAGCACGGCAGATTTTACGCCGAACACACGGATTGTTGGCTTGTCGAACGATGCGCAATGCACCACTTACACTTTGCCGATTAGCGATTATTATTACCGCCGCGAAACAATTTCTGGCACGGGTGCGGACAAATGGGCGCTCGCTACTTACAACGACGAATACAACAGCCGAGTAAAAACCCTAAATGATTTCTACGATTTGGGTACGACCGATGTTGCTGACCACACCATTGTGCTTCATGACGATCGGCCGGACCGCCGGCTGGTGGTGCTCAACCGGTTTAACGATTCTTTTGAAATCATTCCGCCACTTACGGCATCTTGCAGCGCATTGCCCGCCACAGTTTTTCCAAGCAATCCAGTTACTTGGAAAGCTAATGCTGCCGGCGGTGTTGGTGTGTATACATATTCTTGGATTGGCGCTTTTAGTTCCACTGCTTCCACAACGGTGACTTCTTTTAGCACAACAGGAGTCAAAAATGCCACGGTTAAAGTTACTTCCGGCACGATGACGGCAACGGCCAATTGTAATGTTTCCGTGGTCGCTAGACCGGTTTCAACTGGTACTTTGGTTCTAGACAAAACTGTCTTCAATTCTCACGGCGGTACCAAACAACCATCAGACTTTTCTTTCTTCATCGGCAACATCCAAGTACCCCTCGGCCAAGCCAACACTTTAACTCCAGGCACTTACACGGTTCATGAAAATAATTTGCCGGGCTATGTTGCTGACGGTTGGACAGGTGATTGCACGGCTGATGGTCACGTGACCATTGCGGCTGGCGATGCAAAACACTGCTCGATTATTAACCGAGACGTGGCGCCGACCGTGACCACGGGCACGGTGACGCTTACGAAATTTGTAATTAATGACAATGGCGGTACCAAACAGCCTTCCGATTTCAGACTTTATGTTGGCACCACTTCGGTAACGAGTGGCGTTTCCACAACGTTCTCTGCGGGCACTTACTCGGTTCACGAAGACAATCTATCCGGCTACACGGCTGGCACTTGGATGGGCGATTGTACTACAGACGGTCATGTCACAATTGTTGCGGGCCAAAATAAAAATTGTTCAATAACTAACAACGACATTCGTCAAAATCCTCCGCCTCCGCCACCACTATCCACCGGCACTCTCACTCTAGACAAAACTGTCTTCAATTCTCACGGCGGTACCAAACAACCATCAGACTTTTCTTTCTTCATCGGCAACATCCAAGTACCCCTCGGCCAAGCCAACACTTTAACTCCAGGCACTTACACGGTTCATGAAAATAATTTGCCGGGCTATGTTGCTGACGGTTGGACAGGCGACTGTGCGGCTGATGGTCACGTGACCATTGCGGCTGGCGATGCGAAACATTGTTCGATTATTAACCGAGATGTGGAGCAAATTCTGCCACCGCCACCAACACCGCCATTTTCCATTTCCTGCGCGGTGTTGAACAACCCAACATCGGTTGACCAAAATACTGTTGTGGCTTGGCAGGTTACGTTTGCTTTCCCAACTAGCAATTCCGAGGCGTATGTCTACAATGCCACGTATGATTGGTCTGGCACGGACGGTCTGACTGGTACAAATCAAACCGTTACCAAATTATATTCCACCCCAGGCACAAAAAATGCCAGTGTTATAGTTACGTCGCACAATTCTTCCGGCACGGGATACTACACCACTAGCGCCAGCTGTTCCATTCCGGTTAATCCTCCGCCACCACTGCCGCTTGGCTGCATCGCCATTCATAAAAGTGCTCTTGATTCCAATGGCGTTGCAATTACGCCAGTGCCAACTTTCGGTTTCAAAGTGGACAATGGCGCGGAACTTTTCAACGATAACTCTGGCTTGGCCACCGTCTCTGGCTTAAGTGTCGGCACTCACACTGTGACTGAAACTACGAAAGACGGTTGGACCAATACCAACACTACGCCAACCAACGGCTCGGTCTCGGTAGTTGCAGGCAATCAGTGCGCAGATGTTACTTTTGAAAATAAACAAAATGCGCCGGCTGTGGTTCCGGATATAATTGCTTCGTGTTCAGCCAATCCTTCCACTGCCAACATCGGCGACACAGTTACGTATTCGGCGAGTGCTTCCGGTGGCAATGGTTCATTCACCTACGCTTGGAGCGGCGATGAAAATTTGTCCGGTTCAAATAGTTCGGCCAGCGCCTCCTACACAACTGCCGGCACGAAAAGTGCTACCGTGATTGTGTCTTCAGGCGGCAAAACGGCCACGGCCAATTGTTCTGCTTCAATTGTTGAAGCCACGCCAACCTTAAATGGTTCATGTGCAGCCAATCCATCGGCAGTTAACACGGGCGACAATGTTACTTTCACTGCAAGCGCAACCGGCGGCAACAATTCTTACACCTACAATTGGGGCGGTGATGACGGCATTTCCGGCACGAGCCAGAGCGTGCAAAAATCTTTTGCAACGACTGGCACGAAAAGCGCTACGGTAGATATTACTTCCGACGGTCAAACTATTTCTCGCTCTTGTTCCGTCGCGATCTCTACTCCGGTAGTTGTGACGCCAACAGGCTGTCTGGTAATTAAAAAAGAAGCGCGCGATAGCTCGGACGCTCTGATGGCACAAGTGCCAGCTTTCAACTTCACACTCGACAGTGGCCAGTCTTATACAAACAACACTTCCGGCTCAGTTCAGATTTCCAATTTGGCTGTTGGCGACCACACCGTGGTTGAAACGCCGGTGGACGGCTGGACGCAGACTGGTACGGATCCAGTTTTGACTGGTGGTCATGTGTCTATCGCTGCGGGTTCTGCTTGCACTTTCGTCACCTTCAAAAATAAACAAAATGCAGCAGTGGTTACGCCTACGACACTCATTGGTTCCTGTTTGGCCAATCCTACCACCGCGCACGTTGGCGACACTATCACATACACTGCTACTTCCACTGGCGGCAACGGCACCTTCTCTTACGCTTGGACAGGCGATAGCGGACTTTCCGGCACAACCATTTCCACTTCCACTTCCTACACGGCGACCGGCACGAAAAATGCCACCGTCGTCATCACTTCCGGCTCCGATTCCATTTCCAGAAGTTGTTCAAGTTCAATTATTGATCAGTCA
>CAYXSG010000002.1:0-40574 GCA_964467325.1 uncultured Candidatus Saccharibacteria bacterium
AACAGAATTAGCGCAAAAATTTCCGTGAGCAGTCTTGCAACTCTTTCATTATGACCCTCACTCGGCTTATCCTTTTTATCTGCTTTATCCGCCATGCTTACATTATACCCGAAGCCGCTTCAAACTGTTTACCGATTGTGAACAGCGCGTCTTCCCTGCCTGACGGCGCCGTGAACTGAATGCCGAGCGGTAAAGCTTTGCCTTCTCTTTTGGCAAAACCAGACGGAATGGAAATCGCCGGCAAGCTCGTAATATTGGCTGAGACCGTGAAAATATCGGCGAGATACATGGCGAGCGGGTCTGAAGATTTTTCGCCGATTTTGAAAGCTGGAATTGGCGAGGTCGGCGTCAAAATCAAATCCACTTTTTTGAAGGCATTTTCAAAATCCTGCCGAAGTAAGTTGCGGACGACGTTGGCTTTGTTGTAGTACGCGTCGTAGTAGCCGGTGGAAAGCACGTACGTACCAAGAATAATTCGACGGCGGACTTCGGTCCCAAAACCAGCGCGGCGCGTTTCCAAATAATCGTCCAGCAAATTCTTGCCGTCTTTGTGCAAGCCGTATTTCACGCCGTCAAAACGCGCGAGGTTGGATGACACTTCCGCCGGCATGAGCACGTAGTAAACCGCGAGCGCGTAATCAATGTTTGGCAATTTAATATCCACAATTTCATGGCCGAGCTGCTTGAGTTTTTCCAAAGACGCTTTGAAATTCGCCATCACATCTTCATCCACGCCTTTGGCCATGAAATCATATGGCACCCCTATTCGCATTTTCCCCTCCCCCATCTCCTCTTTTTCCAAAGAGGAGTGGCGAGTCTTCGAGCCGAGGTGTTCGCTACTGGTCGAATCCATCCTGTCCCAAACCCTAATCGCCTTAAAAATTATCTCAGCATCCTCCACTGTCTTTGTAATTGGTCCGATTTGATCCAAAGAAGAAGCCATGGCCATTAAGCCCGAGCGCGAAACTGCGCCGTATGTCGGCTTGAGTCCAACCAAACCGCATAAGCTGGCCGGCTGACGAATGGAACCGCCAGTGTCGGAACCAAGCGCTGCGAGCGCGCCACCCATCGCAACAGCCGCCGCCGAACCGCCGGAAGAACCGCCCGCAACGCGCGTCGTATCAAAAGGATTTTTCACCACGCCAAACGCCGAGTTTTCGGTTGAACCGCCCATGGCAAATTCGTCCATGTTGGTGCGCCCAAGGAAAACCGGCTCGGATTTTTTCAGTTTGGCAATCACAGTCGCGTCATAAGTCGCTTTGTAATTTTCGAGCATCTTGGACGCCGACGAAGCAACTCGGCCTTTGATTAAAATATTGTCTTTAATCGCAAGCGGAATGCCGGTCAGCATGTCGGCTTTACCCGCTTTGATTTTCGCATCGGCGAGCTTGGCTTGCGTGTCAATGTCGGCAAAAACTTCCAAGTAGGCATTAATTTCCGGATTGTGTTTTTCAATTTCTTTTTTGTAAGCCTGCGCGAGCTCCACAGCCGAAAAATCGCCTTTTACCAAGTGCTCATGCGCTTTTTTGATTGTAAGAGTTTTCAAATCAATCACAGTATTTTTTTAACTTTCACATACTCGCCATCTTTCTGTGGCGCCTCGGCAATCAAATCTTCGCTGAAAATCCCCGCTTCATGCGGCTCGCTGTCTTCCCGCAAAACATTGCGCACCGCGCCGGCCGTCTTTACATCTTCTTTTCCAGATACCTTCTGAATCTGCGCGACGTAACCCAAAATACTCTCAATTTCCTTGGCAAACCGGCCTTCCTCCTCTTCGGAAAGCTTTATTCTCGCCAAGTTGGCCAACTTTTTAATATCTTCTCGGGAAATCATAAGAGTACTATAACATAAGTTATTTTTTTATAAACGAAAACCCCACGAAAATCCTGTGGGATTTTCGTGGGGGTGTTTTGGCCTACTTACTTGACCCGGACAAAGGTGAAGGTGGTGGACGGCAGCCACGCCCGATGGCTACCGCTACTGCGAGCCTCACGTTCCAGATGATTCGCATCGAAACCATTGAGACCGAGTTTGACAGCGCGATGGTGAATGTCGAACAGATTCGCACCGGCTTAGAAGTTGTAAGTGTCCATTTCCTCAACAGTGAGGGTGACCTTCTCGCCAACCTTGGTCTGCTTGACCTTCATCTCAACGGTGATTTTGCTGCTGGTCGTCTGCTGCTGTTGAGCCGCCGCCTTCCGTGAAGCAAAATCGTTAATCGCCGCAATATCATCAGGATCGGGTTGTACGCCCGGCGCGTACTTGGCGACCATCTGATCGATCACTCGCTTGCCACCGGTCGGATCGTTCACACTGTTCCATTGGTTTGCCATTATAGGCTCCTTTCAATTTCTGGGTTTAACCTAAGCAACATTACTTAGGTATCTATTTGCATTATATCATATATAAATATTATGTCAAATCATGTGGAGGTCAGACTTCAACAAACCCTTATTTTTAGGGTTATTTTACAAGTTTCAAAAACTCCTCTTCCAAAAGTACTTTGACGCCGAGGTTTTGTGCGTCGGTGAGCTTTGAGCCGGGATTTTCACCAGCGACCACATAGGCAGTTTCTTTTGAGACAGAACTAGAAACTTTACCGCCAGCTTGGCGAATCAATGCTTTGGCTTCATCGCGCGAGAGGGAGGAGAGGGTGCCGGTGAGGACGAAAGTTGCACCAGCAAGTTTCCCCTCTTTAGACAAAGAGGGGTGGCCGTCTGCGGCCGGGGTGTTCTGAATTTTCACTTCCCTCAACAACCTCTTAACCAATTCTTTATGACTTTTTTCTTTAAACCACGCCACGATCGCCGCAGCGACAATGTCGCCGACGCCATCCACGGCCATCAGGTTTTCCAAAGTCGCATTTTGGATCGCATCAATCGTGCGGAATTTTTCGGCGAGCAAGTAGGCGGTTTCTTCGCCGACGTGCGGAATGGAAAGCGAAATAATGAAGCGCGCCAGCGGCACTTTTCTCGCCTTTTCAATTGAAGCAAGCAAGTTGTCCACGGATTTTTCGGCGAAACGCGGCAACTCCAGTAGCTCAGATTTTTTGAGCGTGAAAATATCGGCTGAAGAAGAAATGAGTTCGTGCTCGAGCAATGCGTCAATGATTTTTGGACCCAAGCCGTCAATGTCAAAAGCAATTTTTGAGCAAAAATGATAGAGCCGGCGCTTTTGCTGGATGAAAGAATTTTTATCCACGCAGCGCCACGCCGCGGTACCGGCAATGCGCTCGATGCGCCCGTCGCCGCCGCACTCGGCCACAAATTCCGGAAACTGATACGGCTTTTCTTTGCCGGCGCGCATTTCTTTGACAACCGAAACAATGTCCGGAATCACGTCGCCCGCTTTTTGAAGAATCACCGTGTCGCCAATGCGAACGTCCAAGCGTTTGATTTCATCTTCGTTGTGAAGCGTCGCGCGCGAAACGGTTGAGCCGGCAACCAAAACCGGCCGCAAGTGCGCGACAGGTGTGAGCACGCCGGTGCGCCCGATTTGCAATTGAATATCCTCAACCACCGTCGTCACCTGCTCGGGCGTAAATTTGAAAGCGATGCCGAAGCGCGGCGCTTTGCCGGTGTAGCCGAGCGTTTCTTGCTGGGCGCGAGCATCTACTTTTACAACCACGCCGTCAATTTGATAGTCCAAAGAATTTTTTTTCTTTTCCCATTTTTTCCAAAAAGCAATCACTTCGTTTATGTCTTGGCAAAATCCAAAATGCTGATTGACCTTGAAGCCGAGATTTTTCAAATATTCCAATTCTTCATGCTGAGTTTTCGGCAAGGTTTCGCTCGTGCGCGCCACGTCGTACACGAAAACATCGAGTCGCCGGCCGGCCACGATGCTCGGGTCGAGCTGGCGAATCGAACCGGCGGCGACATTCCGAGGATTCGCAAACGGCGCTTCGCCTTTCTTTTTCTGTTCTTTGTTGAGCTTTTCCAGCTGGCTTTTCGCGAGCCAGACTTCCCCTTCAGCAATCAGGTCAATCGGTCGCGCGAGCCGCAGCGGCACCGATTCAATCGTCCGGACATTCGCCGTCACATCCTCGCCCACCTCGCCATTGCCGCGCGTCGCCGCCGTTTTGAGCAAACCTTTTTCGTATTCCAAAACAATTTTCAAACCATCAATCTTCAGTTCGCAGGTGTAATTTGGTTCAGCTTTGGAAAATTTTTTCACCCTTCCATCAAAATCTTTTATGTCCTGCTCTGAAAACGCATCATTAAAAGACCACTGCGGCACCTTATGCGTCACTTTGGCAAATTCTTTCAAGGGTTCGCCTGCCACTCTCTGAGTCGGCGAATCCGGAGTAACGAGCGCCGGAAACTTGGCCTCAATATCAAAAAGCTCTTTCTTTAAGGAGTCCAGCGCTTCATCCGAAATCTCTGGCTTGTCTAGGACATGATAAAGATAGCGATGATAGTCAATCGCTTCACGAAGCTTCTTCACCCGCTCACGAATGTCTTTGGAAATCTGCTCGGTCATAGCTACAGCCTACCCTAAATTAGTAGTTGACTTCAAGGCCACGTTCGAGACGCTGCGGATCTGCCGTGTTGCAAGTGTTATAGCCGCGCGACTCTATCCTTGTTTTCAATTCATGCGCATTATTTAAATATTTTGAAATTGTAATGCTAGCACAGGAATGATCACTAGCATTAAAAGCATTTAGGTTAAATTTTGAAACGATCGCAGAATAACTATCAACAGTGCCATTTGAAGTAGTAATGGTGGTGTGCGGCACATTGTTGCAGTTAAAACTTGGCACGCTTTGTGGCGCTTGCAAAACTGCCGGCAATGCACTGGCGTCCACAAAAGCTGACTCCACTTTCTGATCCGCATAGAGCGCGCATTCAAGACCAGTGTCGGCCACGTAAAGCGCTTTTTGGGAATCTTTGCCAGCCACCGCGAGCGTAGTTTGCTTCAGCGTAATGGAAAAAAGGCTGTACGCAATGGAAATGAGCGTGGCGGCAATCATGACACCAATAAGTAGAGCAAAACCTTTGTTGTTGGATTTAGTCATAGTTTAATGCCAATTGGTTAAGGTTTCGGTCAACACCACGCTGTTGCCCGGCCAAACCACGGTTGAAGTCACCACCGCTTCCGCGCCCGAATCATTGGGTTGGCAATCCGCCGGCAAGCAAGCAATGTTGATGGATCGGTAGAAAGTGGATGCCGGACTGTTGCCGCTGTCGTTTTTCCAAGTGTAAATGCTGCTGCCGGAATCAAAAACTTGATAGAGCTGGCATAAGCCGTTGATGCTGCCGCCCGAGCAATCACTAATTTCCTCACTAATTGGATCAATATCAAAACCTTTTCCAAGATAGGAAGTAAAGTTGCTGAGCCAGCCGGTCTGAGCGTTTGGATCCAAAGCGCTGTTAGTGAGCGCGGTGTTGTCGCGCATATTGCGCACGAGCTCAAGCCCTTCCGCCGCCAAAAAATACGCCGTGGCCTGATTCTTCACTTGATAAGTGAATTGAAAAGATTTTTGAGCCATACCGAAAGCCGCGCCTACCGCCACGGTCATGATGGCGATGGCGATTAATGTTTCAAGAAGGGTGAAGCCTTTTTTCATGTTGATGGTTATAAGTTTGCGTCAGGTAAACGCTGCGAAATGGTGGTCTGCAAAACAAATCGGGATTGGGCCGACACGGTCAAACCCGCAGAACCGCTGACGGAAATGAAGACTCTCGGCTGACCATCCGCCGTCCCAGTGCCGAAAAGTCGAAAGCGCAAGCCGGTAATATTGACTTCCGGCGCCGTCATCGGCATGTCCACGCCATTTAGGGTCCGATAAATTGCGCCCTTACCGCTTGTTGGATCGGTTTTCAAATAATATGTCACATCACGAGTTAGAGGATTGGCATTTTCAGCGGAAGAAAAAGAAACGCCGACGGCCGGATCACAATCCCCGCTTGATTGAACCGAGCAGCTGTAATTGGTGCCGACACGGATGACACGCGACATGTTTTCCACCGCCACATTCAGGTTGTCCATCACCGATTTGAGCCCTTGCGCTTTGAGGTTCGCATCAATCAAAGCTAGCAAGGCGCCGGTCGTAGAAACAGCAACTAAAGTAAAAATGGAGAGCGACACCATGATTTCCACCAGAAAGTAACCTTTTTGCTTTTGCGTTTTCATTTTATTTATTGCACGGATATTTGGCCCGTCTGCTGAACCGTGATGGTTTTTTGAGCATTCACATCTTGCTTGGAACCAATGACAATTTTCACCGCGGAAATATTGCTGCCGGAAACAGTGCCGTCGTTGGCACTCATAATGGCGTCAGGATTCGGGCGCCGGAAAGTGATGTCTAGTTTGTTGCAAGCAGTGCAATTTCCGGAACCAAAAACGTAGCACAAGCTTTTGATGTAGTAAGCGCCGCGCAGGTTGTATGTGGTGGCGAGCGACGATTCGGCGTTGATGGACGTGTCGAAAATTCCATTCCCGTAAGTGTTGTCGTGATTGTCATTGTTATCAACGAACAGCCAGTAAGTGGTTGGCGTAGCGAGATCGAAATGGATGCCGTAAGGCGTTTCAAAATTGCCGGTTGAAGTTTTGGAACTTTTCACGCTCACGCCGTATGTTTGCGCAGTGCGGATGGAAAGCGCTATGTCGTACGCCAAGTTGGTCATGATAATGCCGCTGTCAAATTTTTTGTAGTTGACTAAAATCACCGCAAGAATGAGCACCATGATAGCGATGGCGACTATGAGTTCTATG
Source organism: uncultured Candidatus Saccharibacteria bacterium (assembly GCA_964467325.1). Taxonomy (GTDB): domain Bacteria; phylum Patescibacteriota; class Minisyncoccia; order Phycocordibacterales; family JAKAEA01; genus JARIGY01. The sequence continues at coordinate 6,718 of CAYXSG010000002.1, forward strand.
AGTGTGAAACCTAAATTAAATTTTTTCTTCATATGATTTAGCGAAATCATGCTAGGCAATTAAATTCCAAAAACACTGTGAAGGCTGGCCACATCAAAAGCGAAAAAATACGCGAGGGCGAAACCGAGGATGAGATACGGCGCGAACGGAATCTCGCTCTTCATTGTAAGCTTTAAACCTTTGCGTTTCAATTGACCGAAAGCCAAGAGGAAGATACTTACGAGCGCGCCAATCCAAAAAGCCATGAACACCGCCGAAACGCCAAGGCCGAGGCCGAGCATCCAGCCGATGCCGAGCGCGAGCTTGCCGTCGCCGAGACCGAGCCAGCGGCCGTCGGAAACCAGCCACAAAAGATAGAACGGCAAGAATAAAATCGGACCGGCGAGCAGAGTAAAAATAAAAATATTGAGCGGCTGAACCGGTACGAAAATTAGAACTCTGATTAAACCAAGGACCGCGAAAGTATAGACTGCGCCGTTGGGAATGATTTTGTGGCGCAAATCATAAACGCCAATTACAATAAGCAAACACCAAGCCACCACCGCGAGCACTGCTTCAAGAAGCAAAACTGGCGTCAAAGTTTGGATCAAGCTTGAAAAGTGGAAAAACAGCGCAACAAAAACCAAACTAGTAGAAAGTTCCACTAAAGGATATTGCCAAGAAAGTTTCGCTCGGCAATGCCGACACATGCCTTTTTGCAAAACGAAGCTCAAGAGTGGCACCAGTTCATACCAAACTAAAGGCTTGCCGCAAGTCATGCATGCTGAGCGGCCGGTAACTACGCCGCGGCCGGTGTTGTAGCGGAAAATCACCACATTTAGAAAACTGCCGATGATCAAACCCAGACAGAAAACAAAAATGGCAATGAGAAACATTATGGTTTTGAAACTCGGTAAGTGTAGCCGGCAGGATTCAAGCCGGAATTCGCCGTCCAGTTGGTAATCGCGCAAGTGTTGGTCAAATCCACATTGGCATTTTGACTTTCCAAGTTTGCACCCAAACAGTATGAAGAGCCATCTGCTGAAGAATAGCCGTAAACATAATTTGCAGAGTTAAGCGGATCAGTTAGTGTTGACGGCAAAAAACCAAACTTTGTTAATTTATCAGCCATGTCAGCATAAGTGCCCGGTGAGCTTGCAGTATTTGGGCAACCGTAGCCTGAGTTTGCGTCGCCAGTTAAGGCATCGCCAGCGCCAGTTGGATAATTGCCACATCGGTTGAGATAGGCCGCGAGCGCGAGCTGAATGTTTGAAATATCGGAAATTCTTTTCTGATCGCGCGAGCGCGCTTTCGCCGTCCCTAAGTTGGCCAAGACAATGCCGGAAAGAATCCCAATAATTGCAATTACCACCATGAGCTCAATCAACGTGAACCCGTTTTTGGATTTTAAAGTCATGAGGATATTATAACATATCAACTTACTCACAAATCATAGCACCTCGGCTCGCCGACTCGCCACTCCTCTTTGTCTAAAGAGGAGATACTTGCGCGCAAGTTCTTTTCCCCTCTTCAGACGAAGAGGGGTGCCATTCTTATGGCGGGGTGTTCTGAAAAACTTAAGGAGTTGGCACGACGCACTGTACGCCGTCGTTGTAGTTGCCTGGGTCGGTACCAGCTGTCAAAGTTGTACCAATTTCACCAGAAAAACTAGTACTATCAATACAGAAATATTGACCGTCGCCCAAGAGATCATAGGCTGTGTAAGACACGTAGTCAGGAGAAACCGTACACACCGGAGGATTACCAGTTTGATTCTGAACAGCAGAAAGTAAATTCATAACAGTTGGATCAGAGCACGCGTCTTGATATGAGTTTCTAGAATTATCACTATTATAACTTTCCATATTAGACCGCAAACTTGTCATGCTTGCTTTTGCACTAGCATCTTTAGCTCCAGCACGAGAACTACCCAATGACGCCAAAACTACAGAAGCTAATATACCAATAATAGCAATAACAACGAGCAATTCTATTAAGGTGAAGCCTTTTTTATTTATCCTCATCATTATTTATTATATATTAAATTATTATAGACAAGCTGTGGCCGCGGCAAGTATTGCTACACCCTCTTGTTTACTCTGTCCTTTACTATCAACACACCACCACCCACCATTTTTAAGCGGCGCCTCCATAACCCATGCAGTCACTGGCGCACCAGCTGTATCGTGGCAAGTAACATGGGTTGCGTCACCCGCCAACGCTGGAGGATTTGCAGAACTTATTTGACTAGCGGAAACTGCTGAAGAATTCAAAACTCCTTTCATTATACCCGGTCCGGCAACTCCACCAAAACCACCAGAAGTTACTGCTGCCGCGCAAACACCACCGTAAGAGTTGCTGTTTGCTCCGGCATAAATTTCCCCCTGTGCTCGTGCGCCAGAAAGTTGAGCTTGGGTTGCAGCGTCAGAACCCTTATTGCGAGCTGTACCGAGTGAAGCCAGCACAACTGCCGACAAGATACCAATGATTGCAATTACGACTAGTAATTCAATCAATGTAAAACCTTTATGCTTATTAATTCCTAGTTTCATAATGAATACATTATATATTATAAAAATAAAAGAAAGATTGAGTTATCCACTCACAAAAACAAAAACCACCCTCAGGTGGTTTTTGTTTCAAGAGAATCTTGAGAAAAGAATCCAGCTATAACTTATAGACAAGCTGTGGCAGGAGCAAGCATGGCTGCGGCTTCTTGCTTGCTTTGTCCAGAACTATCAGCACACCAGAACGAGCCTGAAACACTCTTTAGAGGAGCTTCCAAAACCCAAGCACTCGTGGCTGCTGCTGCAGTATCATGACAAGTAACTTTTGCTGCCGCTCCAGCAAGTGCTGGTGGATTAGCTGAACTAACTTGAACAGTACCACCAGAAGAAGCAGCTGCGCCAGCTGTAATAGCAGCAAAACCATTGTTTGCGGCTGTAGCAGCACAAACGCCGCCGTAAGAATTATTGTTCGCTCCAGCATAAATCTCACCTTGAGCACGAGCGCCATCGAGTTGGGCTTGTGTCGCTGCGTCAGCACCCTTTGAGCGAGCCGTACCCAAGCTTGCTAATACCACTGCTGACAAGATGCCGATGATGGCGATGACGACGAGAAGTTCGATGAGAGTGAAACCTTTATTTAGTCTTTTCATTATTTTATAAATTATTAACTATTAATTTTTTGACTTATATCAATCGACCTAACCGCATAAGCGGTAGTCGCTATATGCCTATGCGTCCTATTATATCTCCATTTGGCTCGTTGCGTGCAAGAAATATTGTGGATAACTTTGAAATCAGAACACCCCCAGCCCCCTCTTTGATTAAAGAGGGGGGAAGAGTAGAAATAAATTAGCAAGTCGGTTCTCCTCTTTAGACAAAGAGGAGTGGCCTTCTGAGGCCGAGGTGTTCTGAATTAAATTGAGTTCGCGACGTTGTAAATTGGAATCAAAACGGAGGCGAGAAGCACGCCGACGCCGAGACCGAGAAGGACAATCATGACTGGTTCAATGAGGCCGACGAGCGTGTCCACGGCGTTGATAACTTCGCGCTGATAAAACTTGGAAAGCGTTTTCAAAATGTTGCCGAGCTCGCCGGTTTCTTCTCCAACTTTAATCATTTGAATCATGATACTGGGAATTTCGTGGAACTGGACAAGCGAATCGGAAAGCGAACTACCACCTTTTACCGACTCCACCGCTTTGCCTAAAATGCGTTCGTAAACTGCGCTGCCGACCACCGACTGCGTCACTTCCAACGCTTTAATCATGGGAATCCCGGAGATGAGCATGGTGTTCATGTTGTCGGCGATGCGTGCGAGGTAGAGCTTGCGGAAAAGATTGCCGACGTACGGCGTGGTGATTTTCAAATCATCAAACCAATTCCGGCCGCCTTCGGTGCGGATGTATCGGACAATGAAAAATCCAGCGATGATGAGACCAACAATCAGGAACAAGCCGTAACTGACAAAGAAACTCGATAGGCCAATGACAATTTGAGTGTAAATCGGGATTGGCTGGCCGGAATCGGTGATGATGGAAGCGATTTTCGGGATGACCACCGTAAACATAAGAATCATAACCGCCATGAAAACGACAATGATGAAAGTTGGGTAAACTAGCGCGTTCTTGGCTTTGGAAGTGACTTCATAGCTACGATCAAGATAGTCGGCGAGATAGTTGAAAATTTCGTCCAGCTTACCCGACTCTTCGCCGGAACGCACCATGTTGACATAAAAATTGGAGAAAATTTGCGGATGTTTTTCCAGCGCTTTGGAAATGGAACTGCCAGCTTGCAAATCGGTCGCCACTTCGGAAAGTGCATCTCTGAAAATTGGATTTTCCGACTCCGCGCCAAGCAAACGAAAAACGCGAAGCGCCGAAACTTGCGCCGCAAAAAGAATGGCCATTTGCCGAGAAAGAATGACGACGTCTTTGTTTTTTATGTGATTGAAAAAAGAAATGTTCCGGTCAAAAACCGAGCCTTCTTTCGGCGTATCAATTTTGGAAATGATGAGGCCACGGCGCTGCAGCGAGTTGATGGCAATGTCCACATTGATGGCTTCAATTTCGCCCTCGCGCATCACTCCGGTATTGTCTATGGCTTGATATTTGAAAATCATGAGGACTAGTTAAATTAATTTTTCCAGAATTTTTGGATTGAGCGAATAGTGGTAAGCATTTTCAATGGTGATGTCACCCGAACGCACGAGCTCGGCAAGCGAGCGATTCATGTCAATCATGCCAAACTGAGAACCAGTTTCGATGACGGTGTTGATTTCGTGCGTGCGGCGCTCGCGGATGAGGTTCGCCACAGCGCTGTTATTAATGAGCAATTCGTAAGCCGGAATCAAGCCGCCGGACACGCGCGGAATGAGGCGTTGAGAAAAAATACCAGTGAGCGAACCCGCAAGCTGGACGCGAATTTGCGACTGCTGGTCGGCCGGAAAGGAGTCGATGATGCGCTCAATGGTCTGAGCGGCGTTGTTGGTGTGCAAAGTGGAAAGCACGAGGTGGCCAGTTTCGGCGGCGGTGACAGCCGTAGAAATTGTATTGAGGCCGCGCATCTCGCCAATTAAAGCCACGTTGATGTCTTCGCGGAAAATCGAAATGAGCGCGGAATGAAAATCTTCGGTATCAATCCCCACTTCCCGCTGATCAATGATGGATTTTTTGGAAACATATTCATATTCAATCGGATCTTCAATGGTAAGAATGTGCTCTAAGCGCTCGTTGTTTATAAGCTCAATCATGGATGCGAGCGTGGTGGACTTGCCTTGGCCGACCGGTCCGACCACGAGGAAAAAGCCTTGGCGATAGCGCGTGAAGGTTTCCAAAATCGGCGGCAAGTTCAGGTCGGTGAGCGATTTGATTTGGCGCGGAATGAAACGCAGAGCGATAGAAATCATGCCTTGGTGAAAAAAACAATTACCTCTGAACCGGACGTCAAACTTGGCGTGAGCGTAAGAAAAATCTATTTCCTTTTTTTCCAAAAAGCGCTTCTTAAACTCAGGCACCATGAGGCAGTCCAAAATGCCGTTCATGTCTTCTTTGGTGAGCAGGTCAATTTTAAGGAGCGGCACCAGAAATCCAGAAACGCGAATTATCGGATTGCGTTTTTCGGACAAGTGTAAATCGGATGCGCCTTCTTTGATGACAATGGAAACCAATTCGTCTACGAAACTTTTATAATCTTTGTTCATGATTTTTTTACCGCTTCGTGGATACGCTTCACTTCGTTGATAACTTCGGATGGAATGGTGGTGGCTTTCACGATGTAGCCGTCGGCTTTGAGCGCTTTGGCTTTTTCAATGTCGGCGCTGTCGCTCTGGTTGGTGAGCATCACCACCGTGGCATTTTGTGCGAAATTTTTATTCCGGATTTCCTGCAAAAGCTCCAAGCCGTCCATGCCCGGCATGACCACGTCCAAAAGCAAAAGACTCGGCGAAAAACCCTCAGACAGTTTTTTCAAAGCGTCGGGCGTGTTTTGGCACGTTACCACTTCAAAACCTTCGTTGGAAAATTTGAGAGAATACATATTGAGCAGGAAGGTGTCGTCGTCAACGATGAGAATTTTCTGCTTGATGTTGTCCATAATATGCTAGCAATTATAGCACGCCTCAAAACTTATTAACTTCTTCAAAAGCAATTTCGCCGCGGAACGCTTTGAGCATCGCATCTTCTTTCATGGTCAACATGCCTTTGCCTCTTACAACTTTATTGATTTCAAATTCGGTCGGATTTTTGAGAATAACCTGCTCAATTTCCCTATCCATTTCAAACATTTCAAAAACCGCCACGCGACCGCGCGTGCCGGCCGGACAATCGTCGGTTGGCATAACTTCTTTCACAGAGTTGGGAATGACAATTTCTTTCCGATATTTTTCCGGCAAATCCTGAAGCTGTTTTTCTATAAACAGCCGCATGCTGCCTTCGAGCGGAACGTCTTTGCCGCCGCCGGGCGGTAAAAGCGGTGAAAGACGCTGGGCCATGGCGAGCACGAGAGTCGGCGCAATGAGGTAAGGGTCAACGCCCATGTCGATGAGACGCGGAATAACACCGACCGCGTTGTTGGTGTGGATGGTAGAAAGCACGAGGTGGCCGGTGAGCGATGCTTGAATGGCAAGCTGCGCCGTTTCTTTATCGCGGATCTCGCCAACCATTATGATGTTTGGATCTTGACGAAGTGTGGTGCGCAAGCCGTTCGCAAAAGTGTAGCCGATTTCCGGCCGGACTTGCGATTGGTTTACGCCGTCAATGTTATATTCAATCGGATCTTCCAAAGACAAAACGTTTTTCTGCTCACGATCCACAATATTTAAAAGCGAATAAAGCGTCGTGGATTTACCGGAACCGGTCGGACCGGAAATGAGCACCAAACCGTACGGCCGCTTGACCACGCCGCGGACCAGCTCAAGATTTCTCGGCGTAAAACCGATTTCTTCCAACTTTTTCACGCCCTTTTCCTGATCCAAAATACGCATCACGATTTTCTCGCCGTAATAAGTTGGGAAAGTGGAAACGCGGAAATCGATTTTTCGATTGTCGATTTTTGCGGAGAAACGGCCGTCTTGTGGTTTGCGCTTTTCATCCAAACGCATGTTGGACAAAATCTTGATGCGGGCAGTGAGCGATGAAAGCACTTTTGACGGCAAGACAAGACTAGTGTTCAAAAGGCCGTCCACGCGAAATCGAACGCGAATATTGCCACTCAACGGCTCAATGTGAATGTCGGAAGCATTGCCTTCGGTGGCATAACGCAAAATGGTAGCGACAATTTTCGTCACCGGCGCATCTTCTACGATTTTCGTCTCAACTTTTTTCCCACCGTTGTCAATCTGCTGTTCCAAATCGTCTTTATATTCCGACTCGCCTTTCTCGCCCTTCATCTGAATATCAATATCGGAAAGCGCGCTGGTCACTTCAGCAGAAAGACCTTTGTAAATGCCTAAAACTTTTTCAAAATCTTCCTGAGAAATCAAGAAAATTTTGTACGGCATATTAATTTTCGAGGAAATGAAGTTGAGCGCATCGCGAGCTTCAATGTTGTCGGGGTCCACGAGACCAACTTCCAGCACACTATCTTTCACATCCAAAGGCACGAAGCGGTAATACACCGCCGATTCTTCTGGAATGTATTCCAAAACGGAATAAGACACGTCGTCATTGCCGACAATGCGAATCGGCACTTGCATGATTTCACCCTTGATTTTCAAAATATCCTTGCCGGCCAAACCGCGCTTTTGGAGCACCGCTTCCAAGCTTTCGCCGCTCGTTTGGACTTCTTTTTCAATCGCGGAAATTTCTTTCTCCGCTATGAGCTGTTTGCGAGCCAGAGCTTCAAGGAGTTTCATAGGAATTTTTTTGGATTAACTATCTGGCGGGCGCGGCTGGCTTGGTGGGGGCGGTAGTCATGCCGTCAACCGGCGCAAAAGGATTTGGTCTGCCAACAGGTTCTTGACCAAGCTTTACTGTCCAATCCTGCAAACTCATGAAAACCGGATTCTTAAAAAGCGAACTGTCGAGATTTATGGATTCAATTTTGGCCAACAATGACAAATCTTGAGGACTGAGAGGATTGTTGGGATCGCTTGAAGGCGATACAACCAACGGAGAATCGGGTTGAGTTTGAGCACTCACGGAATTATCCGCCAAATATTTCCAAGCCAGAAACGCAAACACCATAAGCAAGAGTATCGCGACCGGCGCCAAACTAGATTTTTCTTTGCGGTTGCGGTTCATAAATTTATTTTAACACATAAGTTGAAAGCGTAACGGCATAATCGTAATATGGCGAATTGGGCGACTGTGAGAATGTCAGGCTGGTAATGTCCATGAGGCGTAGGTTGTGTTCAAGATCGTCCACAAATTTTAAGAATTGGTCGTAAGGAAGTGAGACAATAAAACTCACGGAAACCGGCCGGTATGACAAACCAGATGTATCAGATGCTGTTGACACGGGCGCAGTATTTTTTGACGACGAAGAGCTATTGTCGGAAACTCTAATATTTTTGACGTTTTGGGTGTAACGCGAAGCGAGGTTGTTGATTTCAATGATGAGTTTAATGCTGTCGATGGAGTCGGGCAAGAATGTATTCAAACGATCCACATCTGATTCGCTGAAGCTTTGGCGCTGACTAACGAGCGAGTCGCGCTTTTCCGACATGTTTTGGGCGCGCGAGATTGCATCGTCATATTGAGTGATGCTTTGGCGAACCGTCGTAATGCTGCTGTACGTTGGCTTGGTATACATAAAAAACAGTCCGAGTGAGATGGCGATGAGGATTAATGAGGTGAAGGATTTCATATGATTTAATTTGGCGTGGACGTGCTGGTGGACGTGGCAAGTGGCGCAGGTGCGACCGAAGCTTGAGTGCCACCCAAAATCAGATACTGAGGATTGACGGACGTCGAGAGGCTAAACACCACGTTGCCGTTGGCGTCTAAAGCGAGATCAGAAAAAGTTGGATTCCTAAAGTATTTTTGATGTTCGGGTTTGGAAAATTCCAGCTGCTGCAAAGCCACGGATGTATAGCTTTTTGCGGTGCCTTTCATGCTCACGGAAATATCCTGGTCGGAATTTTTAGTAAAGGTGAAATTGGAGAGGCTAACCGATTTGAGCGTGGCATCGCCGAGCGCGCTGAAAAACAGCGGCAAAGAGAGATGATTTTGCAAAAGCGTTTTCGCCGACTCAATTTTTGAATCAAAACGGGAAAGTTGGTTGACCAGTGCGCTGTCGAAACTGCTCAGCTTCTGCTGCAGCGTATCGCGCCTAGCGGCCAGCTGGTTATTGAAGTACCAGTTGAAACCGAAAGCGGCGCCAGCCAGTATGAAAGACAGCGCGAACAGCCATTTCGCGGCTAAAGAAAACAAATTGGTGGGACGCTGGGGTTTTGCGAGCGTCTGGCTTAAAGCTTTTTTGGGAATGAACGAAGGTTGTACGTTGTTCTCCATCATTTCTACAATGATAGCACATAGAAACTCAAAGCAACACGAACTTTTCCCCTTTCTTAGGTTAACCGAGCTCGCCGAGCTTGCGCAGCGCCACGCCTACGGCCACCGCGAATTCAGGACCGGTGGTTTTTAGCACTTCGGACAGAAAAGCTGGTGCTTCGGTCTTGCCAAACGGATCGCCGAGCGCCACGCTGGTCTGCAAACGCTCTTCGGCGTAGGGCAAAATGCCCTTGAGCATTGCGCCGCCGCCCACCATGAAAACTTTCGGCACGTCTTTGTTGTATTTTCTTTGATAATTCAAAATAACTTGGTGTGCTTCGGAAAAAATATAATCTAAAGTTACAGAAATAATAGAAGCAATTTCATTTTTGCGATTTTCCGGCACTTGGTTGATGTCGCGCTTCATGATTTCGGCAGTTTGCACAGAAACGCTGAGCGCGCGCGACATGGCCAGCGTCACATCCTGCGCGCCGCGACTAACCACGTGTGAAGCGCGCACCACGCCCTGTTCCACAATGTACATTTTGGTGGAAGCGGCGCCGAGGTCAATGATCATCTGACTGACAAATTCTTGGTCGGCCACCGAGCGCAGCGTGCTGAAAATTTCAATTTCGAAAAAGCTGGTCTGGAGTTTCGCTTGATTGATAATGGTTTGATACTTGGCGAGGATTTGGTTGTGAATCGCCACCAAGAGCACGTCGATTTTTTCGGCCGCGCCGACTTTTTTCTCTTGATCGGAAAATTGCGGACTGCGAGAAACGTTTTTCGGAATCACCCACCAATCCAGCGTCACCTCGCTGATGGGCACCGGCACGTATTTTCTCGCTTCGAGCGGAATCATTTGCGGAAATTGCTTCTCGGAAAGCGCCGGCATTTCAATGGCCGTAATCAAACTAGCGCCAAAAGGGATGGAAAGACCGGCGCTCGTGGCGGTGGCTTTTGATTCGCGAATGACGTCTTTGAGCGCTTCGGCGATTTTTTCGGGCGGCAAATTGGTGGAGCGACCGACTTCCGTGCTAGCGTACGGCCCGAGTGAAAGTTCGCCGTAAGTTTGAAGAACAGCGCGGCCCGATTTGCGCGCCAGCTGGACGATTTTGATTGAAGAAGAGCCAATATCCACTCCAATCACGCCCGCGCCTCTATGGCTGAATAGGTTTGTGAAAAAATTTGCCATGCCCTGCGATTTAGAGTCCAGTATATCACAATTGCTCGGATTTTATAATTCCTTTAACTCGGCTGAGTATGATTGAAGTATGCTAAAACATTTCTTGAGATGGCTTTTTCCCCAACCGCCGAACGTTGAGAGAATTGAAAATTTATCAGCTGGAGATTTTGCCGCCATCGCCGCGCGGCCGCTTGAAAAACCGCCGGCCGGCATTCTAAGTGCGTTCAAATATAGAGATCCGCTCGTGCGCCAAGCGCTTTGGCTGCTCAAATATCGCGGCAATCGGCGCGTCGCCAAACTTTTTGCCGAGCTTCTCTCTGACCAATTTATTGAAACCGTTTCTGAAGAAGCGCTGTACGCCGATTTTTCCAACCCAATCATCATACCCATTCCCCTTTCGCATGAACGGATGAAAGAGCGTGGCTGGAATCAAGCGGAAATGCTCGCGCGCGAACTGCAAAAAATCCAGCCGGCTTTTGAATTGCAAATTAAAACTCTGAAAAAAATCAGACACACCGCGCCGCAGACTTCGCTGTCGCGCGCGGCGCGCGAAAAAAATCTCAAAGGCTGTTTCGTCGTCGCCAAACCGGAACTCATCAAAAATCGCAACATCATTTTAATTGACGATGTCACGACGACCGGCAGCACCATCCTCGAAGCGCGCCGCGCGCTCTTAAAATCCGATGCAAGACGTGTGCTTGCTTTTACGATTGCACATTGAATATAATGCGCTAAGACTCAAACAAAGGAGAAATCGTGAGCGTAATTTCGGACACTTCAGAAAATGTACCGAGTAGTCTTGTTCCCCACATACCGTTTGATTCTCGATCTGGTGACGATGGGAACTGGTGGCCTTTCAGAATACACAGAACACCAACACCCGAACCGCCGCCCGAACCAACGCCGCCCGCCAAACAGGAGAAAGAAAAAGACAGCGACTACCACCCCACCGACAGACGTTGTCCGTTTTGCGGCGGTGTTCATTGATTCAATTCTCCCGCTCAAACAAACGCTGACCTTGGTGGGTCAGCGTTATTTTTATATTTTCCTATTTCTATTTTAAAAGGTTATGAAAACTAAACCCCTTTTGGATTTGGGCCATACTGATTTGCGCCTGGCTGGCTATCCATTACGTAGAAAACGAACAAAACAATCCAACCAATAATCGGCAGCAAGCTCCACAATAAATTCCAAGCGCTCCGGCCGGTGTCGTGAAGCCGCCGCACCGCAATCGCCAGCGACGGCAGAAGCACCGCCAAGCCATAAAGCGAACTTAAGACGTTGTTATGATTCGGCAAATTCAAGCCGACAACGCTGCCCACAATCCCCACCACAATGCTCGCAATTAAATTGAAAAGCACGAACATCCAATAATCTTTCCGGCTCGCTCGGCCGTCAAAGTCCATATACTTATTCTTCAAAACATCTATGTAATACTTATCCATATTATTTCTTTAGCTGGTAAAACTTCTTTCTTTTATTCTATCATAAATCATTTGCTAATCTAACAAAAGTATATTAATGTTCGGCAAGATTTGAACCCACACTTTTACTCGGAGGAACGTCATGAACAAGATCAGTAAGCTGCGTGAACAGCTCGAAAGTTACGTGCCTAATCCCAGATTCCCTGATGACGAGTACGCCATTACTTGTCTTTATGGAGCGCTTCTGGCAGTGAGCAAAGGCAACTTCGGCATCGGCTGCGTCATCGTGGATCAGTTTGGAAGGGCTGTTGCACGCGGCCACAACGAGGTTTTTCATCCGCACTTTCAGAGTTCTCGGCATGCCGAAATGGTGGCAATGAACAAGTTTGAAGACGCCTTCCATGAAGATGTTATCAGTATGCGAAATTACACGCTCTACACTTCAGTGGAATCCTGCCCAATGTGCATGGCGCGGCTCGCCACTTCCGGCGTCGGCCAAGTGCTTCACATTGCCGACGACGAGCAAGGCGGAATGGTGCACCTCGCAAACCGACTGCCGCCGGTGTGGCAAACTTTCATCAGACCTCCGCGGCAAAAGTGGGGCAAGGCGAAATGTTCACCCGAGCTTCGCAAACTCGCCATGGACATCTTCCTGTCCAACGTCCGCGAGCTGGACAAGAAGCTTCGAAATCGGTAAGAAACCTGAGACCAAGAGAGCCAGACTGGCTCTCTTTTAAATTATTATTTTTCGCTCCGGCTGTAACAAATAACGACCAGCACAATCATGAGCAAAAAAGTCTGGATGATGAAAGGTCGAAGTGTGTCGCTATTGGAATGCGAGACTGCGTCAATCCGCATGAAATTCCAAACTTCAATCGCGACAAATCCCACAATGATTGCCCACCCTTCCCAAGTCACCGGCCGCCACCCTAAGCCAAACCTTTTCTTTTTAAACCAGATTTTTTTCATATAATTTTATTTGCGGAGACGATGGGATTCGAACCCATGAAGCCGGTTAAGGCTTACCTCGTTAGCAGTGAGGCGCTTTCGACCACTCAGCCACGTCTCCAGAAACCCCAATTTATCACACAAAAAGCGCTTTTCAAAATGAAATTATTGTGTGATACAATTGGTTTATGCACGGCTACATTGCCAACATTGAAAAATTGGCGCTAGAAAATGAAAATTTTCGGCGAGTGCTTTACACGGACAAAAATTGCCAGCTGGTTTTGATGTCGCTTTTACCGAAAGAAGAAATTGGCGAAGAAGTGCACGACGTGGACCAGTTTTTGCGCGTGGAACAAGGTTCTGGCAAAGCGGTCTTAAATGGCGAGCCGAAAGAAATTGCTGACGGCAGCGTGATTGTTGTGCCGGCTGGAACCAAGCACAACATCATAAACACCAGCAAAACCGCCATGAAACTTTACACGCTCTACATGCCGCCTCACCACCGAGACGGCGTCGTTCATAAAACCAAAGAAGACGGCGAGACCGACGTGACCGATATTTTTGCGGGAAAAACTACAGAGTAAATAAGAACAGAAAATAAAAATGCCGAAAAAAACTTTTATTGCCATAATCATTTTCATGCTCGTGCTCATCGCTGGCATTTGGCTTTGGAAGATAAATTCGGACGAAAATCAGCTGCCAAACTCCGCACCGCTCGCTTCGCAAACGGCCGGTGTATAATGGCGCCATGCGGCAGGATGACCTCATCGAAAATCATTTTCGACTTTTAGATATTCAGCGCGGTGCACTCAAAAAGCTTGGCTTAAAAACCATCGGCGATTTGCTGCGCCATTTTCCAAATCGCTACAGCGACGCTTCAGCCATAAAAAATATCAGCGATTTGGTGGCCGGCGAAAACGTTTCCATTTACGGCACGATTAGGAAAATGGAACTGACGAAAGGTTTCCGGAGCAAAATTCCGATGGCGAAAGCGATTATTGAAGACGGCTCTGGGACGCTCGCCGCCACTTGGTTTCACCAGCCATACATTGCGAAAATGCTGGCCGAAGGCACGCAGGCGAAATTTACCGGCAAAGTGACAGCTGGCAAGCGCGGACTTTATCTTTCCAATCCGGAATACGAACAAATTGAAAAAGCGCCGCTCGTCGCTGGCACCAATCTTTTCGGCGAGGCGGAAGCCGGCGCCAGCTTCCCAATTTATCCCGAAAGCTCGGGCGTGACGTCAAAATGGTTTTATCATGCACTCGCGAAGATTTTCAGCGCGGGCGTTTTGGAAGAAGTTGCCGATCCGATTCCCGAAGAAATTTTGAAAAAATATAATCTGCCAAGCCTGAAAACCGCGCTGGTTTGGATTCACACGCCGAAAAAAATCGCCGACGCACAAGCGGCGCGCAAACGTTTTGCTTTTGAAGAAGTATTTTTGATTCAGCTCCAAAAACAAAAATCTCGGCTGGAGCTCCAGAATAATCCGGCTTTTGCGATTGAAAAATCCGACGCTGACATTGAAATGTTTACTGCGCGCTTCCATTTCGCGATGACCGATAGCCAGAAAAAATCCATCGCCGACATTTTGAGCGACATGAAATCGGGCCGGCCGATGTCGCGACTTTTGGAAGGCGACGTTGGCAGCGGCAAAACCGCCGTGGCCGCGACCACCGCTTTTGCCGTGTGCACTTCTCGGCCGCTCGGCCAAACTTTTGGCACACTCCAAACCGCTTACATGGCACCAACCGAAATTCTCGCAAACCAGCATTTTGAATCTTTTATAAAATTTTTCCGGCACGCCGGCTTGTCGGTCGGCCTGATTACCGGTAGCGGTTGCAAAAAATTTCCGTCAAAAGTCAATGTCGGCGGCTGGACGGACATTTCTCGCACCCAGCTTTTGAAATGGGTGGCGAACGGCGAAATTCCAATTCTCTTCGGCACGCACGCGCTCATCGCCAAATCGGTAAAATTCAAACACCTTGCTTACGTAATTATTGACGAGCAACACCGCTTCGGCGTTGGTCAAAGACAAAAGCTCGCACGCAAACAAGGCGACCAGCAAATTCCCCACCTACTTTCCATGACCGCCACGCCGATTCCTCGCACACTAGCGCTTACTATTTACGGCGACTTGGATTTATCGCTTTTGGACCAGATGCCGGTAGGCCGAAAGCCAATCATTACGGAAATTGTAGCGCCGACCAAGCGTGCAGAAACCTACGAAAAAATCCGCGCGGAAATCCAAGCTGGCAGACAAGCATTCATCATTTGTCCGAGAATCGACGAGCCCGACCCAACTAAAGAACAAGCGCTCAACGCCAAGTCAGTGAAAGAGGAAGCCAAGCGTTTGCAAAAAGAAATTTTTCCGGAATTCGACGTGGCGGTGCTGCACGGCAAAATGAAACCGCAAGAAAAAGAAGATATCATGGCCGATTTCGCCGCCAACAAATTTCAAATTCTCGTCGCCACTTCGCTCGTGGAAGTTGGCGTTAACGTGCCGAATGCCACCGTGATTGTGATTGAAGGTGCCGAGCGTTTTGGTCTCGCTCAACTCCACCAGCTGCGCGGCCGAGTGATTCGCTCAAACCACCAAGCCTACTGTTTTGTTTTTTCCGAAAGCACTTCCACCAAATCAATGGAACGGCTCAAGGCCCTCAAAACTGCGAAGAATGGTTTTGAACTCGCTGAGTTTGACTTGCTCCAGCGCGGCGCCGGCGAACTTTCTGGCGGCAAACAATGGGGCTTGTCCGACCTTGCCATGGAAGCCTTGAAAAATTTAAAAATGGTGGAAGCCGCGCGCACCGAAGCGCGCGCCCTGATCTCTTCAGATCCCACCCTTGCCAATTATCCTGCCCTCCAAAAAACCCTCGCCTCGCAAAACGAGATTCATTTTGAATAAATAAAACCACCCCCTGAATCCAAGAGGTGGTTCAAAATCAGTACGAACTGTTCCGCACACGCTGAGTTTCAATGACGTGATCCGGCATTTTCAACAACCTGCGAGCCCGATGTATCCCCAGATCTCGTTTTGTAATACGACAATCATGTTCCATCCGGCTAAACGCATCAGCACTAACCTCTGTGAGATTGGAGACCTTAAGATTGTTTGCGATCAAGTCGCGACAACTTCTGCACAACCTAATAGTTGTAGTCTGCCCCAACGCTGCATAATGGTTACCATGACCACAGCAGACACTAGTATCGTCAAAGAAAACTACATGGGAAAAACTTTCGGCTGGACCTAAGTTGCCACACTCCTGGCACCACACCCTGCCAGCCAAACGCTCCTTGAAGAGACACTCCCAGGCATCAGAAAGTTCTCGATTAAAATCAATCTGCCTGAGCTCAATATAGCTCTTGTATTGACCCAGAAGAAGATTGAATCGTTCTTCGACATCAACTTCGGATACTGGTTTTTGCTCTACCATTGTTCTACTCCTCGTGTAAGTGTGAAAAGAACCCCTGAAAAAACTGGTGGCAGTGTACGCCTTATCCCGCAGTCTTGCAACCGAATGGACAACGCGCCAGTTTTGAATAATTAGTTTTTTGCTATACTATTGACCAAGTTAGGCACGTGTAGCTCAGTTGGTAGAGCAGGCGTCTTATACACGCCCGGTCCTAGGTTCGAATCCTAGCACGTGCACCTTTAGGCTTGGTGCTCGATATCTTTTTTTCTTTTTGGTGTGATGCCGTTGGCGATGAGAATTTGTTCAAACTCTTCCCTTTCAATAGTTTCTGTTTCAATTAAGCGCTTGGAAATAATGTCGAGGAGCGCTCGGTGTTTGCCAATTATATCTTCCGCTTTGGCGTGCGCTTCAGACATAATACGCGAAACTTCCCCGTCAATTTCGCCAGATACTTTTTCGGAATATTCATTATCGCCAACGCCGCGACCGAAAAGCGCGCGGCCACCTTCGCCTTCGAGCGCCACCGGTCCCATTTTTTCGGACATGCCGAAGCGGGTAACCATGTCGCGCGCGAGCGCGGTGGACACCTGCAAATCGTTTGAAGGGCCGGTCGTCAAGTCATTGAAGACCAATTTTTCCGTCACGTAGCCGCCGAGCGAAACCGCAATGTCATCCAAAAATTCTTTTCTGGATTGAAGCTTTCTGTCTTCCACCGGCAGTTTCAAAGTGTAGCCCGCCGCGCGACCGCGAGAAATGATGGAAATTTTGTGCACCGGATCGGCATACTGAAGCACGGAAGCCACGAGCGCGTGACCGGCTTCATGGTACGCAGTGATTTCTTTTTCTTTAGTATTCAGAATGTGACTCTTGCGTTCCGGTCCGAGCATGACCTTTTCGATGGAACGAATCAAATCGTATTGGGAAATTTTCGTGCGGTTTTCGCGCGCGGCGAGAATTGCGCTTTCATTCATGAGCGAATACAAATCGGCGCCCGAAAAGCCTGGCGTGCGTTCGGCAATCACTTCCAAATTCACATCTTCAGCAAAAGGCTTTTGCCGAGCGTGAATTTTTAAAATTTCCAAGCGGTCGTGTCGGTCTGGCGGATCAATCGTTACGCGTCGGTCAAAACGGCCCGGACGAAGAAGCGCCGGATCCAAAACGTCTGGTCGGTTCGTCGCCGCCATGACAATCACTTTTTCGTTTGGCTCGAAGCCGTCCATTTCCACAAGAATTTGATTTAAAGTTTGTTCGCGCTCGTCGTTGCCGCCACCGACGCCGCCGCCACGCACGCGGCCAACCGCATCAATTTCATCAACGAAAATAATGGCCGGCGCTGCTTGCTTGGCGAGCTTGAACAAATCCCGGACGCGAGATGCGCCAACGCCCACGAACATTTCCACGAATTCCGAACCGGAAATGGAAAAGAACGCCACTTGTGCTTCGCCGGCGACCGCGCGCGCGAGTAAAGTTTTGCCGGTGCCGGGCGCGCCCATGAGTAAAATGCCTTTTGGAATTCTTGCGCCAATGTCTAAAAATTTTCTCGGATTTTTCAAGAAGTCCACAATTTCCACCAGCTCTTCTTTCGCTTCTTTCGCGCCAGCCACATCTTTGAAAGTCACGCGCTGCTTTTTATCGTCAGCCGGAATGAGTCGTGCTTTGGATTGGCCGAAGGTGAAAGCCTGCATGCCCGCGCCACGCACTTGACGCGTAATGAACCACGCAATAATGATGACCATGAGAAGCGGAATGAAGTACGGCAAAATATTATCCACGATGTACGTGAAGCTGCTTGGATTTTCAACCGTGATAGTGACCTTGTCAAAAACCTCTGGCTTCACGCCGTAGTTCACCAAAGTCTGCGTGAGCGGCGTGCCTTCTTCTTTCTTTGATTTTTTAATCAGCTTATTGTCATTGTCATAATGCACTTCCAAATCGTCGCCGGAAACCAGCACTTGCGTCACCTTACCCGCAGAGATATCGCCCGCGAGTTGCGAAATGGAAATATCTTCAATCTTCGTCCTATTTTGAACAACGAGCGAGTAGAGAAAAACTACCATGAGCAAAATGAACACGCCCATCAGGAAATTTTTCACAAACTGGCTGCCGCCAGACGGCTGCGGCGTATTCGCTCCGGAGCGCTTCTTTTTTGGACTTTTTCCAGATTCCATAGGACGTTATTATACATTATTTTCTCACATTTGCTATCATGGCTATATGAGCGCGTTAATTCAAAATCGTAAAGTTTCTTTCAACTACGAAATCTTGGAGCGTTTTACCGCTGGCATAGAATTGCTCGGTCACGAAGTGAAAGCGGTCAGACACGGCCAAGGCGCCATCGATGGCGCCTTTGTGACCGTGCGCGGTGGCGAAGCGTTCGTCACCGGTATGACTATTCCGCCATATCAGCCGAACAATACGCCGAAAGATTACGACCCAATGCGGCCAAGAAAACTCCTTCTGACTAAAAAAGAAATCGAACAGCTCGCCAACATCGAAAAAGGATTGACAATTGTGCCAATTTCAGTGTATAATTCAAAGCGCAAAATCAAAGTTGAGATTGCATCGGTGCGCGGCAAGAGAAAGTTTGACAAGCGCGAGACAATTAAGAAGCGTGATGTTGAACGAGACTTGAGCCGGACGTATCGTGATCGTTGAAATTTTAATACGGGGATGATCGGCCTAGACAGGAGTTCATCTTTTAGCTGTGCAAAGCGGAGCACCATTAACTCCTAAATCTGATGGAAACTTAAGTGCAACCAAAACTGCACGCGCTAAAGTTTCTCCATTCTTCGGAATGAAGGACTTTGCGTTCGCCTACGTTCCAGCGTAAGCCGGACCTAGACGACATTCTTCGCGCGCTCGCCCGACTCGCGCGTCTGAGTGTAATATCGTCGGACTAGATTGCGAAACGGCACTGATTCGCTTTCGAAACAAAAGTGCTCGGTGATTTGGGATTCTGTTCGTCCCATACCCATTTCATTTAAATCTGTTTAATAAACAGGAGAGACATTCTAAGCTTTGTAGATTCATCTAAAATTTTCTCTTGCACCGCGGTTCAATTCCGCGCATCTCCACCAGTAAAGCAAAAAGCCGTCCACAAACGGCTTTTTACTTGGTCATTTTCAGGAGTTCTAACTTCATTTATTAGAACAAAAAAATGAGGAGCAGTTGCCCCTCATTGGTTAGATTTGGTTTTCCTTTCTCGAAACCGCTTATCTAACGCACGAATTCTATCAAGAGAATCTCGATACGCCGCAAAACGGACAACGTCATGCCTTTCTCCCCCAAAGAAACGATGACCTTTAAACACACCCTCCTCTTTTAGACCAGCAGTTCTCATCATCGACAACGATGGGTCGTTGTAGCCGAACGCTTCGTAGTAAATCTTGTAGAGAGCGGGAAAAAATCAAAAAGATAGCACGTAAGGATGATGCTTGCCTCTGGTCCATAACCCATTTTTCTGAAAGGAGAATCCACGAAAGTGTTCATGAATACAAAACCGTCTGTTAAGTTGAAACTGAAAGTATAGATTGTACCCACAGGCCCAGACTCAACATTTTGCCTTTCAATCATGAACTGCATGTGCCGATCACCTTCAAACGCCCTCTTCTGTTCGTTGAGGAATTGATCATAATTAACCACCATCCGTTTTGGAGAAACCATCTTGAGGTAATCATGATCGTTGCGCCACCTGTACAAAAGAGGTTTATCAGCTTCACTTATAGGCCGAAGCTTTAGCCGTGACGAAGAAAGAGTTTCCATTCAAATACTCCTGTTCTTGTTGTGAAAGAAACAAAATGATACTATATGTAAATTATAATATATATGATAATGTGTCAATATGAGTAACCTTGATCAGTTTGGCGTAACTTTTTCTAGATTAAAACTGTATAATAATATTTCAGCTTTCCTTTTCAAAAGGACAGGAATGCCTATATCTATTCGAGTTATATTTTTTGCCGGTTCTCGTTTTGATGAAATACCAGGAACAGCTCACTTCCTTGAACATATGCTAGTGTCTGGAAGTAGAAAGTTTCCAACAAAAAACAAACTCTCTGCTTACGTTGAGTCCACAGGTGGATCTATCGGCGCATCTACAGATAATTATTCTATAAAGTTAGATTTAATTATTCCAAAAAAAGATGATTTAAAAATTGGGTTGGAAGCACTTAAGGAATCACTTTTTTACCCATTATTCGAACAAACTACTATAGAATTAGAAAGATCAGCAATTTTAACCGAGATAGAAAAAAGGAGACAAAATCCTCAGGTACATCTGTGGGATATGTACCGAGAATTATTTTTTCAAAAAACAACGTCAGCACACTCTGTTGTTGGAGATAAAATATCAGTTTCAAAAATAACAAAGAAAGATCTTTTGGATTTTAAGGATAAATTTATAAGACCCGAAAGAATGTGCATAATAATGAGTGGTGATATAGACCCAAACGAAGCCGAATCATATTTAAATGAATACTTACCTTATGAAAAGGTTAACGGTATACTAGATGAGTTACCATTATTACCATCCACATACGATACAAAAATATTAGCCGAAAATTTTAATGACAATAAGCAAAATTATATAACCATAGGTTTCAGAACCTGTTCTTCTAAGGATAAAGATTCAGCTGTTCTTGAAATAATTGCTTCGATCATGGGGAACGGAAGATCATCGAGACTTGTGAATGAATTAAGATACAAAAACGGTCTCATATACGACGTTTCATGTTCAAATAATTATCTTCCAGATACGGGAACACTTACTGTTTCAACATCTTGCTCTGAAACTAACATCGAAAAAGTTATAGAAATAATCATTGGTGAATTTGAAAAAATAAAAAATGAACCCATAAATTCTTCTGAACTTGAATCGTCAAAATCTAAGCTAATTAAATCTCAATATATCAAGATGCAAACAAGTCAATCATGGGTTCAAGTTCATGATAAGGAATTGCTTTTCAATACCAACAAACCTAAACTCATCACCGATTATATAAACGAAATTGAGTCCGTCGATGTATCTGACATTTCTTCAGTGGCAAAAAAGTATTTTAATAAAAACCAGATTCTTTTAGCTATGTATGGTTTTGATAAAAAACCAGCAATATAAAAACCTCTATCCAACATTCGTTGTAGGATAAAGGTTTGTAAGGATGACATCGACACGGTCGAATTCAGCCAGAAGCACCGCCATCTGTGTCACCGTCACCAGGACCCTCGTTGTCCGGAGGCGAACCATCATCATCAGGATCCGGGTCGGGATCACTGCTACCACCGCCGCCATAGTAGGTGCCATATTTCATGACAACCTCCTTGGTTAGAGAACATAAAGCCAGAAGGAAAACCCTTCTGTAACTTCTACCGCGATATTACCTCTCAAACAAAGATTTGTCAATAGCTCCGTATAGGTTCAATACCTTGGCATCACCTACCCATTTAGATTGTATTTTTGAACATTCTCCAGCTGTAGGATTTCGGTTCTTACTTGCGACAACCTCCACCAAACAACCTTTTAGAGGTACAATAGTCTCAATGCTGGCATTTGAAAAAAAGCATAAGCGCGGGACGAAAACTTTTCTTTACACGCTTATCGCGCACAACTGGCTCATGATTCTTATTGGCTTAGGCTTTTTATATTTATCTTGGGCAATATATTTCGGCAATCTGCGCGACTTTACGGAAAGTTTTCTGAATCAACACGCCGATTGGTACACCACAGTCAGCATGCTTTCGGAATGGATTCTTTTGGTAGGCATTTCTGTGCTTTTTGTCGCCTACTTGCGCGCCAGCGTGCATTACCGATACTACAAATTTATTTTGGACGAATACGCCGTGCATTTGCATAAAGGGTTATTTTTCATTCGAGAAACGACGATTCCCTACGCGCAAATCAGCAACGTGCACATTTTGCGCCCATACCATTTTCGTCTGCTCGGCATCGCGCAGCTTGATGTGGTGACCGCCGCCGACAAAAGCATGGAAGCGCATGAAATTCGCACGAAGAAATTCTTCATTCCGATTATCGACACGAAAATCGCCAGAGTCTTGGCGCGTCAGCTCTTGGAATGCGCTGATAAAAGCCGGAAAGGCCAGTACATTTACGAAGAAGACAGTGCAGATGAGGTAGTTGAAGACGAAAGCGAAGAAAGCGAAAACTAGTTGACAAATAAAACGAGGCATGCTATCATGGCTTTCGTACTAGCGTAGTAGTTCGAAATCGTCGAATTTCTTAAACATACTTTCACTGTACTTTTAATCATAAAATCAACCTCATGAAAGGTACCATTAAAAAGGTTACTGACAAAGGTTTCGGTTTCATCGCTGGAGACGGCATGGGAAAGGACTTGTTCTTTCACAGCAACGCTCTTGTCGGTGTAAAGTTTGACGAGCTCCATGAAGGAGACGTAGTTTCTTTTGATGTAGAGCAATCTCCAAAAGGACCAAACGCCGTAAACGTTCAGCGAGCATAATAACTCGTTCTACAAAAAACTCGCTTCCATCCGGTTGCGAGTTTTTTGTTGGCTAAAATTTCAAATTTAAATTACAAGCTGGCAAAATAAATGGCCACGTACAAAACCGCCGCACCTAAAAGCGTCATCATGGTCGTGAGCATTTTCGGGTGGGCGTGATGACTTTCTGGCAAAAGATCGCTCGCACCAATGTACAAGAAAAAACCAGAAAACAAGGCCAGGATTAAGCTCAATGAACTTTCTGGGAGCGTAAACAGGAGCGTTGAACTCGCGCCAAGAACCGGCGCGAGCGCATCCACAAGCAGCCAACTAAAAGCGCGATCGTCGCCACCATCGTTTTTTAGAATCAAATTTACCGTATTTATGCCGTCGGAAAAATCATGAACAAGCACCGCCACTGCCACTACCAAGCCGATGGCGGACGAAACTTGGAAAGCTAAGCCGATTGCCACACCATCAAGAAAACTGTGAACCGAAAGGCTGGCCGCGCCAAGCAAACCCCTACCCTTTCTATTAATTTCTTTATGGGAATGTTCTTCGGTATGAGAATGAAAAAGCATCGCTCGGTCTAACACGAGATAGACAAAAAAACCGATTGCGACGAAAATCGGGATAACGCCGACGGAATAGAACTTGCTGCCGAGCCCAATGGCTTCCGGCATCAAATCAAAAAACGCGACGCCGATAACCGCGCCGGCACTGAAGCCCAGAATGAGATGCAATTGATCTTTAAATTTCAGCGCAAAAAAACCACCGCAAAGCGTGGCTAGAAAAGCGCCCAAAGCAATGATGATTACCATAACTCGCCATATTCTAGCCTCTTTGCCAGAAAAAGTAAAACGTGCTATTGTATCGAAGTATCAGCCCTAGCCAAAACCACCCTGAATAATCAACGCATCCGAATAAACCACCAGATTCAAGCGAAAGAGCTGCGAGTCATCAGCCAAGACGGCGAAAATCTCGGCGTCATGAGCACCGGCGAAGCTCTCAAAAAAGCGCAAGAAGCTGGCACGGATCTCATCGAAATCTCGCCGAACGCGGTGCCACCCATCGCGAAACTCATGGACTATGGCAAGTTTCAGTATATTGAGAGCAAAAAATTGCGCGCCTCAAAAGCCAAGTCTAAAGTGACCGAAACCAAAACCGTTCAGGTGAAAATCGGCACCGGCGAGCACGACTTGGACCTCAAAGCCAAGAAAGCTTCCGCGTGGCTCAAAGAAGGTCACCGAATTAAAATTGACTTGTTCTTGATTGGCCGTTCGAAATACATGGACTTTAACTTTCTCAAAGAACGCATGGAACGCATTCTCCACCTCATAACCGAAGAATATAAAATTTCTGATCCGCCGAAAAAGGGTCTAAAAGGCCTGACGGTGACTATTGAGAAAAAATAGCTGTGAAGATTGACTATTTCGCCCTGATATGCGAGTATTGTACCCACGTTATGAAAACCAATAAATCCTTCACCAAACGCATAAAAGTGACCAAAAACGGCACTTTAGTCATGCGCAAAGCCGGCCAAAATCACTTCAATTCCAAAGAAGGAAGCCGCAGCCAGATGGCGCGCAACCGGACTTTGAAAATGGTTATGAAAAACAAGGCGAAGTCTAGGTTTTTAAACAACAGTTCAATTTAATAATCTCAATAAAATACCAACATGACCCGAGTCAAGAAAGGAGTAAATGCGCTTAAGACGCGCCGAAACATATTGAAGCAAGTGAAAGGCTACCGCTTCGGCCGCGGCACGAAAGAACGCCAAGCTTACGAGGCAATCTCGCACGCCGGCGCGTACGCTTTCGCCCACCGCCGCGACAAGAAAGGCGAAATGCGCCGCCTTTTCAACGTTCGTATCAACGCCGCGCTTGAAACCCAAAACCTTTCCTACAGCAAATTCATTGACGCTTTGAAAAAGAAAAACATCGCTCTGGACCGAAAAATTCTTTCCACACTCGCCGAAACCAATCCTGAAACTTTCAAAAGAGTTATCGCTCAGTCTAAGTAAGTTGATAAGATTCTGACTTCAACAAAAAACCGCATAAAGCGGTTTTTTAGTGAATGAAAGGCCAAAGAAACGGGATTACAAATAATGAATATACTATAATTTTAATAATGGGATTTTTAAGAAAACTGATTAGGAAAGCAACTAGCAGTGTTGTATAAAAGAAGCAGACTATACAGATTATTATAGGCACCCACAATAACGCAGACATACGGAGAGGTTCGTCAGCATGTGTCATTAAAAATATTAAAAAAGCGTACGCGGGAACATTGAGCAATGCTCCGACTATAATGTGTTTCGCCACTCCTTTCATGCCAACATACTATCACATTTCCAAATCAATCACCTCCCCTTTGTTTGGATACACCGCGTCGACGCCGAGGTAGTCGCGCAAACGCTGAACGAGAAACATGGAAGCTTTCGGTTCGCCCATCGTGACAAAAACTTTTTTTAACTGACCGGATTCGGCCGCTTTTTCCACGAAGGCAATGAGATGGTCAGAATCTTTGTGCGACGAATAGCCCATGATGCTTTTCACTTCTGCATTAATTTGAATATCTTCGCCGTTGATGTGGACATGCTTCGCGCCTTCTAGAATTTGCCGCCCGAGCGTGCCCGCCGCTTGATAGCCAACCAAAAGAAAAGTGGTGTTCGCATCCGGCAAAAAATGCTTTTCGTGGCTGACAATGCGGCCGCCGTTACTCATGCCCGAACCGGCAATGATAATTTTCGGATTGATACTTGAGTCTATGTGCTCTGATTGCAAACGCTTAACCGTAAATTTCAAATTGGGAAAATTGAACAGGTCGTCGCCTTGCGCCACGTATGCACGCGCACTGTCTTTAAATTCATTGCTATAGCTTCGGTAAATTTCGGTCACTTTCGTCGCCAACGGCGAATCAATGAAAACTTTTATGTCGCCAACATGTTCTTTTTCTATGAGTTTATTGAGTTCAAAAAGAATATCCTGCGTGCGCTCAAGCGAAAAAGCCGGAATGACCAGCGTGCGCCGGCGCTTGATCGTATCTTTTACAATGTCGCCGAAAGCTTGGCGGCGCACGTCTTTCGGTTCGTGATTGCGGTCGCCGTAAACCGATTCCATCAAAAGATAATCGGCATCAGTGATTTGGTCGGTATCGCGCAAAAAAAGCGACGGTGAATTGCCTAAATCGCCGGTGAAAACTATCTTTCTATTATTAAGGCTAAATTCATACATGGCCGAACCGAGAATGTGGCCAGAATCTTTAAGGAACACACTCAAGCCGTCGCCCAAATCAAAATTTTCATAATACGGAATAGTTTTCCAAAGGCGAAAAGCGCTGTCAACATCTTTTTCTTCGTACATCGGCAAGACGCCTTTTTTGCGCGCTTCGTCTTCCATCACCCGCAGCGTGTCGGGCAACATGACGCCGGTGAGGTCGCGGGTCGCCGGCGTGGAATAAATAATGCCTTTGAAACCATCTTTGACGAGCTTGGGAATTCTGCCAATGTGGTCGGCGTGCGCGTGAGTAATCATCAGCAGATCAATGTCGGCCGGATTGTACGGAAACGGATCGCGGTTGCGCTCTTCGGCGAAGCTCGTGCCCTGCTCCAAGCCGCAGTCAATCAGAATTCTCTTGCCGACAATTTCAAGCAAAAAGTTGGCGCCCGTCACCGAACCGACACCACCCCAACACGTGAGTGAAGTTTTATTTTGAGACATAAACGTAAGAAACTGCCATTAAGCTGCCAATAATATCAAACAAAATGTCGCCAGCGGTATTGCTCCAATAGCCGCGCAAACTGACAATCGCCGCGCCAGTGTCCACCTCAAACACTTCCCAGGCGATGCCAACCGCCAGCGCGAAAAGCACCGCCAGCGTCAAAATTACAAAAATATTTGGAAAATTTCTAATCGCAAAAGCAACGTAAAGCAAAGTAATCGTGACAAAAAATCCACCGAGAAAATGCACGATCCAGTCAAACCCCGGCTCACGCCAGTAGATATAAAAGTACGTGCCGAGCGCGTGAAAAATCGCGAGCAAAGCTGCCGAAGCAAGAATAAGATTTAGGGGGATTTTTCGCACGTGTTCAGTATAGCAAAACTCCGACCCGCGCGCGCGAACCGGAGACTTGATAGGCCGCTACGTATTTACCCTAGTAAAGACTAGGTGGGTGCCCTCAGCATACAATGATCAGAATCCGCTTGCGCAGGCTCATCATATCGCAGCAATTTGAGCTCCCTGAAAAATGCTTTAATCTAAAGAAATACAATAGCAGCCTGCGTTCATTATACGCTCATCAATTTAAACCTCAAGTTTCAAATCTATCTTTTTGGCAATCTGATGAATTTGTCTGTTTTGGCGGTCATCACTAAGCTTGAGTGCGACATATTCATAATGCAAATCGTCAATTTTTACTGCTATTTTATCGATGCCGGTCATGATTCCTTGTGTCATCTCTTTGACGCTAGATATGTCTTCTTTAAGCTCCTTAACATCGGTCTTCAGAATAGCAACGTCGGTTTTTAATGTAGACACATCAGTCTTTAATACAGATACATCAGTTTTTACCACATTTAAATCTTCTTTTGTGGCAAAAACTTCTTTAAGTTTTACGATATCTTTGTCAGTTATCATGGCAAACAGTATATCACTGAGGAGTTAAAATATTTATAAAGATTTTGAGAAAAATAATACTGCAACACAAAATCTGCCGTGTTGTAAAATCTCACTCCAAAATACCGTCCAAGTTGACGTCGTAGAGAATCGCTTCTGCAATGTGGCGATAGTTGAAAAGTTCTGATTCTTTGAACCAGTGCGGAATTTCTTTCAGCGCTTCTTCTGGCGAGCCGGAAGCGTGAACCAAGTTGCGGACCGAGCGGCTATCAGCATCAGAAGTTTGATAGGAATCGAGGACAAAATCGCCGCGAATGGTGCCCACATCGGAAGTCAGCGGCTCCGTACCACCGGTGAGCTTGCGAACAATTTTCACGGCATGCGCGCCTTCCAAAACCATGGCGATGAGCGGTCCAGCGGTCATGTATTTCTTGAGTCGCTCCAAAAGAATTCTGGTCACTTCAAGCGGATCTTCGGTTGGCGGCTTCAAACCTTTGTCGTGATAGCCTTTTATGGTTTTCTCACCGGTCACTTTCCGCCAACTCGGATCAAGCGTGTAATGCTCTTCAATGAGCTTGGCCGAGGGCACGAGCATTTTCATGCCGACAATTTTCAAACCGATGTTTTCGTAACGCTTCACGATTTCCCCCACCAAAGATCTCTGCACCGCGTCGGGCTTGATTAAAACTAGCGTGCGTTCTTTCTTTGGGTGTGGCGTGTTCATGGTATTTTATTATTTTTATATTTCTCGGAAATTTCCGCTTCGATCACTGCTCGGTCTTTGCCGAAAGTGAGGTACGAAAGCTGTTTGAGTTTTTCCACGACTTCGGGATTGCCTTTCGGCGCCGGGAGCGTTTCAATGTTGAACGGCTTCATGGGCCGACCATTGGAGAGAATCTTAAGATAAGCATTGTAATTGTCAATGTTCATGATGTCTTTCGCGGAGAAAGTCGGCGCGAGCTGTTTTTCCAAATATTCTGCGTCGTCGGAACCCACTCGGAAAATGGCCATAGAACCGACGTTCCCAAACACCGAATCTTTAATTTTTTCATCGAGCTGGGCGATGAACTGATGCGCCACGTTGAGCGAGAGTTTATATTTTCTAGCTTCAGAAAGAATAGAAGAAATCGAATCGGTTGTCACGTTCTGAAACTCGTCGATATAAAGATAGAAAGCTGGCGGATTGAGGTGCAGGCTGTCGGCACGAGAAAGTGCGGCCATGAGAATTTTACCGACTAAAATCAAGCCGATGAGGTTGGCATTAATATCTCCCAATCGGCCTTTCGCTAGATTCACAAGCAAAATCTTTTTATTGTCCATGACTTCCCGGAAGTTGAACGACGATTTCTGCTGGGAAATAATCGGCCTCATGATTTCGTTGGACAAGAAGTTGTCAAACTTGGATGTGATGTACGGCACAATGTTCGCGAGCGAAGCTTCCCCGCCGGCTTTCTCCGCCACTTCGCGCCAAAATTGCACGACAATTGGATTGGTACAATGCGAAAGCTTGAGCTCGCGGAATGCTTTGTTGGCCAAAACTTTGGAAACTTCTAGGAGCGTGCTGCCGGTGTCGGGATCTTCAATCGTGAGCATTACCGCATTTCGGAAATATTGCTCAAACATCGGACCGCCCGCCGTTTTCATATCAAAAAGCTTGTTGAAAATAGAAAGCATTTCGTTGACGACGAAAGTTTTCTGCTCTGGATAGCGCCGATCGTACTCAAGCATATTTAGACCCATCGGTCGCGCGGTATAACTCGGATCAAAATAAATCACGTCCTTATATCGCTCTTTCGGCACCGCCGCGAGAATATCCAAAATGTCCACGCCGTGCGGATCGATGACGCACACACCGTCGCCCGAGGCAATATCCTGAATCGCCATGTTTTTCAGCAAGTTTGATTTACCGGTACCGGTTTGGCCGATGGCATAAAAATGCCGTAGCCGATCTTCTTTCGCCAGAAAAACTTTCGTCTCCGAATTTCGGAAACGGTTCACGCCGAGTAAAGTGCCAGCTTGAGGCAAATCCATGGGCGCCGCCGCCGAGCCCGATTTGGATTGCTTGAGCTGAGGCGCGAGCTTCACCGTGATGCCTGGGAAATGAAAAATAGTAGTTAATTCTTTAAAATTCAAAGGCAAAACATGATTGCCAGAAAATGCTCTGAAAGAAAAATCTTTAGCCAGCAATCTAGATTTTCTTTCGTCCAACCTTTTGAATACGATTTTATTGCTTCCTGGATTGTCTAGCTGGTTGAAGCTCGATTCTAAATCGCCGAGAATTTTTACCGCTTCGCTTTCAGTTTGTGCCGATGCGACAATTCTCAAGTTGATCTCGCACATCGGACTCGCGATTTTTTCTTTGATAAGCGCCAGCGCCGTTTCATCCACCTGCTTCTCTTTATTTTTCTCAGCTTCTTCGGCTTTTTTCTTGGAATCGTCAATCACGGTATGCTTCAGAGCTTGCTTGAAAACCGAGAAAAATTCCTTGAACTCCGACTGCGACAGCGCTTTTTTCGTCGGCACACCTTTCTGGATTTTCTCCATCGTATGCTTGTAGTTTGGAATGTAAGTTTGCGTCGGCGCATGAAAAACAATCTGAATGGCCGCACCTTCGCCGTCTTTTTTGATTTTGGAAAACGTATTCAAAACCACGTTGAGCGGATCGTGGTCAAAAGTGTCATAAGTTTTAATCGGAAAATTCGGATGATTGTCCAAGTCGGCCACCGAGCCGAGTGTCACGCCACCTTCGCTGAAAATATTGTAATCATCAGGATTTTCTTTGATGCGCGCATGCGGAAAGAGCGACAAAATCTGCTTTTCAAAAAGATTTTTCTTGTGATCCGGCACCGAAACGAAAAAAATAAACTCTTCGCTGTGGTTTGGATTGGCAATTTCCAGCGTCATGTACTGACCAGGATCGCTCTTGTCGTCTACCGAAAGCATGCCGGCGTAAAATTGCTCCATCGCGGAAACGATTTCTTTGAGCTCTTTTTCGTGTTCACCTTTTTCTGGATGCTCTTCCGGCAGAGAAATTTCGTAGAGCGTCATGTTGAGCTCGCGAAACAGTTCAGACTTCGGCGCCAAATCTTTCACCTCAAAACCTTTCTTAATGTAGCCGACTAAAAACCGGTGAAAATCGTCTTCAAGATGCGGATCATTCAAAGCATCCAAAACCGAAAGCGTATTTTTCACACCTTTCTCGCGCAAAACCTTGAGAAGCTCGGCCATTTTCACATCGTGTGCTTCGGGCGCAAGGTTGAGTGCCAGCTCGGCAATCTCAGCCGCGCCGGTTTCAAAACTTGGGTGAAGCACTTGCGCGGCCGGCTTGTAGCTGTAATCTTTAATCTGATCGGCAACAATTTCTTCGCGCTTCACCTCGGCATTGCGCGCTCGCAAATCATGCTCGCGCAGCGCCACTTCCCTGCGCAAATGTTCGAGCTCTTCCTCCGGCGAACCAAACTTTTGTTCGCCATTAAAAAACGACTTTTCCATTGCCAATTATTATAGCATGGTCAAAATCTCTGCGCCTTTTTCGGTGATGACGATGGTGTGCTCAAAATGCGCGGCCAGCGATTTGTCTTTAGTTTTAAAAGTGTAACCATCTTTAGCGATGTAAACATCAGGGCGGCCGAGTGTGAGCATCGGCTCAATCGCAATCACCATGCCAGCTTTGAGCAAAACGCCTTCGCCTTTGTTGCCGTAGTTTGGCACGAACGGATCTTCGTGCACTTCGTAACCAACGCCGTGGCCGGCGAGCTCTTCAATAATGCCAAACTTGTGCGGCTTCACAAAACTCTCAATCGCAAAACCAATATCACCGGTGCGCGCACCTGCTTTTGCGGCATCAATACCAACGTAAAGCGCTTCGCGTGTAATTTTCAAAAGCTTTTCGGTTTTGCTATCCGCTTTGCCGGCAATGACAGTGATGGCGTGGTCGGTGATGAGTTTGTTGTGAGTGAGGCCGAGGTCGAGCGAAACCACATCGCCGTCTTTTATGATTTTCGGCTTTTCATTCGGAATGCCGTGCACCACTTCGTCGTTCACAGAAACGCAGAGCGACGCTGGGTACGGCCGACTCGCGCCTTTTGGCTGATAATTTAAAAAAGCCGCACGGTCTCCGCCGGCGCGAATTAGCTCCTCGGCTTTATTGTTTAAAAAATCTGTAGAAACACCCACTTTCACTTCCAAAGAAACTGCATGCAAAATCTGCGCCAAGCGTTTCCCGCCTTCGCGCAAAGTTTCAATATCTTTTGGCGTTTTAATTTTAATCATATTCCCGCCTTCCTCTTAAGCTCTTCAAACACGGCCGGAATGGCTTGCTCGCCGTTTATGTCGAGAACCGTATAGTATGCGCTTTGGCGAAAATAATCAATGGTTGGAACAACATTCTTACCAAACCAGTCCAGCCGGTTTTCAATGTCGATTTTGTTGTCGTCGCCACGCGCTCGGCCCAAGAGTCGCTCGCGTGCCCAATCGTCCGAAACATTCATCACAATGACAAACGGCTTTTGGCGCTTGTAAAACTTCAGCGCATCGTCAAGAATCGGCGCTTCGTACGGCTGGCGCGACAAACCGTCCAAAACCAAATGTTCGTGGCCCGCCACCTTTCGCACAAACTGGTCAGTCCAAATCCAAATCGGAATGAACGACGGCAAAAGCCCGCCTTCAGCCATCACCTTCGCCGTCAGCTCAGCGGACAGTCCGATTTCCTGGGAAAACTCGCGCAAGTTCGCGCCGGTTTCCACGTACACAATTTTATTTTCCGGATCTTTCTTGCTTAAATACTCAATCAAAAGCTTAGCCTGCGTGCCCTTGCCGCAACCCGATTTGCCAAAAAAGATGAAGGTTTGAGGAATCATGAAATAATAATAGCATAAAAACATCTCCCGCCCGCCAAAAATTCAGAACACCTCGACCTCAGAAGGCCACTCCTCTTTATCAAAAGAGGAGATAAGAACTTACACAAGAGTTTGTTAGCAAGTCGGAATCTCCCCCTTAGACAAAGGGGAGTGGCGAGTCTGCGAGCCGAGGGGTTCTGATTTTAGTACTCCCTCATGGAAAGCTGAGCTTCGGTTTTTTTGATGAGGTCGATGACCACGGAGACGACGATGAGCAGAGCGGTGCCGCCGATGGTGAACGAAGCGATGCCAGAGAAAGCGCGAACAATGAGCGGCAGAATGGCGATGACGCCGAGAAAGAGCGCGCCGAACGCAGTGAGGCGCGTCAAGATTTTAGAAACGTAAATGGCAGTCGACTGGCCCGGTCGGACGCCTGGAATGAATGCGCCGTTTTTCTGAAGATTTTCAGACATCTGGTTTGGATCAAAAGTGACAGCCGTGTAAAAATAAGTGAAAGCGAACACGAAGATGAAATAGAGTGCGGCGTAAATCCAACCGTTTGGATTCGTGGCAGCAAGAACCCACTGCGAAATGCCGGCGAGCAGAACGCTTGAGGCAAATCTCTTGGCGATGAATTGGAAAATGATTTGCGGGAAGACGAGAATGGAAAGTGCGAAGATAATTGGAATGACGCCGGACTGATTCAAACGGAGCGGAATGTAGGTGGAAACGCCGCCGTAAATTTTGTTGCCGCGCACGCGCTTGGCGTACGTGACCGGAATCGGTCGTTCAGCTTCGGTAATAACCACAACGGCGTAAGTGACCACGAGAATGCCAATTATCAGCGCTAGATAAACCGGGATTTGCGAAGGATCAAAAGAATAGAGCGTCTGGCTGGCAGAAGTTGGCAATCTGGAAACAATACCAGCGAAAATAATGAGCGACGCGCCGTTGCCCACGCCGAATTCGCTGATGCGTTCGCCGAGCCAAACCAGAAACACCGAGCCCGCGGTAATTAAACTCAAATTGCGAATCGTTTCAAACGCTGTGAGCGAGCTGATGACGCCTTGATTTTGAAGCAAAATTAGAAAGCTCCAGCCTTGAATGATTGCGAGTGGCACGGTGAGCATTCTGGAATACTGGCCAAACTTTTTGCGACCATATTCCCCTTCTTCCTGATACATGGCTTTGAGCCGCGGCGAAAGCAGAGTGGCGAGCTGCATGATGATGGTAGAAGTGATGTATGGACCAACGCCGAGCATGACGAGCGAAAGTTGAGAAAGACTGCCGCCGGTAAAAATATTCAAAAGACCGAGAAGTTGGTTATTAGCAAAAAATGCGTGAAGCTCAGCCGTATCAATACCTGGCACCGGAATCGCCGCAAGCAATCTGAAAGCCGCCAAAATCCCGAGCGTGATTAAAACTCGCTTGCGCAAAGTTGTGTCCGCAAAAACCAACCGCATTTTTTCTAAGAAAGCGTTCATGAAATTGTGCCCCCAACTTTAAGGATTTTTTCTTTAGCCGAAGCTGACAGCGCCAAATCTTTGACCGCGAGCTTCTTCGT
>CAYXSG010000003.1:0-33978 GCA_964467325.1 uncultured Candidatus Saccharibacteria bacterium
TGATTCTTTTTATCGGAAGTTTCAAGTTGAGCTCAAAGATACGGAAGGCAAAATTGTTTATAAACTCGGCAATGGCCAGTGGGATATTCCGGCTTTGAGGAAACTTCTCGAGGATGTCTTGCCGAAAAATACTTTCTTCAGGGGTTTTGAAGTCACGCACAATTTTCCCTTTATCGGCCGAAAAGTCATGATTTTGAATGCTCGGCAAATTCATTTCAAAGACAATCCGTCTTTAGGAAAATTTCCGCCCATTATTCTTCTGGCGATGGAAGACATTACGGAAATGATTGCAGTGGCGGAAAATCTTGCAATTCACGCGAACAGACTTGAAACGCAGCTTGCCGAACGTACGAAAAAATTGGAAAACAATATCAAAAGGTTGGAAAAAGAAGTTGAAGAACTTAAAAAAAGCCATTAAAAATTAAAAATAAAAATATGGATTCATATCATTCGTCGACGACCAAGCCTTTGTATCGCGGCACGCAAATCGTTTGGTATATTCTCGGAATTATGGAAGTGCTTTTGCTTTTCAGATTTATTTTGAAATTGCTTGGCGCAAACGGCGGTGCCGGTTTTACCAGCTTTATCTACGGCATAACTTATATTTTTGTCGCGCCATTTCTTAGCGTTTTTCAGATTAGTTATGTTCAGGCTAGTGTGTTTGAGTGGACGACGCTTCTGGCGATGCTTGTGTATTGGATGGTGGCTTTGGGTATCATCAAATTGCTTCTGATTGGCAAAACCGTTTCCACCCCCGAAGCGGCGGAAAAGCTCAATAATCAAGACAAGTAATCTTATCTCAAACGAGCTGTAATTCTTCAGCCTTCCAAGCGGCATCGGTGGGTAGAAGGTAATAATGGCCGGTCGAGCATTTTACCAAGACCAAGAATTAATTATCAAAAAATATTATAAATTAAAATAAAATGACTAATACAAAAACATTATCATTAAAAGTATCAAGAAATTTTCTCGCTGAAATCGGTTTGATTGCAGTGGCTGCAGTGCTCATGGCAATTCCAGCTGTGACCCGCGCCGACACGCTCAATCGCCAATTGGAACTCGGTATGTCCGGTTCAGACGTTGGCTCTTTGCAAACGTTCTTAGCGCAAGACAGTTCAATTTACCCTCAAGGTTTAGTGACGAACTATTTTGGCTCGCTCACAAAATCCGCAGTTTCAAACTTCCAAGCGCGAAACGGCATTGCGACGGTCGGCCGCGTCGGCCCTGTCACTTTGGCGGCAATCAACGCTCAAATGAATGGTAACGGCATGGGTTCCGGCTTCGCTCCGGTGATCAGCCCGCTCAGCATTACCGTTACAAATTCAACCGCGTCCATTTCATGGAACACGAGCACAAATGCTGCCGCAATTGTTTACTACAGCACCTCGCCGATTTCCATGATGGAAGCCACCGGCCCAGGCGTCGCAGTGACGATTTCCGGTTCAACTTTGCTCGTTCACAGCGACTTGCGTACATCGCACTTCGCCACTCTGACTAATCTTCAGTCAAACACCGTATACAACTATGTTGTTTACGTCCGCGATAGCGCTGGCAATGAAACCATCACATGGCCGTCAACTTTCCGCACTAACTAAATAGGGAAGTTGGAAATTAGAATATAAGATAAAAAATTAGAAATAAAAAGCCCTGATAAAACAGGGTTTTTTATTTGCCGGTAATATTTTTGTAAGTGATATTTGAAATGGTTGAAATGATGTTGGCGAGAGTGTCAAAATCCGTGCCTTTAGTCATAACACACAAAAGATACGGATTTTTTGGAGCATAAACGATGCCGCAGTCGTGGAGTTGCTTAGATTGCACCTGATTATTTACGGCGTTTGTGTGCTCGCCGAATTTGTGGGCGACGATTGTGCCAGCTGGCAAGCCTGCCACCAAGCCTTTGTCAAAAGTGGTGTAGGTGAGCAGCTGCAACGCCTGTTCTGAAACTTCTCGATCAAGATAAGTTGAGCTATAGAGCGTTCGGAAAAGCGAAGAATATATTTTCGGCGACATGAAATCCAAAGTATTTATGGTTGCGGGCGGTGGAATATCCAAGCTCTTCAAAACGTCAACAAAATCGTCTCGGTCGTTATTGTACAAAGCGTTCAACGCGTCGTTATCGGAATCAGTAATCATCGCCTCAATCAACTGGCGCGCGGTATACACGCCGCTCGCGAGAGGATGTTCCGGTTTGTAATTTTGGCCAGGATCCACGTGAGTCACGTAGGCTAATTTTTTCAATAAAATACTAGGATTGTCCTCGGCCGCTTTGAGATAGCCCATCATCACTGCGACTTTCAGCATGCTTGATGGATCGTACGCGTCGTCTTCATCGATGCCAGTCCACTTGCCGCTGTTAACATCTCTAAAATAAACCGAAATGGAACTGGCGGCGCCTTGCGACAGAAATTGATTGATGGTGTTCGTAAGATTTTTTTTCAGGGTGCCATATTCCGGCGCTTCTTTCGGCGCGTCCACCAAAAGCAGGGGATTGATGTAGCGATATTTATTGTCGTTCTCTCTAATTTCGATGAGGCGACTTGGCTGGTTTGCATTATAAAAAACGCGCCACTGCCAACCTATGAGAACGCCTGTGCCAAAAAACAATACTAAAATAATCCAAGCCAATACAGGAAGTTTTTTGAAATCCAGAAACATTGGCTGATATTATAGCAAAAAATCTTTCGGTTGTGATATTACGTCTCACTCTTCGTACATTTGACAAATATACCAACTTCGTGCTATTATATGGGCTGAAAAATACCGCCTTGAATATGTGTTCTGGGCGTAGAAAGTACTTTGACTTCTTGGAAGGAGCTCAGCATGTTTCGTTCAATTCTAGCATTGTTGTTTGTTTTGTTGGCGTTTTCGGCTAAAGCAGCGACGCTCTACTACGAGAGTGCTACAACTGGTGGTGATTTGCACCTAGGTGTTCTTGTTGGTTCGGATCAGTTTATTGGTGTGCGATTCAATGTTGATACACCAACGACTGTGAGTGCAATCGGAGGAACTTTTGTAAGTCTTATGCCTCAGCAGATTTTTGGAGCAGTTGTTCGTTTGAACTCCTACTCTGATTTTCCGGACAGCACCGACTTGTCTACTCTGGATGTACTAGCTGGTGTTACGTTCTCAACCGATTCCACATTTTCAGATCGTGTTGTGGAGATTCCGCCTCAAGATCTGGAGCCGGGAGTTTACGGCGTGATTTTCGGTTCAGGGCTTTTCGGAACAGTTGGAACTTCTTACATGCCTGTTGCGAGTGACAATATTGGTCAGCCATCATATTTCTGGCTTGACTCGCAACAAAACTGGAGAAATGGAGACTTATCCCCAAGTCGTCTTACTGTATATTCCGAATCCAGTGTCGTTCCCGAACCATCTTCGCTTCTGCTTATGTGCGGAAGCGGGCTTCTGCTCTTCCGGCGCCGAAGGCGTTCGTGAGGTGGGGAAGTCAGTCAGACAAAATTCGCCGCCGTTTGCGTAAGCAAACGGCGGCTTTCATTTGTGAGAGTCTAACTCTCGCACCGTGCATAACTCGTGAAAGTAAGGTAATGTCAGTCAATGTCCAAGGAAGACACAATATTACGCTTTGAAGATTTGAGCTTTGAATATGGCCACAATAAGCCGATTTTGAACGCGGTCAGCTGCAGTGTTCGGCGCGGCGCAAAAATCACCATCATGGGTCAGAACGGCGCCGGCAAGACGACGATTTTCGATTTGATAGTCGGCAAAACCAAGCCGGAATCCGGCGCGATTCATGTGACGAAAGGTATGAGTATTGCTATTGCTCGACAGGTGATTCCGCGCGCCGAGCTTGATCTTTCTGTCCGTGAATTTTTCCTGAAATCTTTTTCCGGTTCTGAAAAAATTTATGATATTGATAAGCGCATTGATGAGGTTTTGGAGATAGTTAATTTAAAAGGTCACGAAAAAATCCACGACCGGATTGTGCGTACTTTTTCCGGCGGCCAGCAAGCGCGGATTTTGCTTGCGTCCGCGCTGATTGTTGAGCCGGATTTATTGCTCTTGGACGAGCCGACCAACAATTTGGACAAAGCCGGCGTTGAACATTTGAGAAATTTTTTGATGAATTATTCTAAGACAGTCATAGTTATTTCTCATGATTCAGAATTTCTAAATGCGTTTACCGACGGCGTTTTGTATTTGGATGTGTTTACCAAAAAGCTGGAGCAATATGTGGGCAACTATTTTGACGTGGTCAGCCAAATTACCGCGCGCGTGGAAAAGGAAAATCGGAAAAACGCTCAGCTCGCCAAAGAAATTCAGGAAAATAAAGACAAGGCGAACTTTTTTGCCAACAAAGGCGGCCAGATGCGCCTTGTCGCCAAGCGCATGCGCGAAAAGGCTGAAGAACTTGAAGAAGAAAAAGTGGACACTCGTCGGGAAGACAAAACCATCCGGCCGTTCACGATTGGGAGCCAGCCGGAAATCACGGGCGACGTTCTGACTGTCTCGGCTTTCAAAACTATGAGCTCGAAAACTCACAAGCTTGTGAACAGAAAAACGAAAATAACTTTACGAAGAAATCAGCACTTGCTTCTCAAGGGCCCGAACGGCATCGGCAAAAGCACACTGCTCGAATCCATCGCGAAAGGCGAAGGCGAAGCGACGAAAATTTTGTCCGGCATTCGCGTCGGCTACTATCGCCAAGATTTTTCCACCCTTAATTTTGACGCGACCATTTATGACACTCTTATGTCAGTGATGGAAAAGAAAATTGAACAAGACATGCGCTCCGTCGCCGCCGGTTTTCTGATTACCGGCGACATGATCAATATGAAAGTCGGCAGTCTTTCCGAAGGCCAAAAAGGTTTGGTCGCTTTCGCCCAGCTCGTCTTGCAAAAACCAGGCCTTTTGATTTTGGACGAGCCGACCAATCACATCAATTTCCGCCACATTCCCATCATTGCCGAAGCGCTCAATAAATATGAAGGAGCCATGATTCTTGTCAGTCACGTGCCCGATTTCGTGGAAAAAATCCGGATTGACGAGGTGCTGGATTTGGAGAAATAGGCTTAAAATTAAGGTTTAACTGCGTTTGAGCCAGCTACATATCCGGTGGTCCAGCAGAGTTGCAAAGAGTAGCCGCCGGAGGGGCGGTCGATGTTCAAGATGTCGCCGACGAGGTAGAGGTTTGGGAAGAGGCGCGAACGCATGGTTTTGAAATCCACTTCGGAAAGAGCAACGCCGCCGCTCGTGATGATCGCTTTATCGGCGCCGAGCAAACCGCTCACATTGATTGGAATATTTTTTAAAACTTTCACCAAATTTAATCGCTCTTCGCGCGTGACGCTGTTGCATGCGGTGTCGGGATTCACGCCGGAAAGCTCAACGACCGCGGACACGAGCGCGCTCGGCACCAGAGGTGAAAGGGAATTCTTAAATTTCTTTTTGTCGTTAATTTTGAAAATTTCTTGGAGTTTGGAATTTAAAACCGAATAATCCATCTGCGGCAATAAATCCAGCGACAAAACCACCTCTCCATATTTCAAAAGCTCGCCAATATCTTTGCTCATATTTAAAATTGTCGGGCCGCTCAAGCCAACGTGCGTAAAAAGAATTTTACTTGCTCCAAGTTTCACCCTCGGACTTTTTTTCGGCCCCACATTTTGCTTCACACCATTTTGAAAAACTGTGAGCTTCACACCCGTCAAACTCACGCCCGCCAATTTTTTCACCCACTCATCCTTCACGGTCAGCGGCACGAGCGAAGGCTCCGGCTCAACCACTTCATGGCCAATTTTTCTCAGCCATTTATACGCGTCGCCAGTTGAACCTGTCTCTGGCCGAGACGTCCCGCCGGTGGCAATCACAACCGATTTTGCCCTTATTATCTTCTTGTTTTTCAAGATTACGCCCGCCACTTGCGGTGAGCTTGTCGAATCCGCTTTCGTTTCAATCAATATATCCGCCACTTGCGAATTGGACAGCACCTCCACGCCACCTGCTTTCACATATTCCACCATCACATTCCAAACCGACTGCGCCTTGTTGCTCGCCGGAAAAACGCGCTGGCCGGCTTCCACTTTTGTTTCCATTTTCTTTCCATGAAAAAAATCCAGCGTTTCCTTCACGCTCCACTGCGCAAACGCTGAAAACAAAAACTTGCCGTCATCCTTAAATTTCTCCAGCAACTTCCGGTTATCAAACTCCGCATTCGTCACATTGCAGCGCCCGCCGCCTGTTATCAGCAACTTCTTCCCAAGCGTCGCATTTTTTTCAATTAAAATAACTTTTCCTTCAGCGCCCAATTTTTCGGCAGCTCTCCCCGCAGCCATCATTCCCGCCGGCCCACCGCCAATTACCGCCACCTCCCAAATTTTTTCTTCCATATTCGGCAATGGTAGCACAAAAGGAGTGAGATGGTAGAATACGAATAATGTTTTTAAAAAATCATTATTGTTACGTGTATATTGTTGAGTGTTCTGATAAAACTTTGTATACAGGCATAACATGGAATTTACGCAAAAGAATAATGCAGCATAACGGCTTGGTTTGGGGTACGGCAAAATATACCAGAGGGCGCAGGCCAGTTTTCTTTGTTCATATTGAAAGATTTAATTCTAGGAGCGAAGCAGCTAAGAGAGAGTTTGAGATTAAAAAATTTTCTGCAAATCAAAAAAGAGAATTAATTAAAAATACGACAAAAGATCAAATTTTATCTGCAATTTAATGCAACGCTACTCAGAATTATTTGGAAAAATCTTTTTCGTTAGAAGAATTCGGCGCAGGAGAGTGAGGAGAAAAAGTCGGAAAAGTGCGAAGAGCAAGAAAAATAGAATAGAATATTTAAAATACAAAGAAGTTGCTAGGGAACTGGTGAGAAAGAAAGTGGAAGAGTTTGCGGGGGTTTATGGATTCAAATTTGGGAAAATTTCAGTGAGAAATCAGCGAACGCGGTGGGGAAGTTGTTCAAGAAAAGGGAATTTGAATTTCAATTATAAGATTGCGCTTTTGCCGGCGAGGCTGGCGGATTATATTGTAGTGCACGAGTTGTGCCACCTTGGCGAGTTTAATCATTCGCAAAAGTTTTGGGATTTGGTGGCGAAAACCATGCCGGATTATTTGGCTTTGCGTGCGGAGCTTCGGAAACACGCTAAAATACTTTGATGGATTTAAAGTAAGTCAGTAATTTTCTAAAATCTTTCTGAAGAAAAAGCCCCCGACGCGCGTGCGCATCGGGGGCGAAAGAACAATTCTGAACTCCGAAGGAACAACTCCAAAAGGACAAACAATCAGGAGCGGATGGCCACGGCGTACAAGAGACCGTCGAGCGAGCTTGGCAAACTACCTCCGCCGACCAAAGGTACCGCGAATCCTTTCGGGATGAGGTACGCTCTGACTTCGGTGCCGATGGTGTCGTAACCGCCGGTGGTGATGTAGTTGCTCCATGTGCCGTCTGAAGCGATTGTGGTCAGTGGATTACTGAACCATGGCTTGGTCCAGTAAACGCCGGATACTAGAAGATAGATGGCGACGCCGTCGTACTGGGACAAATCCAAACCATACACCAAGCCGCTTGCCGTACCGCTGGCTCCGAGCGGCGCCACTTGGCTGATGTAGATTCCGGGAGCGGTCGGCTGAACGGTGTACTTCACCGAAGGACTCAAGGTGCTGACCGGACTGTTGATTCTGATGTACACACTGTTGCTTCCAACCAAGTCAGTCGGCAGGTTGAAGTTGGAAATGTTTGCGACACCGTTTGTCATGGTGGTGGTCAGAACGTCGCTAACCACTTTTGAGTTTCCGGTCGGGTAGCCTTGGATTTCCCAATCGTAAGTTACGGTGCCGTCACTGATGCCGTTCACGATTCCGTTCACAGTTAAGGTGTCACCTTTGTTCACCGTGCTTGCCGTGACGAAATTCACCGTGGCGTTGGTGATTGGCGACACAACCATGTAGTGAATCCAATCGCTTCTCACGACCGCCGGAGTGTCAACGCTGAGTACAACGCTGTAAGCTCCAGAGTCGTTTGGCATGGCGAAGTCTGGCACGACAGCAACACCGTTCACCAT
Source organism: uncultured Candidatus Saccharibacteria bacterium (assembly GCA_964467325.1). Classification (GTDB taxonomy): domain Bacteria; phylum Patescibacteriota; class Minisyncoccia; order Phycocordibacterales; family JAKAEA01; genus JARIGY01. The sequence goes on from CAYXSG010000003.1 coordinate 8,037, forward strand.
GGTTGTGGTTAAGGTGCTGCTGGTTGTTGGATTTCCAACGGAGGACGTGGTTTCCCAATGGTAGGTCACGTCGCCGTCGCCAGAGCCGGTGATGACGCCGTTGACAGAAACCGGTCCGGTTGTTACCGGTACGGCTGGCGTCACGCTTGCCACTGCGCTTGCAATGGTAAACGGGACGGTGACGGTGTATTCGGAAGACGTGCTGTCAATTTCGTCGACGGTGTCGGTTCCGGGAATCACGATCCAAACTCGGTAGATGTCTGCGGGCGCTGTTGGCAAGCCGGTGAAATCCGGAATGGCCGCGGTGCCGTCGATCATCTTGGTTGAAAACAAACCACCGACCTGAGTCGGGTCCGAATCCTGACTGCCTTGCTTCACCCAAATGTAATTCACTGTGCTGCTGCCGGTGCCGTTCACGACGCCGTTTGCGGTGACAATGTCGCCTTGATTGACGACAATTTCGCCGTCTTGATTGACCGAACTGTTCGAAATGTCGGTCTCGGCATCGGTAACCGTGAATGGAACGTTGACGGTGTACGCGCCCGCGGAGCTGTTCATGCTCTTCGGGTTTGTGATGTGAATCCAAGCGCTGCAGTTGCCAGAAGTATCCGTCGGCAGACCAGTAAAATCGGTGATGACAGCGGTGCCATTTGTCATGGCCGCTGTCATTGTCGTACCGACTTGCGAAGAAGTGCCGTCGGGTTTTTTGACCATCCAAACATAACTCACGTTGCCATTGCCGGTTCCAGCGACAGTGCCTTTGCCGGTCACCGCGCCACCAACATCAACTGCTGTCGGGCTTACGCTGATCGAGGCGCCGGTTGTTGTAAAAACCGGAGTGATCGAGGTGGCCTTGAAGTAGTCAATGTCCGCGCTGTACTGCTTGTCAGCGCCCTTGCTCGACACCGGTTGAAATGCGGAATTGTACGCCGCATCCCAGCTGGAATCTGGTGTCCACATGTTTTCGTAGACTTGAACAAGACCGGTCGGAACCTTGGCAGTTTCGGTGCGAACCACTTTGCCGTCCATGCTCCACGTAATCTTGTTGGAAGACGTGGTGAGCGTGAAAACGTGGTACGCGTTCAGCTTGCCTTTGGGTAAGGCGTAGAACTTGGGCGTTCCGGCGCCGAGCGGCTCATTGCTGTACACGTTGGTGCAGACAGTGTTTGAACCGTTCACGAACCTGTTGCTGACGAGCTCGAAGTCAATCTCGTTGTGTGTGCCGTCGGGGTTGACGTAGTACAGAAAAAGTCCGACTACGTAGCCGCCGACCGCAGGCGTGTTGAGTTTGGCTCGCCACTCGAACGTGTTCGTGACGCCGGGATTGCCGATGGTGAACGTGCTGTTGCTCGTCTCCTGCGTTCCGTGGAATGCTGGATTGCCGGGCGACATTGTCGGCGTAAACTTGTTCAGGGTCATGTGCAGGGCACCGCCACTCATTTTGAGCGGGGAATTGTCCTGAGTGACCGTGAGCTGAGTGCGACCGAGATACGTGCCATCGCCGTTGCCGGTCCATGTGGGCTGATGCCACTTGGCCGCGCTGACGATGCCTTTGGTGTTGAACTCGTCCTGTAACAAGACCTTGGTGATGGTGGTTGGTGCCACGCTCAACAAAGTGCGCGATTCCAAAACCTCCATAAAAGAGACCGATGAAACTGAAGAAAACGACGCTTTTGAACGAACGCTGCGCTTCATGATGCAACTCCTGCGTTGAAGATGACAGAGAACAAAAACGAACTCTGGTACAATTTTTACAACTTATATATTAAAAGTCAAGGTGTTAAAAATAACGAAATGAGGATGTAAAAGCCCCCAACGCGTGGCGCGTCGGGGGCGAGTTTTTCCTTGCGAGAATTGAAAAACCAAAAGAACAAACTAGCTGACGGTGGTGGGCGGAGCGACGACGGTGTAATACAGTTCCGGGTACGGATTGTCGTAACCCGTCGGACCTGATTCATGAAGCCAAACGCTATAGGTGCCGACTTTGGCTGTCGGAAAACCGGTTATACGGGGAATTTTCGCAACCCCGTTTTTCATGGTCGCCGTCATGACTTTGCCAACCTGTTTGCTGTTTCCGCCAGCTATCTGAACCCACCACTCATATTGCACGACGCCGGTGCCGGTGCCGAAAAAACTGCCGGTGGCGGAAATGGCGCTGCCTTGCACCACGTCGACGCTCATGTCAGCGGACTGAGCCGTGATGCCGGTTACGTTGGGCTTCCACACCACCTGATCCAGCTCCACGGAATCCAGAATAAACGTGTGAGTGTAACTGCCGTAGCCGGTCTCCACGTTCGTTCCGAAAATCGTGACACTGTTGCTACCGGCGCCGAACACTTTTTTCGGAATACTCACCGAGTACGTACCTTCGTGCGTAATCTTCAGAAGCTTGCCCACCGGCTGATCGTGACCGTTGTGATTGGCCCAGATCTGAACCTTCGCGCCGGTCGTGTAATTGTCTGCTACATCGAAGCTGAAGATCAAATTTTGCGACCAGTTGGTCATACTCTTTGCGTTCTTCACACTGAACTGGAACCCGAGCTTGTTACCCATCCAGCTAATCTCGGCCGGGGATTGCCGCTTGCCGCCAACGCTGGTTAAGGCTTCCTCGTAGAGTACGCCGCCGCTGTAATCGAACCGGTCAAATGTCCAAATGGGCACATCGGTCTCAATCATGCCTGCGTGCGGCGCCGACATGAGCACCCTCGATTCCAAACTATCCACTTCGAACATTAGTGACGCACCGAGCAAACGCTTTTTCATACAGACTCCTCTGCCCAGTAAAGGGCAAAAACACTTTTCACCTTTCAGGGAACAAAAAACGCTGTCTTATTTATACAACTTATCTTTTAAAAGTCAAGATTGGTTAATTCCACTTGGTTTGTATGTTAAAATTCTGAAATGGAATCCAAAAAAATAATTATGCTTTTCATGGGAGTGGGCGCACTGGTAGGTGGCTTCGTGCCGATGCTTTGGGGCGCGGGCGAATTGTCTTTTTCGTCGGTGATTTTCACGGCCATCGGCGGCTTCGCTGGGATTTGGCTCGGCTTTAAAGTAAGTCAATGATCGTTTTCAGATAAGCGTCTGTAAGTTCGTGACCCGTGTTTTCAACTGTGATATTGCCTTTGGATTTTTCTAAATCCCCGTAGATTTTTATCGTTTTGCTTGTTGGTTTTTCGTTCGACATGGATTTTAGATCGTTCGCCATTTCCGGACTTTTCAAAATGATGGCGATTTGATTTTCAGAATAGCGCTCGAGCGGCGTCATGGACGCGAGAATGATTTTTTCGCAATTGTATTTTTGACCAATCATGCAGGCGAGCACGGCGCCGAGCGAAAAACCGAAAATTATATCGTGTTCTGAAACCGGAAAAATTTGTTCAGAAAGAATTCTTTTCCAGTTGGGATTTTTATTTACGACTTCATAGCCTTTCTCTCTGGCCGAGGCGCCGAGCGCGCGGTAACACCGCCTTTGGGTGTTGTGGCCGAGGCCGGGGATGATGAAAAAAGTTTTTTTCATGGTTTTGATTTGTAATGTTTGATTGAAAAATAAAGGGAAGAGGGTTATTTCCTCTTCCCTTAAACCCGCAGAATTCACACTGGCAAGTTGGCGGGCACGCCGCCGACGGGGTCGAACTCGCCGGCTTTGACGCCTTGGACGAAGCAAGCCCATTCGGCCGGCGTGAAGAAGATCGTGGTCTTCCTCGGGTCCTTGCTATCGCGCACCGCAACGCCTCGCTTCTTGCGCGCAACGGCAACGCACCAGCCGCCGGATTTCAGAAGAGTAAGTCCTGCGGTTTTGAAATCTTCGTCCTTCACAATGAAGGACTTGTCAGTGCCAAACGCCACTGCGCCGGCCGCATGACGACTCTTACCTTGCTGTGTCCGCTTTATTGTCATGGGACACCAGCCTTTCTGCTCCAATTGGAGCGGTAAAATTTCTGCCGAAATCATGGCATAACCGAGTTAAAATTTTCATCAAGAAAAAATAAAACTTTTCTGAATTTTTTCTAAAATCTTTCTGAAGATTTTTCAAGGCTATGAATAAGGTTTTTGTGGCGTCATTTACATTTTGGGTAATTTTGATACTATAATTTACGTTCGTGGACCGAGGAAAACGAACAACCGCATTCCGGTGTAGCTCAGCGGTAGAGCAGTCGCCTGTTAAGCGATTGGTCGCAGGTTCGAATCCTGCCGCCGGAGCATAAGTTTACTATAGTAGGTAAAAGTTATGTTATCGCAAACGATGTAATATTTCAGCCCTCTGAACGACATAATTAGTACTATAATAACTATATGAACATATCAGAAATATTTTCTTGGGCATCTCCGTTGGGTGTGGGGATTTGGATGGCGGGTTTAGGTGTATTTTTTTGGGGTTTGAGCAAATTTATTTATAGGCAAAAGTAAAAAGGTTGGCACTACTTAGAATTTACAAGTTTTTCGGCTTGCTCAGCCAGCTCCATAAACACGCCGATTTCTTTTAATTCAAATTTTCTTGGCTTGTCGTCTTTGATGCAAAACACGCCGACCGGTAAGCCGCTCACCGCGTCGATGAGCGCGATGCCGGCGTAAAAGCGGACGAAAGGGTAGCCAGTCACATATGGATTTTCTTTGAAGCGCGGATCAAGAAGTGTGTCCTCAATTATAAAAATGCTTTTCGCGAGCATGGCGTAGCTGCAAAAAGCCAGTTCGCGCGGACCTTCTTTGGAATCCATACCTTGGCAAGATTTAAACCATTCACGGTCTTTGTCCACTATGGTGATGGTAGAAATTTTCACGTTGAGAAGTTTTAGGGCGTTTTTTGTAACTTCGTCAAAGCGCTCGTCTGGCGGCGTGTCTAAAATTTCCAGCCGATGAACTGCTTCTAAGCGCTCATTTTCTTGTGGATGTAAAAGATTTGGCATTTTATTTTTTATTAATGTTAGTTATTTAGCAAGAGTTTCAATCCCGACATAAAACTGAACTTTACCAGCCGTATTTAAAATCGGACTAATCTGAAGCAGAGCGTTGTAAAGCGTGCCGTCTTTGCGTTTGTTTTGGACGATAGCTTTGAGCGATTTCTTTTTATTTTTAATGACATCCCACATTTTTTGGTAAAAAGCGGATGGCATCTGCTTGCCCCAAAGTGATGGTCGAGAACCGATAAGTTCTTTTGAATCGTAGCCAGTCATGATTTCGGTCATCTCGTTGGCGTAAATAATCCTGCCTTCAGGGTCGGTGATGATGAATTGTTCGCGCACTTCTTCAAAAACCGAATTCAACGTTCCGCAACGCGCGCACTTGATCTCCACCCGGCCGGTGTCGGAGAACTTTTTGCCAAGAAGCTTGTCGCATTGGGAGCAACGGATTTCCGAATCGGATCCTACTATTGAAGGTTTTTTACCCATGAGCTCATGAATAAATTGTAATGAGCTTCTTGAGCTTCTTGTTTTTCATTATACCATGTTTAAAAGCAGTCAAGTTTTCATTCAACCTGGACTTTGATGCCGGCACGTTCTTTGACTTTGAGGAAAAGAATGGCAATGGAGCCGGCAAAAACGAAGACGCTTGCAATGAGAAAAACGTAAGCGTAAGCACTGACTTGGGCTTTGAGAATAATTAGCGCGATGAAGGTTTGGATGGTTTTTGGATCGTGAGATGTGATGGTGCTAAGGCTGTTAATTTTGATGATGTTGGAAAGGATTTTATTGTTCAAGATTGTGCCGAAAATTGCGATGCCGAACGCGCCGGCGATATTTCTGGTCAAGGCGAGAATGGAAGAAGCGATGCCGATTTCGTGCGGGTCTACAACGGAAGCAATGATGTTGGTACGTTGAGCCATGCCAAAGCCGAGGCCAAATGCCATGATGGATAGCGGAATGATGATATCGAGCGCGGTTGAGCGTGGATCAAGAAAAGAAAACATAAAAATTCCGATGCCGGCCACGAGCGTGCTGGCGAAAATTACGTAGCGCGATTCCACTCTACCCATGAGTGCGCCGCCCACCGGTGAGGCGAGCATGAGTGCCGCAGCCATTGGCATGAAAAGGTAGCCAGATTCCGTGGCGTTGTAACCGAGAAAAGTCTGCGCAAAAACTGGCACGAGAAACAGTCCGCCCATCATACCCATGAACACCACAAAATTGTTGGCGAGCGTGTTGACAAAAGCGGGGATTTTGAAAAATTTCAAATCCACAATCGGTTCAGAAACTCGCTGTTCTATTTTAATAAAAATTACAGTTAAGATGACAATAACTAGATAGCAAATATTGCTTGAGAGGGAAGTCCAACCCCAATCGGAACCTTTGTCGAGCACCAAAACGAGCGCGGAAAGCATGCCGCCGAAGGTGATTGCGCCCCACCAGTCAAAGTATCTGGTTTTTACTTCCGAACGCGATTCGTGGATGAACGCCAGAGCCATGATGATGCCGACGATGCCGATGGGCAGATTGATGAGAAAAACCGAACGCCAGCCGTAATTATCGATGAGTGGACCGCCGATGAGCGGACCAAACACCGTAGCGGCCGCAAATGAAGACGACCAGATGCCAAGCGCTTGCGCGCGCTCCTTACCTTCTTTGAAAGTTACGGCGATAATCGCCATGGCGGTTGGATAATCAGCCGAGCCGGCAATAGCTTGGATGACGCGGAAGACAATCATGGAGCCTAGGTTCCAGGCGAGGCCGGCGAGCACCGAGCCGAAAATAAAAATGGAAAAGCCGAGAATGTAAACTTTTTTCCGGCCAATCGTGTCGCCAAGTTTGCCCCACACCGGCACAAACACCGCATTGGCCAAGATGTATGCGGTGGCAATCCAGCCGGCCGAGTTCACTGTGATGCCGAAATCAATAATGATTTTCGGCAAAGCAAGATTGACGATGGTTTGGTCCAGTCGCCCGAGAAAAGTGCCGACGATGACCGTGAGCAAAATCCACCAGCGCAGATTTTTTATCTGTCCGGCACTATTTTCCATAAATCCTCAATTTGGCCGACATGCCATTCTTGAATTCCGGATGAAGAGCGATGTCGTAGCGGACTTTAATTTCAAACTGCTTCACTTCGCGCTTGTCGGAAATGCTGAACACGACACTGGTTTGATCTGAGGTTTGGCTAATTTCGTCCACAATGCCGGTGAATTGTGCATTGCCGAAAGCGTCAACGGTGAAAGTTGCAGGATCGCCAACTTTAATCTGGGCCAGACCTTTATCTTCATCAATTTTTCCAACGACGCGAAGCTGACTCGGTTCAATCATGGAAACAACGGCGCTGCCGGGCATGAATACTTGACCGGGTGTATTATTGACACTGATCACAACGCCGTCAGTTTTTGCCGAAAGCGTTTCGCCGCCGACTCGAGCTAAAGATTCACCGGCCGTAACTGCGTCACCGGCTTTCACGTAAACTTCAGCTAAAATGCCCTCGGATTCCGGACTTATAGCAATAACTGGCGCGGAAATTTGCGACATGTCGATTGCGACGTAGGCCGAAATGGATTTCCAATACAAAAACACGCCGAAAGCGATTATAATCAAAATGATGCCGGAAACACTTTGCACCACTGGTCTTTTAAAGAAACTTTTTTTCGATTCAGTTTTTTCCATATTATTTTTTTGTGACAGTAATGACGGTTTTATTTGCGGTAACAACCTGTCCGACTTTTAAATGGGAATCCACGAAAGTCACCACGCCGTCCATGGGCGCGACGATGAGATTGTTTCGATAGCCGGCGAGCGCGATTTCGTAAGCGCCTTGCGCTGAGTCCACCGCCGCTTGAGCGACGTTCGCTTCGGGAGAGCCGTTTTTGCCGAGGTTCGCTTCAAATTGTTTCAAAACTTGGTCGCGAGTTGAAAGGGCAAGCTCATAAGCATTTTTATTTGCGTTGTAGTTTGGGGATTTTTCATTCGGTATATCAACAATCCATTTTATCTGGCTGGCAGAATAGCCGAATGGAAACTGGATGAACAATCCGCATGAGCCGAGCGGTTGGGAATTGTAATATGTCACGCTTCCCGAACCTGATTCCAAACCGTTAAACCTGAAAGAAAAACCCGACTGCACGCCGGACTGGTACGGTTCAATTTCATAGCTGCCAGTTTTATCGCAAGTGTAAGTGCCGCTGATTTGCGGAATCTGACTATTGTCAATCGGCATTGAGCTATCAAAATTGTTTATTTTGCTGGCGACGGCGGCGAGATTGCTTGAGAGCATTGTTCGGTACGCGTTTTCCACGAGCACATCCTGCTCCCTTTTTGCATTTTCATATTGAACGTCCAGCGAAGCATATTGAGCTTTCGCGAGTTCAAGCGCGCCGTTGGCCTGGTTAACAGCGCCCAAAGCGTCGCCGGCATCGAGCGATGCGAGCACCTCGCCTTTTTTAACAGCGTCGCCAACCTTAACAGAAACGACCGATAGGCGTCCGCTTTTTGGAAAAGCCAAATCTGCCGTGCTAACTTCGGATGATGAGCTGGCAGTTGAGTTTGTGTAACTGGAAAGCGTAACAACCGGAGTTTGGCCGATAAATCTGCTGAATATGGCTCCAGCAATCAACATAATGACCAAAAAAACCGGAATAACCACATTCGGCTTTTCAAGTAATTTGATAAAATTTTTCATAAAAAAGTTCGCTAATAATACTCTTTTTCGTGCTATAATCAAGGCCTATGGAATCATTCGCAAAAATGGATATTTTCTTTTTTATCACTTCGGTAGTCACGATTTTTTTGGGAATTCTGCTCTCGATTTTGCTTTTCTATTTGATAAAAACCGCCAAAAATCTTTACAAATTATCGCAGGAAATCAAAGGCGGTTTTAAGGAGTCGGGCGAATTCATTATGGATTTAAAAGAGCGCTTAGACAGCAATTTTATTTTCCGCTTATTTTTTCCACTTTTGCGCCGCAAGCGCCAAAATTCAAAGAAAAAGGAAGACTCAGAAACTGCCGAGTAAATTTTAATTTTCCAATGTACGTTCATGTGAAAGTGCAAGCGGGTGCGAAATCGGAAAAAGTTGAACAAGTAAAACCTGACCATTTTAAAATTGCGGTGCGCGAACCGGCCGAGCGCAATCTGGCCAACGGGCGAGTGGGCGAACTTGTCGCCGATTTTTTCCAAGTCTCTTCTGGCCAAGTCCGGCTAATAAACGGCCATCATTCTCCTAGCAAGATTTTTGACGTGGCAGTTTAACTTCTTGCCTTCGCGTGGTTTTTAGGTAATATGAAATGCGGACCAAAATTTAAAACCAACAAAGGAGCGTCACATGTCAGCGAACAATTCGCACCCCCTTGTTTCGGAAAGTGCGAAAGTATACTTGTCTGTTAGGCATTTAGCCAGGTGTCTTGGTGGTAATCTTAAACTCGTGTTTGTGCCGAATGCGCCAAAAGCTATTATTGGCCAACTTCGGCTTCAAACTCTCGTCGGCGCAGAATTTCTCATGGCCATATCCTGCGTCAGGCAAGATGTATTTGAAGAGCTAAACAGATCTTTGGGTGGAGGCAAAACAGCCTAAGTGTTCAAGAGCCCCAAGCATCGGGGCTTTTTTCTTGCTTGTAAGGTAAAATGGAAGATTATGGATGATTCCATTTACAACGGCTTAATTTTTGAGGCTAAGAAATTTTACGAAGCGGACGACAAGAAAAAAGCGTACGAATTTTTGTATTACGCCCACGATATCAAATCGGATGATGCCGACACGTTAAACAATCTTGGAAAAGTTGCAGCTGAGCTTGGATTTTTTTCGGAAGCGATTAAATTCTGCGAGAAAATTTTGGTGCTTCGGCCGAAAGATACGCGGACGATGGCCAATATGGCTGGCGTTTACTCGCAGATCGGGGAGGCGGAAAAAGCTTTGGAGTTTTTTCGAAAAGCGCGCGAGATCAACCCGCAAGATTCGCGCAATCACAGCGATTTTTTGATGACTTTACATTATAAAAATTTGTCGCAAGAAGAAGTGTTCAAAGAGCATCTCTATTTCGGTGAAATTTTTGAGGGACGAGAAAAGCAGAGTCGAAAAATTGCTAAATATAAGCATGAAAAAATTCGAATTGGTTATGTGACCTACGACTTGGCCGAGCATGCAATATGGTATATTTTGCGCGGAATTTTGCCGCATCACGACCGTGAGCATTTTGAAATTTATTTGTACTGGACGAATCCGAATTACAATCCAGAAGAAGATGAACTTAAAAAAACCGGTAACTTTTGGCGCACCGTTGCCGATTTGAATGTTGAACAGTTGAAATTGGAAATCCAAAAAGATGAGATTGATGTTTTGATAGACTTGTCCGGCCACACCGGCGGAAATGTTTTGCCGCTCTTTGCAGAACGCGCCGCTCCAGTGCAGATGTCTTGGTTTGGCTACATGGATACGACCGGCTTGAAAAATATGGATTATAGAATTACCGATCGTTTTCGGATTCCGGAAAATCGCGCCAAGTTTTACACCGAAAAACTTCTATATTTGCCGGAGTCTTATGCTTTTGAACCAAGGATTCGCTTGCCGAAAAGTTCTTGGCCTTTGCCGATGAATGAAAAGGGTGCAGTCACTTTTGGTGCGTTCAATGCGATGAAAAAAATCAATCGCACGCTCGTGGAAACTTGGGCAGAAATTTTGAAAAAATTGCCAACCGCAACCTTGATGATTGTGGTGGAGCAGAGCGCAGAATATGAAAAGAAAATCAGAAGCTGGTTTGAAACGGCGGGCATAGCAGCGAGCCAAATTCGTTTTGAAAATTTCCGGCCGATTAACGAGTTTTTAAAATTGGCGAGCACTGTGGATGTGGCGCTGGACAGCTTTCCATACACGGGTGGGATCACCACTTACCACGCGCTTTCGGTTGGTGTGCCGAACGTCACTTTGCTTGGCGAAACCGAGTACGAACGCAATGCTGGAGCAATTTTGCGCAGTTTAGATTTGGCAGAATTTATAACAAATTCTCGCGAGGAATATATTGAAAAAGCCGTGGCGCAAGCAAAAAATTCAGGGCGACTTTCGGAAATTAGAAAAACCGTACCGTTTTTACTTGGACAGGACAACCCGGCAGTTGTTGCTTCGTTGGAAAAATTTTTGCTTCAGCTTTAAGCTATAAGCCTTGCGTCAAAGAAACAATTTTGTACCCTTGATTTTCAATCTTAGCAAAAACTTCATCCAGAATTTCTCCAGTAATATTATCGCCCAAATGCATGAGGTAAATCGTGCCCGGTTTTAAATTTGAGAAAATTATATTTTTTACTTGCTCCGGAGTTTCGCCGTTCGGTTCTTTCCAATCCAGCGCGTCCACCGTCCAGTACACCGACTCATATCCGGCTTCGTGGGCTGCTTTCAAAACTCTGCCGTCACGGTCGCCGTATGGCGCGCGAAAATAGGGTTTGGAGGAAACGCCTGTGGTCGCAAAAAGTATTTGGTCCATATTATTCAGTTCTGTTTTTATATCCGCACTCTTAAGCTCTGTTAGGTGTGGATGGTCGTAAGTGTGATTGAAAATTTCATGGCCGTCAGCAATGATTTTTTTGACCAAGTCAGGATTTTTCGCCACCATTTTGCCCGTGAAAAAGAATGTACCCTTCACGTGATATTTTTTAAGCGTCTCAAGAATCTTTTCTGCTGATTGCGTTTCGCCGCCGCCGTCAAAAGTGAAGATGACTTGCTTTTTGGTCGTGTCGCCGTGAACAATCTCTTCCTTGCTCACAACTTTGCTTTTAAAGTCTGCTACTGGATTATTTTTGCTGGTTTCATTGAGAGTGATTGTAAAAACCAAAACGCCCAAAAAAACCAAAATAGCAATTTTAATGCGAGTTAATCTAAAAGAATGTTTATTTTTATCCTTCACTCTTAAAATACTAGCATAAATGGCAAACGTGATATAATTGTCTTATGAACTTAAATATAAAAACAACCAATATTTCTTTGGTGCCCGAGGTAAAAGAATATCTTGAGAAGAAACTTTTGATGCTGGAAAAAATTGTGGATTTCAGCAAGGATAATGTGTTTGCGCAAGTGGAGCTTGGGAAAACTTCGGAGCACCACAAGCAAGGCGACATTTTTAGAGCGGAAATCAATTTAAGAATGGCTGGCGTTTCATTCCGGGCGGTTAAGGAGGCGGCTGACCTTTATGCGGCCATTGACGGCATGAAAGACGAAATCAATCGGGAAGTGAAATCTGGCAGAGAAAGAAAGGCTTCGGTTTTGCGCCGAAGCGGTCAGGCAATTAAAAAGTTGTTGCGCTCAGAATAATCCATTTCCTTTTTGCCTTCCGGAACGACGTGCAAAATTTTCAGCGCGCCATTTTCATATTCGGCTTTTTTCACAATCACTCTGATTTTTTTACCGTTGCGCTCAATGAAGAAATAGGCATTCGGCCAGCCGGAGAAAGCTTGGATTTTTAAAAAGTTTTCGTATGGATTACCAGTAAGGTCAATCAAACCGTCCGATTTTTTGATTTTCTTTGCGTACGTAGCGTCGGATTCATTTTGAGGGATGAGCTTGATTTTACCAAGAAGATAATCAGGCAAAATTTCAGCCAAAAGTTTGGCACCGGCGGAAACTAGGGCGTCACCAAGCGCGCGTGCCGTCAGTGGCCAGTTTTCTATTTTGACTTTTTCTTGAGCGACGATTGGCCCGTGGTCCATTTCCTCGTCGATTTTTATAATGGTGACGCCGGCATTCTTATCGTCCGCGAGAATGGCTGATTCCAAAGGCGAAGCACCGCGGAATTTAGGCAAAAGCGAAGCGTGAATATTTAGTGCGCCGAAAGCAGGAATTTCCAAAACTGTTTTCGGAATGATTTTGCCGTAAGCAACTACCACAAAAATATCAACTTTTGCTTCTCTTAATTCCAAAATAAATTTTTCGTCATTGAGATTTTCCGGCTGGAGGCAGGGGATTTTATTTTCAAGCGCCCAGGTTTTCACTTCAGTTGGCAAGATTTCGAGATTTCGGCCTTGTGGCTTATCGGATTGAGAAATTAAAATTGCTGGCACAAAGCCGAGACGCTTCAGTTCATTGAGCGCCAAGACGGAATAGTGAGAAGTGCCGAAAAATGCAAACTTAATTTTATTCATCAAATTATTTTTTGGAAACCTCGGCATTTTCTGGTGGCGAATCTTCAAGCTCCTCGGCTGAGTCGGTAAAAAGAATGCCATCAAGGTGATCAGTTTCGTGTTGGAAAATTTGCGCGAGCAGGCCGGAAGCACCGCGAGTGAAAGCTTTGCCGTGCTCGTCATATGCTTTCAAGGTGACTTTGGTTGAGCGATTTACTTTGCCGTATAGCCAGCGCACCGAAAGGCAGCCTTCAGCCATTTTCTTTTTTTGTTTTGAAAATCTGACGATTTCTGGATTGATGCAGATTAAATTGGCCGGCACGATTTCATTTTCCTTCAAGTCGGGATAGTTTTCCGACAAAACTTTGCCGGCCACGACAAAAATTCGGAGCGACTCGCCAATTTGTGGCGCGGCGATGGCAACGCCGTCTTCTTCCTGCGCCAGCGCTTCCGACATATTTTTTATCACGTCGGTAATGCGCTTGCTGGTAATTTCCGAAAGCACGACAGGACGAGCTTTCTTGCGCAATACAGGATTTTCTTTTTGAACAATTTCCAACATGCCTATACTCTACTGCATTTTAATGATTTTACAAAAGACTTTCCGGATCAACGTTGATGAAAACATTTGGCGGAAAAGATCGAAGAATTTCGGCCAGTGGCTCCAAAACCCACGCTGCTGGATCGATTTTGACAAGGGTATGCATGACATTTTTGCCAGCCACGGTTTCCACAAACGCTGGAAAAACCAGCGGCTCGTATTCTCGCAGCGCCTCCTCAATCTTTTTCATTTCTTCCAGAACTTCCTGCTTGCTGCCTTTTACAGTAATTTTAATGAGTGTGGAAAATGGCGGATAATTCAGTTTTTTCCGCTCGTCGATTTCTTCGCGGTAAAAATCCATCAAATTGCCTTTAGAAGCGTACGCAAAAATATTTAATTCTTTGGAACGAGTTTGGATGAGAAAAGTTTTTTGCGTCATAGAGCGCATTTTAAGAAGAATGTTCATGACGCGTTCGTTGATGCGAAAATCTGGAATGGAAAAAAATGAATCGATGGAAGCCACGGCGCTTGCGTCCACCGCTTTTTCAAGGTAAAGCAGCGCCATTTCCGTGCCGATGAGAATGCTACCCGGTGAATTGTAAAACTGGTTGGCCACAGAAAGTGCTTGTTTGTGATTCGTCACAGTGTCTTTATCCAAGCGAAAAATTTTCAGCGAAGGAAACATTTGCTCAATCACGCCGACGACCAGCTCAATGCCGATACCTAAAGTGGTGAGCCGCCAGCTGTCGCAGACTTTGCAGCGTTCTTCGGCGCTTCGCCGTTCGCCGCAGCGGTGGCAGAGGAAAAAATTTCCAGAAGCGGATCGGTGCAAGGTGGTGGGCGCGCTGCATTTTCCGCAAACCACGGTGGTTGCGCAGTCGCCGCAAACGGTCAGTGGCGACAGGCCGCGCCGCGCGGCAAAGATGAACATGTTTTCATTTTTTTCTTTGACATCTTTGATGGCTGCTTCAAGCTCATCGCTCACAATCCGGAATTCTGGCGCATCTTTGGTTTTGTATTTTTTCATGTCCACAATCAACTCCTGTGCCGTTGATATTGACCTAAATTTCAAAGGCGAAAGCTCGGCCATGTTGCCGTTTTTGGTGCGCCAAAGCGTTTCGGTGCGGAGCATGAGGTCGCCGAAAATCAGTTTTGCCTGAATGCGTCGCGCGAAAAACTCGGCAAATTTCCTGACATCAACATACGGCCGAGTCTGGAGTTTGTAAGAGGTGGCACTTTCGCGTTCAATGATAATCATGCCGATGTCGTGGCGCGGAATGCCGAGAAACGTGCCGGTGGCAATGATCAAAACCGGATGTTCTTCGTCCAGAATTTTATTCCACGTGTCCACGATTTCTTTTTTTCCCAAAGAAGAATTTAATATGTGGGTGTATTCTTCAATCCCTTTCGGCAATTCGCCGGAAACTTTTTTTATGTCTTGAATCGTTGGCAAGCAGAAAAAGACCGAACGCTTACGGGCAAACTGTTCGCGAATCAAACTCTTATAATGCGCAATGCGCTCTTCTTCGTCGGCCTGAAGCGTGTACGGCTCGTGTGCGATTTCGGCGGTCGGATAAGAAATTTTTGAAATGTCTTTATTGGTGATTTTTTCCGCCTGCTCAAGAACAGTTTTGGACGTTATGGCGGCGAGCACGCTGCCGGTGGACGCAACAAAATATTGGCCGGCGTCTTCGGCCGCGGCAATGAATGCTGGCAAGAAAATCGGCAAAACTTTCAGCTTGCCGATTTTCCGAATCGCGAATGGTGAGCGTTTGATTTCGCTTTTCAAATCGTCCGCTGGTGTAACCGAAACGACGAGCGCCGGCACGTTGCGCGAGCGAATCGGCACTTTCACCACTGCGCCAACAGCTATATCCGAGGCCGTAAAATATGAAAGCGTCTCCGCATTTATCCCTCGGCTAATCGGTATAACATTGACGATATTCATAGGATGCTTTCATTCCATCCTCTCAAAAAAACCGAGATATGACAAACCCAAAATTAAAACTCGCGGACAATGGAAATGTTGGCACCGAGGGAGTTTAGACGGCCGACGAGATCTTCGTAGCCGCGGTTGATGGAATAAATGTTTCGCAAGGTGGAAGTGCCTTCGGCCGCGAGCATGCCAATGAGCAAAATGGCGGCTGGTCGGAGCGCTGGTGGGCAGATGACTTCCGCGGCCTTAAGTTTGCTTGGTCCGGTAATATAGAGACGATGGGGGTCGGCGAGCGTGACATTCGCGCCGAGCTTATCAATGTCTTTCGTATAGATGGCGCGCTTTTCGTAAACCCAATCATGAATCAAAGTGGTGCCGGCGGCTTGGCTTGCAATGAGCGCAAAAAATGGCAGGTTATCAATGTTGAGGCCAGGGTAGGGACGCGATTCGATTTTTTCTTCCAGTGCCGTGAGTTTGGAAGGCAAAGTTTTGATGTCCACCAAATTGGTTTTCTCGTTCAGTGCTTTATATTTTTTTAGAATTTTATATTTGAAACCCATTTTTTCCAGTTTCAAAAGTTCTAGCTCAAGAAAATCAATTGGCGCGCGCTTGATGATCATGGAAGATTTGGTCACGATGGCGGCCGTCAGGAAAAACATCGCTTCAATTGGATCTTCTGACAAATAGTAGGTGACTGGTGTATCAATGTTGGCGACGCCGTGTACCGTGAGCGTGGTGGTGCCGACGCCTTCAATTTTTACGCCGCATTTCTCAAGGTAAAAACACACTTCTTGGCCCATGTAGTTGGCCGAAGCATATTTAATGACAGTCTTGCCCGGAATGCCAGCGGCCGCGATAATTGCGTTTTCGGTAACCGTGTCGCCAGATTCATAGAGCACGATTTCGTTTGCCTCAAGTTCTTCCGCGCTCACTTCATAATATTTTTCTTTAGTTTCTATTTTTACGCCGAGCTTTTCGAGCGCAAAAAGGTGCGGTTTGACAGTGCGCGAACCAAGCTTGCAGCCGCCCGGCTGAGGTAGCTTGAATTTTTTGAAATGGTGAACCAGCGGCCCAATGAGCATGATGATGGAGCGGGTTTTTTCAGCGGCTTTTGTGTCTAGTTTTTTCAAATCAAATTTTTCCGGCGGCTTAATTTCCAAATCGTTGCCGGTCCACTTCACTGAAACGCCAATGGATTCAAAAACTTCAATCATCCGGCTCACTTCTTCAATTTTCGGGACGTTTTTAAGAGTAGTTCTGCCGCAATTTAAAAGTGAAGCGGCCAAGAGGCCCATCGCGCCGTTTTTGGAAGTTTTAGTCACAATTTCTCCAGCGAGCTTATGGCCGCCTTCAATTTTAATGTTGAGCGCGCCTTTGGAAACCTGAATGATGTCGCGATTTAAAGCTTCGCTGATTTTGGAAAGCGTTTCGGTTGAGAGATTTTGTTCGCCTTGCTCAATTCGAGCCACTGCGCTCTGGGAAGTTTCGAGCTTCTTGGCAAATTGCTCCTGAGTAATACCGCGCTCTTCTCGCAAGGCTGAAATTAGCCTGCCAATTTGGGTTAAAGTAGTCATGCGTGCAATTATATCATATATGAGATAATGTGCAAATAACCAAAAGTTGTTGATAAATTCTAAATGCGTGGTAGTATCTTTTCAGAACCGAATGTCTCACTTTTTGGAGGTTTTTATGGTGGCTTCACAGCAGCTTTCTCGGGATCAGGTTTTGGTAAAGGTCAAGGTGATTATTGCCAATTCACTTGCCATTTCGGTGGTGGACGTTCAAGAAGGTGCATTGCTTGTTGGTGATCTCCGTGCTGATGGTCTTGATCTTCTGGACATCATGCATAAGGTCAACGTGGCCTTTGAATGCGAACTTCTGACTGTTGAGGAGATTGGAAGGATTCGGGATTATTCAGATGCTTGCGCCAACATCACGGTGCGAGATATTGTTGATCGAGTCATGTCTTGGGCTGACAGGGTGTGAATTGTGTTGTGGTGGACCAACGGGCCTTTTCCATGCGAAGAGGCCTATTTTCTTGTAAAGATTTCAAAAAAGCACTACTATACAAGCACGCATGGCTTTTTTCTCTAAAAAAATCGGGATTGATTTGGGCACGGCCAACACGCTAGTGTTCGTGCCGGGCAGAGGGATTGTGCTCAATGAGCCTTCGGTGGTGGCGGTGTCGGAGCAGGACAATAAAATTTTGGCGGTGGGCATTGAAGCGAAAAAAATGATTGGTCGCACACCCGACAACGTGATTGCTTATCGACCGATGAAGGATGGCGTGATTGCCGATTATCGCGTGACCGAAGCAATGCTCCGTTACTATATAAATAAAGCTTTGGGCAAATGGAATTTTTTCAAACCGGAAGTGATGGTGTCCGTGCCTGCCGGTGTAACTTCCACCGAGCGTCGAGCGGTGATTGAAGCGGCGATGAAGGCTGGCGCGAAAAATGCTTACGTGGTGAAAGAGCCGATTCTCGCTGCCATCGGTGCTGGCATTTCTATTCAGGAGCCGGTTGGTCACATGATTGTGGACATTGGTGGCGGCACCACAGACGTGGCGGTAATTTCGCTCGGCGGCATCGTGGCTTCCACTTCGGTAAAAGTGGCGGGTAATAAAATTGACGCGGCCATTGTGGATTACGCAAAAAAAACTTTCAACCTTTCCATCGGCGACAAGACGGCCGAAGATATTAAAATTCAAATCGGTTCGGCTATTCCGCTTGAGGAAGAACTTTCCATGATGGTCAAAGGCCGAGACATTGTGACCGGTCTGCCGCGCTCGGTGGAAATGCGAACCAACGAAATCGTGAAGTGTTTTGGTAAAGAGCTTCGAGAAATGATTAATGCGGTGAAAAATGTTTTACAAGACACGCCGCCCGAGCTCGCTTCCGACATTATCGATCAGGGGATTATTATGACTGGTGGTTCGTCCCAATTGCGCAATTTTCCGGAACTAATGTTTAGACGAATCGGCGTCAAAGCGGTGCTCGCCGATGACGCACTCTACTGCGTGGCAAAAGGCACTGGCGTCGCGCTCGAACACTTGGACATGTATAAAAAGAGTATCGTTGCTAAGCGGTAGCCATGGAAGAAATTTTCAAGAGCTATAAAAAGACAGGCGAGTTCCACCACGCACACCTAATTGTAGGCAACGGAGAGGGAATCAGAACGACTCTTTTTGATTTTATTGAATCATATTTGAAGCACGCTACGCGCGGCAATCCAGATTTTTGGCACGGCGACTTTGACAGTTTTGCCATCGCCGACGCGCGAGCGCTGCGCGAAATGCAAGCCACTCGCCCGATTGCTTCAGAGCGAAAAATTTTCGTGCTGGAAACGCGCGCTATGACGGCTGAAGCGCAAAACGCATTGCTCAAAATGTTTGAGGAGCCAGCAAAGGGCGTACATTTTTTTATTATTGCGCCTTCAGCAGAAATTTTTTTGCCGACACTGAAGTCTAGGCTGGTGATTGTAAAAGAAGCGGCAAGGCAAAATTTTCCGCTCGAGTCGAAAAATTTTGCCCTGCCTTTTCTCCAACTAAACCCTGCGGAGCGCCTAGCTTTCATTGTGCCAATTATAGAAGCGAAAGATAAAATGGCGGCGATAAGTTTAGTTGAATCAGTCATTGAAAGTTTTGCTAGCAAAAAAACTAAGCGCGATGCGAAAAAAATTCGCGAGCTGCTCGCATTACGTTCATATTTAAACGACAAATCAGCCTCGATAAAACTTATTTTGGAGCATTTGGCCGTTGTGTTATAATGCGCCCATGACATACGATTTTTCAAATTTAAAAAAGAAGTTGAAAGATGTGGAAGAATGGCTCAAAAAAGAGCAATCACAAATCCGCACCGGCCGCGCATCACCAGCGCTTCTCGACTCGGTTCAGGCTGAAGTTTACGGTGCGCGCACACCATTAAATCAAATTGGTGCAATGGTCACTGAAGATTCGCGCTCGCTCCGCTTTACGCCGTGGGATATGGGTCAATTGAAAAGCGTGGAGAAGGCGATTGTGGCGGCAAACTTAGGTGTGTCCGTTGCGGTAGACGACAAAGGCATTCGCATTTCTTTTCCAGAATTGACCGGTGAGCGGCGCATTGCGCTTGGAAAAGTGGTAAAAGAAAAACTTGAACTGGCGCGTGTTTCACTTCGCAAGCTCAGAGATGAAGTTTGGGATGACATTCAAAAGAAAGAAAAGCTCGGCGGTATGAGCGAAGACGAGAAATTTAGATTCAAAGCCGAAATGGAGAAGCTTGTTACTGAGGGCGGAAAACGCTTGGAAGAAACTTCGGCCAAGAAAGAAAAAGAAATTTCTAGCTAGTCGCATGTATATCATTATTTTTATTTTCATATTGGCCGTGCTCGTTTTTGTCCACGAACTCGGGCATTTTCTAGCGGCAAAAATTTCTGGCATTAGAGTGGATGAATTCGCCATCGGTTTTCCGCCGCGCATCGTTGGTTGGAAACGCGGCGAAACGGACTATTCTTTAAACTGGATTCCTTTCGGCGGCTATGTGAAAATTTTCGGCGAAAATTATCAGGATGAAGATGAAATGAATGCTCCAGAAGCCGCTTCAGACAAAAGCCGGAGCTTTGCCGCCAAATCTAAAAAAATCCAAGCTTTCGTGCTTATCGCCGGCATCTTATTCAATATAATTTTTGCGTGGCTGCTTTTTTCGCTCGGTTTTATGATTGGCATGCCGGTGGCGAACGATTACACCGGTCCGGGCAAAGTGAGTAATTCTGCCATCACAGTTACTTTGGTGGAAAAAGATTCTCCAGCCGAAAAAGCTGGCTTGAAACTCGGCGATCAAATTGTGGCCATTAGTTCCGCGACAGAAATCATTCAGAGTCCGAACATCGATCAAGTTAAAAATTTTATTGTTTACCACAAGGATGTGCCGATTACGATATCAGTAGCGTCGCGCGAGGCCGCTCCGAACGGCTCCGTATCTTCGACTCCCATTCAAATACCAGTGACGCCGCACATTGAGGTTGGCAAAACTTCAGCGACTGTTGGCATTGGCATGGAATTTCTTGGCCGATTGAAACTTTCATTCTTTCCGGCTTTATGGCAAGGCGCACTTTTAACAAATAGTGTTGTGGTGGCAACGGCGGTTGGCATCGTTCAGTTCTTATATACCATTGTGGTTGGCCAGGCTCACGTCTCTGACGTAACCGGACCGATTGGCATTGCTGGATTGGTTGGCGACGCGACAGCACTCGGCTTCATCTATCTGCTTTCTTTCACTGCGTTCATTTCCATCAATCTCGCAATAATCAATCTCATTCCGTTTCCGGCACTGGACGGCGGCCGCATTCTTTTTGTCATTATTGAAAAAATTAAAGGCACGCCGTTCAATGCTAAAGCTGTCCAAATCGTTAATGGTGTCGGTCTCGGCCTCCTTCTTTTACTTATGGTTTTTGTCACTTACCACGATGTGGTGAGTTTGTGGAAGTAAATTTTTTGACCTTGCATTTTTTTTGCTGTACTATGGCGACATGAGGCAATCAAATCTATTTACTAAAACGAGGAAGGAAGCTCCGAAAGATGAAGTGTCAAAAAACGCCAAGCTTCTGATTCGCGCCGGTTTTATTCATAAAGAAATGGCGGGCGTGTATGATTATCTGCCGCTCGGTTTGCGCGTTTTGAAAAATATTGAAAACATCATCCGCGAAGAAATGGATTCAATCGGTGGACAGGAAATTGAAATGACGGCGCTTCAGGAAAAAATGCTTTGGGAAAAATCTGGCCGTTGGAGCGATGAAGTGGTGGACAATTGGTTCAAAACGAAATTCAAGAACGACACGGAAGTTGGCTTGGCTTTCACTCACGAAGAACCGCTCTCGGCCATCATGTCGGAATACGTGAATTCTTACCGTGATTTGCCGAATCAAGTTTACCAATTTCAAACGAAATTTCGAAATGAAGCGCGCGCCAAAAGCGGCATCATGCGCGGCCGGGAATTCTTGATGAAAGATTTGTATTCTTTTTCGCGCGATGAAAAAGAGCACGAAGAGTTTTACGAAAAAGCCAAGAACGCCTATTTGAAAATTTTTCAGCGTGTTGGTTTGGGGAAAGAAACTTTTGTGACGTTTGCTTCCGGTGGTTCGTTCGCCAAATTTTCTCACGAATTTCAAACGGTGACCGACGCTGGTGAAGATTTGATTTACGTCGATGAAAAGAAGAAAATCGCGGTTAATAAAGAGGTTTTGAATGACGAAGTTTTGGCGGAGCTCGGTTTGGACCGGAAAAAATTGATTGAAAAAAAAGCGGTGGAAGTCGGCAATATTTTCTCGCTCGGCACCAAGTTTTCCGAGCCACTCGGCTTGAATTACCTTGACGAAAAAGGCGAAAAAAGGCCGGTGATTATGGGCAGTTACGGCATTGGCCTCGGCCGTTTGATGGGTACGATTGTGGAAACTTTTGCTGACGAAGCGGGTATGATTTGGCCGGAATCGGTAGCACCGTTTAAAATTCACCTCATTCTTCTAGATGGCAAAGAACCGAAAGCGAAAGAGTGGGCTGAGAAAATTTACAAAGAACTGACGAAAAAAAATATTGAAGTGCTGTTTGACGATCGAGACGCGCGCGCCGGTGAAAAATTTGCCGACTCGGATTTGATTGGGATTCCATACCGGATTGTCGTTTCGGATAAAACTTTTGAAAAAAACATGCTTGAATGCAAAGTGCGTGCGACTGGCGAAACAAAAATGCTAAGCGAAGCAGAAGTGATGACGCTAGGAAAAACCGCATGATCAACAAATTCCGAAATAAGTTCAATAAAATGTTCAGCCACGACATTGGTATTGATCTTGGAACGGCGAATACGCTGGTGTATCTGCGCGGCCGAGGCATTATCATTAATGAGCCTTCGGTCGTGGCCGTGAATCAGAAAACTGGCACGGTGGTGGCCATTGGCACGCAGGCTAAGGACATGCTCGGTCGTACGCCGCAGCACATTGTTGCCATTCGGCCGATTGTGGAAGGTGTGATTTCCGATTTTGAGGTGACGGAAGAAATGATTACTTATCTTTTGAACAAAGCACAAAAAGATAGCCGAAAATTTCTCGGACCGCGCGTGGTGGTGGGTGTGCCGTCCGGTATAACGAACGTGGAGACACGCGCGGTGCGCGACGCTACGCGCAACGCCGGCGCGCGCGAAGTGTTCATTGTGGAAGAACCGATGGCCGCGGCCATCGGCATTCGTCTGCCGGTTTTGGAGCCGGTGGGCAATATGATAATTGATATCGGCGGTGGCACTACAGACATCGCCGTGATTTCGCTTGGCGGTGTTGTTACTTATAAAAATTTGAAAATCGCCGGCGACAAACTCAACAACGATATCACCTCATACATCAGAAGCGAGTTCAAAATTCTCATTGGCGAAAAAACGGCAGAGTTTATCAAGATTGCCATCGGCGCGGTGCTCGCTGGCGACACGCCGATGGAATCGGTGATTAAAGGTCGAGATTTGGTGACCGGTTTGCCAAGGGAAGTGGTGATTACCGACGCGGATATTAGAGAAGCGACTTCGCAATCGATTGATACGCTTTTGGAATCGGCAAAAGAAGTGATTGAAACCACACAGCCGGAACTCATCGCCGACGTGATGCATCGCGGTGTTCATCTCTCTGGCGGTGGCGCGCTCATTCGCGGCCTGGACGTCATGCTTGCGGAATATTTGAAAATTCCGGTTCACGTTGTGGAGGATCCTTTAACCGCGGTGGCGCGCGGTACCGGTGTGATTCTTGAAAATCTGCCGCGCTACAGCGAAGTCCTCATTCAAAACGAAGATGATTTACCTAAAGCGGGATAATAAAAGACGCCAGAAAAAAACGGCGCTTGTCGTAGGCATTCTCGCTGGTTTTATTTTATTGGCTGTCCTTCTCAACTTTTTCTCCCCGAATTTTTTCTCGCCAGTTTCGCATGCTATTTTTCGACCGGTCTTAGAATCAGAAAGCGGCTTTTGGGGCGGTGTGCGAAATGTTTGGAATGTTTTCAAATCAAAATCAGATTTGGCGGCTGAGAATCAGGCTTTGCAAGACAAACTCGCCCTACTTGATGCCACCGCGCAAGAGCGAGATTATTACAAAAATGCGAATGATCAGCTTTTAAGTCTTGCTGATCAGTCGAGCGATCTGTTCCACCCAATTTTTGCCAAAATTTTATCCAAAGTTGGATTTTCACCGTACGACACGATGATTATTGATGCCGGAGGAAATGCGGGAATTAAAACTGGCGACAAAGTTTCGGCCGACGAGGATATTATTCTTGGTTTTGTCAGCAAGACTTATGCAAAAACCGCGATGGTGACTTTATATTCTTCGCCCGGACAAGAAACGCCGGTGCTTATCGGTAAGCATTCGGTTCAGGCCGTGGCTGTGGGTAAAGGTGGCGGGAATTTCGAAATAAAATTGCCAAGGAATGCCAGCATCGCAGTAGGTGATAACGTTTCGGCAGCCACATCCTCGCCTGCACTCATCGGCTCGGTTGAATATATTGCCGTGAGCGCAACCGACTCGTTCGAACGCGCCGTTTTGAGAAGCGCAGCAGACATAAACAACCTTTCTTTTTTGGTGATTTTGAAACCATAATGCAGAGAATCTTTTTTGATATTTTCTTCTTCTTGTGTATTGCATTCTTGCCGTGGTGGCTCGTGCTTTTTGTGGGCGCCGTCGGCGTTTTCATTTTTCATTCGTTCTATGAAATTTTATTTGCCGGGATTGTTATTGATTCGCTCTACGCACCAGCGACTGAGTACCGAACGGGATTTTTGTGTGTGGCAACCCTGGTGGCAATACTGATTTTTATCGCTATCGAGCTTTTGAAACGGCGCTTGAGATTTTAGCAATATGATTTTTTTCAAAAAAAGTTGGTTTAATTATGGCAAAGAACCGATTGATCCGGATGAAATTTTTATTGATTCCGAAAATTTGCCGCATTTTGACCAAACCCAGTTTGAGGGTCGGCTTGAAAAAACCATTCCTCGCAAAGCGATTTTTTTTGCCGGTGCCGTGCTTTTTTGTCTCGGCGCCTTGTATGCCTTTACGCTCTGGAATTTGCAGGTGAAACAGGGTGGAAAATTTGCCGCACGGAGTGAAAACAACCGCCTTCATGAAACCATCGTTTTTGCCGATCGCGGCGTGATTTATGATCGGAATAAAGTTTTGTTGGCTTGGAATGTGGATAAATCAGACAGCAATTCTGATTTTTCTTTCCGGCAATATGCCACCACTACTGGCCTTTCAAATCTTTTAGGCTACGTGAAATATCCTTCCAAAGACAGCCAAGGATTTTATTATCGGGAAGATTATTTGGGTGTGGACGGCGTGGAAAAATTTTTTGACGACGAGCTCAAAGGCCAAAATGGCACAAAAATTACCGAGACTGATGTGACAGGAAAAGTGGAATCCCAAGGCGTAGTCAATCCTCCTCACGGCGGAGAAAATGTCACACTCTCGATTGATTCGCGCATTCAATCCAAACTTTACGATGTTATTTCTTCGGTAGCGGCCGACCGCGGTTTCACCGGCGGCGCCGGTGTCATGATGGATGTGCGCACTGGTGAGGTTGTTGCCGAAGTTACATATCCGGAATACCTTTCGCAGGTAATGGCTGACGGTACGGATGAAGTGCAAATTCAGAAATATTTGAACAATAAAAATAATGCTTTGCTGGATCGGGCGACTTCTGGTCTTTATACGCCAGGGTCTATCGTCAAGCCGGTGATGGCGCTTGGCGCTTTGAACGAGGGCGTAATTTCGCCGGATAAAATTTTATACACGACCGGCTCAATTTCCGTGCCGAATCCGTACAATCCAGACCAACCTTCAGTTTTTAGAGATTGGCAAGACCAAGGGCCGCTCGATATGCGCAAAGCCATCCAAGAATCTTCCGACGTTTATTTTTATGAAATCGGCGGCGGCTACGGCGACCAGAAAGGTTTGGGGATTGCCAACATTGATAAATACACCAGTCTTTTCGGCTATGGCCGAGATGTCGGCTCGCCATTTTTTGGCATGAAAAAAGGCGTGGTGCCGACGCCGGTGTGGAAGGCAGAAAATTTCAATGGCGAAGCGTGGCGCATCGGCGACACATATCACACTGTCATCGGTCAGTACGGCTTTCAAGTGACGCCGCTTCAGGTTGTGCGTGCCATTTCCGCGGTGGCCAACTACGGCACACTGCTTCATCCAACAATTATTTTGGGAGATAAAAGTCTGCTCGCGAACGCCGAGCACATTGACTTGCCGAAACAATATTTTGACGTGGTGCACGACGGCATGCGGCAGTCAGCCGAGCGTGGCACAGCTGTCGCCTTAAACGTGGACTACGAAGAATTTGCAGGCAAAACTGGTACCGCTGAGCTTGGCGTCAATAAAGATTTCGTCAACTCTTGGGTAACCGGCTTTTTCCCTTACCAAAATCCGCACTACGCTT
>CAYXSG010000004.1:0-26659 GCA_964467325.1 uncultured Candidatus Saccharibacteria bacterium
AACGGTTGGATCTCAGAAGATTTACCTGTCGGTTTCAAAGAATTGCCGAAATCCGAAGCAGAAAAAATCGCCACGCACGCTTTCAATGAAAAATATGGTGATGTGGTGAAAGTTTATTCTATTGGTTATGAAGGCAACTATATAAGTAGGGAATTCTGTGGCGGTCCGCACGTCACACGCACCGGCATTTTAGGCAAATTCAAAATTCAAAAAGAAGAAGCGGTCTCGGCCGGCGTCCGCCGCATTAAAGCAATTTTAGAATAGAAATCCACACGCGGTTTTCTCTGGGAATGCTATACTGTAAACGTATGCTTTTCTCTAAAAAGCCAGAAGAAGAAATTGTTGCAATTTTTGATATTGGCAACGGTTCCGTGGGTGGCGCTTTGGTGAAACTTGAAGCGCATCACACGCCGATTATTCTCTACACACACCGCGAGCCGTTAACTTTTTCGCCACAGCCGTCGCCCAAATATTTGATGACTGCCATGCTGAAAATGTTGGAAACGGTGGCGGTTAATCTCCACAAAGAAGGTCTAAAGCGCATCAAGCATTCTTTCTTCGGTTCGCATAAGCTGCGCGATGCTTACTGCGTTTTCGCTTCGCCTTGGTATATCTCTCAAACAAAAATAATTAAAGAAGAAAACAACGACGCTTTTACCATTTCTTCGAGTGCCATGAACGAGCTCATAAAAAAAGAGCAGGACCAATTTACGAAAGAAATAAAAGAAGGCAAATATCAACAGATATTCGGACCTGATACTGTTTTGCTGGAAAAGAAAATTATTGATGTAAAGCTCAACGGCTACGACATCCACAATCCGGTCGGCAAAAAAGCGCGCGAGCTCGAGCTCACGCTGTTCTCTAGTTTTATTTCTAAAGAAATTATTGACAGCGTGGATAAAACCATCCACAAAGCTTTTGCCGTGCGGTCAATCAATCATTCTTCCTACAGTCTTGTTTCTTGGAATGCGTGTAAAATACTTTTCCCAGATACTCGCGATCATTTCTTTTTTGATGTGAGCTCAGAAATGACCGACATTTCTTTGATTTCAAAAGATATTTTGATTGAAACAATTTCGTTTCCAATGGGTAAATCCGAACTTTTGCGGCGCGTCGTGAAGGAATTCGACATGGCGCCAGACATTGCGCTCTCGTCGCTCTCAACTTATTTTTCCGGTCAAATTGATGAGAAGTTTAAACAGAAGCTAGAAGTTGTATTGAACCGCGCTGCCGATGATTGGCATGAAGCTTGCGTGGGTGCGCTCCGACAGTTTCAGAAAATTTACGCGCTACCGAAAGCGGCTTTTGTCACTGCGGATTTGGACACGGCCAAGTTTTTCCTCAAAGCTTTGGAAAAAGAATATCCATTAGAATTCAACATTGCCGGCAGTAAGCTCTACCCAACTTTGATCGGCGCGGATACCGTTCAGCATTTTGTCGAAATTTTCCCTGGAGCGACTTCCGATTCGTTCATCACTGTGGAAAGCATATTTTTTAATAGTATTTTTTCGCGTTAGGCCAATTAATTAAAGTCATGCCAAAACCATCATTTCAAGACATTTTGCCGCCGGAACGCCGCGGAATCAAGAAAATTCCTTTACCAGCTCGAGCTCGGGAGCGCGCAGATGAGCCGGAACCACGGCAAGTTCACCATCATAAAAAAATAAAATCTGGCCGAAGTTTCCGTTCAGTTTTGGCTATAATAATTTTTCTTGCAGCCATTGGCGGCGGCGTATACTTTTTTGTTTCTGAGACGGCTGGCGCCACGCTGATTTTAACTCCGAAAGTTCAAGATGTTTCAGTTGACTTGAAGCTTACAGCGTTTGCCGACCCAGCTAGCGAATTGCCATACCAAGCGGTTTCATATCAAAAAGACGGAAAGCTTTCCGTGCCAGTTTCTGGAGATGAAACTGTGGATGTGAAAGCCTCAGGAAAAATTCGGATTTTCAATAATTACAGCAAAGCTCCGCAAAAATTGGTAGGGAATACGCGCTTTGAAGCTGATGGCAAAATTTTTAGAATTAAAGATTCAGTGGTTGTGCCAGGCATGAACGGCGCCACGGCTGGCAGTGTTGATGCGGTTGTCATTGCTGACGCGGCTGGTGACAAATACAATGTTGATTTGACTGACTTCACTATTCCTGGTTTTGCCGGCGATCCGCGCGCCGATAAAATCTTTGCACGGTCTGTTGAACCGATAAGTGGCGGTTTTTCCGGCACTAGAAAAAAGGTTGATCCGGCGGTGCTTACTGACGCTCGAGCCAAAATTCATGCCGAACTCGAAGTCAATTTCATAAAACAAATCAAACAAAGCATTCCTGCAACATTCGTGTTTTTTAGTAGTGCTTATTTTGTCACTTACGAATCTTTGCCAAACGCCACGTCCACCGACGGCACCATGGTGGCCGAGCGCGCCACTTTTCACGGCATCATTTTCAAGCGCAGTGATATCACAGAAACGTTTGCGAAAAAAATTACAAATATAAACGTGGGCAGCAGCACTTTTGACGGCCTAGACAATCTGACTTTTGCTGTGGCCAGCACTTCGATTTCCGAGCCGTGGCATAGTCAATCTTTCCCGTTTACACTGAAAGGCACGACCAAACTTGTTTCAGATATAGACGTGGATAGTTTAAAACAAGCTTTGGCTGGCCAGCCGCGCAAGGATTTGGACCTTATTTTGCGCGATTATCTGAGCGTGGAGAAAGCTGAAGTGGTTATGAAGCCATTTTGGAATCAAGATTTTCCAACCGATACAAAAGCACTTTCTGTGACCATTGCTTCCACCACGGAAGCGCCCTAAAATCCGTGCACATGATACAGGGCTTGACGGTTATAGTATGGTTTGCTAATATGTCAGAACGTTTTCAATAAAGCGTGTTTTCTGCGCAATGGACACAAAATTAGATAAAAGCCAAGCCGTTTCTGGTGTTATCACCGAGGCTTTGCCCAACACATTGTTTCGTTTGAAACTTGAAGGTCAAGAGGACGAAATGATGGCGTACCTTGCAGGAAAAATGAGAAACAACCGCATCAGAGTGCTCGTCGGCGATAAAGTTTTGGTTGAACTTGATCCGTACGGAGGCAAAGGCAGAATCGTTAAGCGTTTATAATTATGCACGTCAAAGCATCAGTAAAAAAATTGTGCAGCAAATGCAAAGTGGTTCGCCGAAAAGGTTATGTTTATGTGACCTGCACAGCCAACCCGCGCCACAAACAGCGTCAAGGCTAAAAATATTTACATGAGAATTTTAGGCATCACCATTCCAGATGAGAAGCGCATTGAAATTGCTTTAACGGCAATTTACGGCATTGGCCGACCGCGCGCTCACACACTGCTTGCAAAAGCTGGTGTGGATTTCGGCAAAAAAGCGAAAGAACTTTCTCCTGAAGAAGAAAATAAAATCCGTTTGGCCATTGAGCAAGGCGGTTTCAAAATTGAAGGCGATTTGAAGCGCGAAGTTTCCAGCAATATTAAAAGATTAAAAGATATCAAGTCGTACCGCGGTGTTCGACACACTCGCCGACTGCCAGCTCGCGGTCAGCGCACCAAAACCAACGCTCGCACATTAAAAGGTGTGAAAAAGACCATGGGTAGCGGTCGCCGGAAGGTAGAAAAAACATAAAATCATATGGGCAAGAAACGCATTGTGAAAAAAGGCGAAGAAGGACAGGAAGGCAAGGAGAAAGCTCCAGCATCTGTTGCGACGGCTAAAAAGCGCTACGAGGCTGGCATTTTATTTGTGGAATCAACCTACAATAATACTAAGGTAGTTTTGACCGACCCGAAAGGCAATACTTTGGCTTGGTCTTCCAGCGGCGCGCTCGGTTTTAAGGGTGCTAAGAAAGGCACGCCTTTTGCCGCTGCCAAGGTGGGCGAAACACTTGCCGCCAAAGCTGCGCTCATGGGCGTGCGCGAAGTGGCTGTGGTCATCAAAGGTGTCGGTTCGGGCCGCGAATCTGCCGTTCGCGGTTTTGTGTCCAAGTCCATCGGCATTTCATCCATCAAAGACGTGACGCCGGTGCCTTACAACGGACCAAAAGCGCCAAAACCAAGACGTGTTTAATTAATTTATTCATATGATTATTGGACCAAAGTACAAAATTGCACGACGACTAGGAGCTGGGATTTTTGAAAAAACCCAAGGCCAGAAATTTGCGCTGGCTGAATCTCGCCGAAAAATTGAAAAGAAACGCGGCGGTCCAAAATCTGACTACGGCATCCAGATGCTCGAAAAGCAAAAAGCGCGCTATTCATACGCTTTGACCGAACGCCAATTTTCAAATTACGTCAAAGCCGCCATCGCCAAGAAAGGTGAGAATCGCGACTTACTTTATAAAATGCTTGAATCGCGTTTGGACAACGTGGTGACGCGCGCCGGTTTTGCCACCACTCGGCTCGCCGCGCGCCAGCTCGTTTCTCACGGTCACATTCTTTTAAACAGCAAGAAAGTTAACATTCCTTCAATTCAGGTGAAAATCGGCGACAAGCTCACGGTGCGCGAAGGCAGCGCCAAGAAGCCGGTTTTCCTCGCTCTTGATGAACGCTTGAAAGCCAGTTTTGAAGCGACGAAAGTACCAGCTTGGCTTAAAGTGGATCCTGAAAAGAAAGTCATTGAAATTCAGGGCGCACCAAAACTGAATGCAGGCGAGCTGATGTTTGATATCGGCCAAGTGTTGGAATTTTATAGCCGATAGAGTCTTATTAATTTATTTTATAATTTTTAATAATTTAAAAATCTATGTCAGACTTCAACGTCGTATTGCCTTCAAAGCCAAAGATCATCCACGAGGAAGGTTCTCATGGGGTGTATGAGATTGACGGCCTTTATCCTGGTTATGGCCACACTCTTGGTAACTCTCTGCGTCGCATAATTCTTTCATCTTTGCCGGGTTCTGCTATCACGACCATCAAGATTGCCGGCGTCAGCCATGAATTTTCCACGATGGCCGGCGTAAAAGAAGATGTCATCACTATCCTTCTCAATCTTAAGAAAATGAGGATTGAAATGACGAGCGACGAACCCCAAATCATTACCCTTAAAGCAAAAGGCATCAAGGACGTCACCGCTGGAGACGTAAAAGTGGGCGGCCAGATTACCATTCTCAATCCGGAGCTGGTCATTGCACACATTACCGATAAGAGCACTGAACTTGATATTGAAATGACAGTGGAAAAAGGTCTCGGCTACGTGCCGCGAGAAGTGCTTCAGAAAAATAAAGTGGACATCGGCGTTATTACTTTGGATGCGAGCTTCACGCCGATTCGCCGCGTGCATTACGAAGTGGAAAACATGCGTGTTGGCGAGCGCACAGACTTCAACCGCTTGAAAGTTTCCATTGAAACCGACGGCACGATTACGCCGAAAAAAGCCCTTGAAAGTTCGATTGAAATCATGATTGCTCAGCTCAAAGCGATTGTCGGATTCAAAGAAGAAGAACCGGTTTCTGCTGATGTGGCAGAAGCAGAATCAAAAGACGAAGCTTCCGAAGGCAAAGCGGTGGACACGGAAGTTTTGAAGACGCGCATTGAATCTTTGGGACTCTCGCAGCGCACGATGAATGCCCTTTCTAGCGCCAATATCCGCACGGTGGGCGGTTTGAGCCGCAAACGCGAGCAAGATATCCTTGAGGTGGAAGGTTTGGGTGCTAAGGGCTTGCAGGAGATCAAGAAAATTCTTGCGACGTTCGGGGTTGTGCTAAAGAGTTAATTTCGGTATATTAAAGCGCCATGAGACATCACAATTCCAAAAGAAAATTCGGACTAGAAAAAAACCAGCGAAAGGCGCTGCTCCGTTCGCTTGCTCAGGCGCTTGTGATTCGCGAGAAAATCAAGACCACAGAAGCTAAGGCCAAAGAGCTCCGACCGTTTGTGGAAAAGCTAGTGACTAGCTCAAAAGCTGGCACCGTGGTGGCGCGTCGCTACTTGAACGCGGAAGTTGGTCTTGAGGGTTCAAAAAAATTGATTGAAACGCTCGGACCAAAATTTAAAACGCGCGCTGGCGGTTACACCCGCATCACCAAGCTTCCAAAAAGAGTCAGCGACGGCAGTTCGATGTCGCAAATTGAATTTGTATAAAAACCGCCATGCAAACATTTACATTAGACGCAAAAAATAAAAAAGTTGGCCGGTTGGCAAGCGAAGCCGCCAAACTTCTCATGGGCAAAAATACGGTTGAATACACCCGCAACAATATTCCAGACGTGAAAGTTGCGATTGTGAATGCCAGCAAAGCCGATGTTTCAGCCAAAAGAAAAAAGAGCGAAGTGCATCCGCGCTACACCCGTTACCCAAGCGGTCTCATCATTGAAACGGTTGGCCGAGTAATTGAGGTGAAAGGCTACAAAGAACTTTTCCGCAAGGCGGTGTACGGCATGTTGCCAGGCAATAAGCTGCGCGCGCAAATGATGAAACATCTAACCATTTCAGAATAATTTATATGCCAGACGAATCAAAAAAATACATAGAAACTGTTGGTCGCCGAAAAACCGCCATTGCTCGAGTGCGCCTTTTTGAAGCACCAAAAATGAGTTTTGTTATCAACGACCGGGAACTCGCAGATTATTTTCCAACTTCTCAACTTCAGAGGATTGCCACTGAAGCGTTTACGAAAGTGAAAGTGCCAGGCAAATACAAAGTGACAGCGCACATTTCCGGCGGCGGCATCAATTCCCAAGCTGAATCCCTCCGACTCGGCATCGCTCGCGGTTTGATTGAAATGGACAAACAACTTCGCGGTGGCCTAAAGAAAGCCGGTTTCCTAAAGCGCGATCCTCGCGCCAAAGAACGCCGCAAGTTCGGTCTCAAAAAAGCTCGCAAAGCACCACAATGGAGCAAACGCTAGACGAAGAATTTGTGCCTGAGGACGGCGAAGGCAACACGGCGACCCAGAAAGACATTGTTAAAGATTTAAGGGAGAAACTCAAGAAAGCTTTAGCTGAAAAACAGGAATATTTGGACGGCTGGCAAAGAGCCAAAGCCGATTTTTTGAATGCTAGAAAGCGCGACGAAGAGACGAAAAAAGAATTGCTGAAATTTGCTGCGGAAGATGTTGTCCTCCAAATTACGCCGGTTTTGGATAGCTTCACGATGGCTTTTTCAAATAAAGAAGCATGGGAAAAGCTGGATAAAAATTGGCGCATGGGCGTGGAGCATATTTACGCGCAGCTTAAAGGGATTTTGGAGCAAAACGGCTTGAAAGAATTTGATCCAAAGGGCGAGAAGTTTGATCCGATGAAACACAATGCAATAGAATCAGTGCCGGTGCAGGATGCAAGTCAGGACCATGTTGTGGTTGAAGTGGTTCAGAAAGGCTATGAGTTTAACGGCAGGATTGTCCGGCCAGCCGGCGTGAAAATTGGCGAATTTAAAAAAGTAGAGTAGAATACAGTCTTGATGCTAGCACTTCAAAGACGCCAGCAAATTCGTTTTGTCACTTTAGAAAAGCCGAACGCTTGGGTGGTTTTCGCTTTTCTCGTGGAGCAAAATGGCAACGAGACACTCATTGTTTCCGAGCCGAAAATTGTCAGAATAATTCAGAAAAAAACGGTTTTTGCTCTGCCGGCGCCACGCGCTAAAAATCAAACTGGCTTCGCTTCCGTAAAATCGCCATACGTTTCAGCCTTTTTCAGTAAAGAAACTCAAAATTTTTCGCTATTTGCCAGACCACCCACATTTTAAATAGTTTAGTTTTATCACTTTAATTATTTAAACAAATTATGTCTAAAATTATTGGAATTGACTTAGGAACAACCAACTCTGCTGTCGCCGTCATGGAAGGCGGCGAGCCGAAAATCTTGGAAAACGCCGAAGGTATGCGCACCACGCCGTCCATCATTGCGCAGTCCAAAACTGGCGAGCGTTTGGTGGGCTTGCTCGCCAAAAGGCAGTCGGTGACCAATCCGCGCAACACGATTTTTCAGATTAAAAGATTCATCGGCCATAGTTTTGACGAACCATTGGCGCAAAAAGACATCAAGTCGGTGCCGTTTGAAAGCCGGAAATCAGCAAACGGCGGCATTGAGGTAAACATGTCGGGCAAGTGGTATCGGCCGGAGGAAATTTCCGCAATGATTCTTCAGAAACTCAAGGCGGACGCGGAAGCTCGGCTTGGTGAAAAAATTACCGAAGCGGTCATCACTGTGCCGGCCTACTTCAACGACTCGCAAAGACAAGCCACGAAAGATGCGGGCAAGATTGCCGGCTTGGATGTGAAAAGAATTATCAACGAACCAACCGCCGCGGCGCTCGCGTACGGCTTCAATAAAAAGAAGGATGAAAAAATCGTGGTGTTTGACTTCGGCGGCGGCACTTTCGACATTTCCGTTCTTGAAGTTGGCGACGATGTGGTGGAAGTGAAGTCTACCGACGGCGACGCGCACCTCGGCGGTCGCGACATTGACCAGAAAATTATTGCTTGGCTTGCGGACAATTTCAAAAAAGAAAATGGCATTGATCTTATGAAAGATCCGCTGGCGGTTCAGCGTTTGGACGAAGCAGCAGAGAAAGCGAAAATTGAACTTTCCACTGCCGTCCAAAGCGAAATTAATATTCCGTTCGTCACTTCTGGCGCCGACGGCCCGAAACATCTCGTGGTGACGCTCACGCGCGCGAAGCTTGAAGAGCTCACGCAAGAATTCCTTGATCGCGCTATGGAAATTACCAAGCGCGCGATGGAAGCTTCGCCGTTTAAGCGCGACCAAATTCAAGAAGTGGTGCTCGTTGGTGGCCAAACCAGAATGCCAGCGATGCAAAAAGCAGTGAAAGAATTCTTCAACAAAGAGCCACATATGGGAGTTAATCCGGACGAAGTGGTGGCCATCGGTGCTGCCATTCAAGGTGGTGTGATTTCCGGCGATGTGAAAGACATTCTTTTGCTGGACGTGATTCCACTGTCTCTCGGCATTGAAACAATGGGCGGCGTTGCAACGAAGCTTATTGAAAAAAATACCACCATTCCAACTTCCAAATCGCAAGTGTTTTCAACGGCGGCGGACAATCAAACCTCCGTGGAAGTGCACGTCGTGCAAGGTGAGCGTGCCATGTCTGCCGACAACAAATCGCTCGGCCGATTTATTTTGGATGGGATTCCGCCTTCTCCGCGCGGCATGCCTCAGGTGGAAGTGACACTTGATGTGGACGCCAATGGCATTCTCAAAGTGTCGGCCAAAGAAAAAGCTACAGGCAAAGTGCAGTCCATCACGATTGCCGGCAGCTCAGGACTTTCCAAAGACGACATTGAGAAAATGAAAAAAGATGCCGACATGCACGCTTCCGACGACCAAAAGAAAAAAGATTTGGTGGAAGCAAAAAATATTGCCGAGCAGCTCATTTACACTTCCGAAAAATCTCTCAAAGACGCCGGCGACAAAGTGCCAGCCGATATCAAATCTTCAATTGAAGCGAAAGTGGCCGAGCTCAAAAAAGCGCGCGAAGGTTCTGACATGGATGCAATCAAAAAATCTACCGAGGCGCTCTCAACTGAAATTCAGAAGATTGGCCAGTACATGAATCAGCAATCACAGGCCAATCCTCAAACACCTCCAACTGGCGACCAACCAAAGTCTGGCGACGGCAAAGTTAGGGATGCTGATTTCAAAGAAGGCGAAAATAAATAGAATTTGATTCTCGCTGAAAAAGTAGTATAATAGCCTTAAATATGGCTAAAAATTACTATGATATTTTAGGCGTGGACAAAAAAGCGACTCCGGACGAAATTAAAAAAGCGTTCCGGAAACTCGCGCATCAACATCATCCCGACAAAAAAGGTGGCGACGCGACGCAGTTTAAAGAAGCGAGCGAAGCCTATTCCGTCCTTTCCGACGAAAAAAAGCGCGCCGAATATGACACCTACGGCCGCACGTTCAACGAGTCTGGCGGCTTCAATCCAAATCAAGGCGGCGCTGGTTTTGGCGGCTTTGATTTCTCTGGAGCAACAGCCGAAGGTTTTGAAGGATTTGATCTTGGTGACATTTTCGGCCAGTTTTTCGGCGGAGGTCGCGCTCAAACTTCCGCTCGGCAAAAGCGCGGCTCGGATATTTCCATTGACGTTGAAATTTCCTTTCAAGAGGCGATTTTCGGCGTGGAAAGAAAAATTATTCTCAAAAAAACTTCTGCCTGCGATGTTTGCAAAGGTTCCGGCGCCGAACCTGGTACCAGTTTCAAGACCTGCGCCACTTGCAACGGAAAAGGCAAAGTTCATGAGACGCGCAATTCTTTTCTTGGTCAGTTTTCGACGGTTAGAACCTGTAGTACTTGCGATGGTACCGGAAAAATTCCTGAAATCAAATGCAAAAAGTGCCATGGCGCGGGCGTGATAAAACAGCAGGAAGAAATTTCAATCAGAATTCCGGCCGGCATCAATGACGGCGAAATGATTCGGCTCGGCGGCCTCGGCGAAGCGGTTTTTGGCGGCACTGCAGGCGATTTGTACGTGAAAATTCATGTGAAGCGCCATCCGCTTTTCCGAAAAGAGAATCTCAACATCGTAATGGATTTGAATATCAAACTTTCCACTGCGCTTCTCGGCGGCGAATATGACATTCAAACTTTGGACGGCGACATCAAGCTTGCGATTCCCGCTGGCATCGGCTTCAACGAAATTCTGCGCGTCAAAGGCAAAGGCGTGCCCTACGAACGCGGCAAGCGCGGCGACCTCATGGTCAAAGTTCACATCACACTTCCAGCCAAGCTTTCCAAACAAGCCGCCAGACTCGTCGAAGACCTCAAAAAAGAGGGGATTTAAAATATTCCAATAAAACCTTCTTAAGTTTTATTTTATCTTTTCTTTATAAAGATTTTATCTCTATGTGCTATAGTTCTGGCCATGAATAGTTTAGTTAATCTAGACCTTCTATCTGTCGGTGTCATGGTTGCCGTAACCATCATACTTGGCTTTACGGTATATTTTAACAATAGAAAAAGTATAACAAACAAGCTGTTTTTAGCACTTTCATTGGATTTTTCTGCGTGGGGTATTATAAACTATTTTGCGTACCAATTTACTGATATTAATGTTGCAACTACCCTAATAAGAATTGTTTTATTTACAGCTACAATCCAAAGTTTAATATTATTAGAATTTTTTCTAGTCCTACCAAATGAAAATTACGTTTTTTCAAAAATAAATAAGTATATATACATTCCTGTAGGCGTTGTTGTTTCAGCTCTAACATTAACACGCTATGTATTTTTGGGTTCTTTAGATGGCAAAATACTAGGAAATAATGCTGTATTCTTAAGAGGTTCAGCATGGTTGCTGTTCGTATTGTTTTCTGGTGGATCAATAATTATTGCAATAATTATCCTATTTAAAAAAATATATAAAACCAAAACAAGTAATAATGGAATGACTATAATTTTTGTTGGTTTAGTAATTACCTACATATTTATACTAAACTTTAATTTGATCCTTCCAATGGTTTTTCATAATACTCAATACATAATTTTAGGTTCATTGTTTATGTTTCCATTTATTGCCTGCACAACTTACGCCATACTCAAGCACAACCTCTTTAAACTCAAAGTGACTGAGACAATGCTCATGGCAATTGCGCTGCTAATAATTTCATTTGTGGAAGTGGTTTTTTCAAACAGTGTTACGGAAGTTATTTTCAGAAGCTGTGTATTTTTATTTTCGGCTTTGTTTGTCGTACTAATTCTAAAGGTTGTAGTTAGAGAAGTCGGGCAGCGAAAAGAAATAAAAGAACTCACGGAAGTAAAATCTAGTCTCATTTCATTGGCGCGTCACAACATTGCGAATCCTCTCACTGCACTTAAGGGATACGTATCTATTTTTCAGGAGGAAATGGTTGACGAAACCTCCCAAAGAAAATTGGAAATGCTTGATGCTGTTGGAAGAGTTACGGACAATCTGGTGAGTATAATAATGGATTTTCTTGATGTCTCAAAACTTGATGATGGTCATATTAAGTACAGTTTTTCTAAAACTGATCTCGAGACTCTCATTGAGGAAATTTTAGAAAGATACAAACAGAAAATTGCCCTGAAAAATATTAATTTAATATACAATCGTGACGAAGATGGCAGGTACATAATCAGAGCTGATAGAGAAAAGCTTTTTCATGCCGTTGGCAATATTATTGAGAACTCAATTAAATATACAAAGGAAGGGAATTTGAATATTGATTTAAGTTCTGATAAAAAGAAAATTTCTCTAAAAATTTCTGACACCGGTATTCGAATTTTGCCTTCTACTCCTCCGAAACTTCTAGAAAAATTCAGCCCAACAAGGAACAAAGAAGAAGCCGACATTGTAACTAGCGGTTTAGGCCTGTATTTTACAAAACAAGTGATCAAAGCTCATGGCGGGGATTTTCATATTGAGTCCAACAAGGAAGGCACAGAAACCAGTTTTTATATTGAATTGCCAATTAATTTTTAATTTTTCATGAATAATCTTTTAGTAAATTATTGGGACATTGATATTAAAGATATTGAACTCCTTATTACAATACTAAGTTTTTCAGTAACTGCTTTCGTTGGTCTTCTTGTCTACCGTCAGGATCGTAATAGTTGGACAAATCGTTTTTTCTTTTTCTTGTCTATAATTTTTGATTTTTATATAATTACCAACTTTTTTTCTCTTCATCCACCAGCTGGATTACTTAACGATAGGCTTTTATGGATAAGATGTGTTATGTTTATTGCCTCTTTCAAAACCCCGTTTCTATTCTTGTTTGTTCACACTTTCCCAAAAAAAGAAATTCGTTTAAAAAAATTTTACCTTATTGCCACAATAGTTTTAATGTTTACCACGGCAGGATTATCCCTTTCACCTTTTGTATTTAAATCTCTAAATTATAAAGGCGATACACCCATTCCAGTTCCTGGTTTTGGTATGGTTATGTTTCTATTAAATTTCTTTTTGTTTTTAATTATCAGTATAATTTTGCTAGTTAAAAAGCATCGCAATTCTAATGCCAAGGAACATCAGCAATACAAATATCTACTATGGGGAATAGTAAGCTCATTTTCACTGTTCGCAATTATTAGTTTAGTACTCGTTGTAATTTTCCAAATGACATATTTTGTATTTTTAGCACCCTTATTTCTTGCTTTTTTTCTTATACCCATCGCTTTTTCCATAATAAATCACAGCTTGTTCGATGTAAAAATAATCTCTACAAGTTTTTTCATTTTTTTGTTGTGGGTCATTTTGCTAGCAAGGGTTATTGTTTCAAAAAATTTAATGGAACTTATTGTAAATTTAATTGTAATTACCCTAATCACAATTTTCGGCATATTTCTCATTATGAGTGTTAGGAAAGAGATTAAACAACGTCAGGAAAACGAACTCCTTGTAAAACGTTTACAGAAACTTGATCAGGTAAAAACTGGACTTGTATCACTCGCAAGACATCATATTGCTAACCCCTTAACAGCTCTTAGGGGTTATGTGTCATTTTTTCAGGAAGGAGAATATGGGGAAGTTCCACAAAACAAAAAACAAGCACTTATTAGTATTGAAAAAATCACAGAAAACCTAATAGCAATAGTTAGAGACTTTATCGATGTCTCCAGAATTGAAGATGATGATCTAAAATACAAATTCTCCTGTGTTAGTTTTTGCCAAATAATGCAAGAAATTATAGATAAATACAGACCTATAATTAATAAAAGATGTATTAGTTTATTTTATAAATGCGAGAAAACTGGTGAGCATAATATCAATACTGATAAAGAAAAACTTATTAAGGCTATATCTAATATAATTGAAAATTCCCTTAAATATACAAGAAATGGCTCTATTAAAATAATCCTATCATCACACGAAGACAAGATTTTTTTGAAAATATATGATACTGGTATAAGAATATTACCATCCACTCCGCCAAAACTTTTAGAAAAATTTAGCCCTTCTGGAAACAAGGAGGAAGCAGATATAATTACAAGCTCACTTGGATTATATTTTACGAAACAAGTCATTAAAGATCATGGAGGGGATTTTCGAATTGAATCCGGTAAGGATGGGACCGAAACCAGTTTTTATATAGAGCTTCCAAGCATTTCTTAAATCTGTGGATTGCATATTCTCGATATATATGCTACAGATAAGAAAGTCGTTCTTATTCTGAGGAGTAGAATTTATATTTAGAAATTTTAATATATAACATATAATGGTTGTTCGTATAATAAACCATGATTCAGACCATTACATTAACTGGAAGTGATTTAACTATTAAGGAGATTTTGTCGGTTGTTGATAATAAAGATATAAAAATTGAAGTACACAAAGATGCTTTGACTCGTGTTAAACAATCACGAAAATTTCTTGATCAACAAAGTGCTAAACAACTCATATATGGCATAAATACAGGTTTTGGTCCAATGGCTGGACATATTATCGGAAAGGATCAATTAAGTAATCTACAAAGAAATCTTATCGTTAGTCATGCGGTGGGTATGGGTGAACCGATATTAAATAGTTATGTTCTTGCAGCTATGGTTGTGCGCTTGAATACTTTTTTAAAAGGTTACTCAGGAGTTTCTGTTGAACTCACTGAACAACTCAAAAAATTTATAAACCATCGAATAATTCCAATTGTTCCTGAACATGGTGCTGTCGGCACAAGCGGTGATTTGGTTCAACTTTCCCATATAGCACTAGCAATAATTGGTGAAGGAGAAGTTATTTTTAATGATAAAAAACAAAAAGTCGCCTCCGTAATGGCAGAATTGAATATTAAGCCGTATGTCCTCAAACCAAAAGAAGGCCTGGCTTTTATAAATGGTACATCAATGATGACCGCAATTGCAGCTATTTTATGTGATAAGGCAGACACCCTACTTAGAATAGTAATTCATAGTGGTGCGTGGTCGATGGAAATAGTTAACGCTTTCAGTGACTCCGTATCAGAAGTATTACATAATCTCCGACCACACAGTGGGCAAATTTTTGTAGCTAAGATGATGCGGGAGGTTTTATCATCATCAAAACTTCTCCAAAACAGACACGAATTTAATTGTGAAAATAGTTCGATTACTGATTCCACTCATCAAATACAAAGAGAAGTTCAGGATGTTTATTCTCTACGATGTATACCACAAATCTTGGGGCCTGTTAAAGACGCTCTTGAAAAAACAAAGGAAATAGTAGGAGTGGAAATTAACTCTGTTACAGATAATCCAATAGTGGACGTTAATAAGAAAGAGTTTTTACATGGAGGAAATTTTCATGGAGATTATATTGCTTATGCGGTTGATCAACTTAAAATGACAATTGTTAAGCTTACAATGCTATCTGAACGTCGTATAAATTATTTCTTGAATCAGAAAGTAAACAGACGTTTTCCGCCATTTATTAATCTGGACACACCTGGTTTATCACTTGCACTTCAAGGTCTCCAATTTGTTGCAACATCAACAACAAGCCAGAGTCAAACTTTAGCTTTTCCTCAATATGTCCATTCAATTTCAACAAATGCAGACAACCAAGATATTGTTAGTATGGGTACAGACGCAGCATTGCTCACTGCCAAAGTTTTAGAAAACGCTTATATTGTAATAACTATTGAACTTATAACACTAGCTCAAGCGGTTGATTTTATGAAGAACAGTAAAGATCTTTCACCTAAAAATGGAGCCTTGTATAAAGGTCTTCGTAAGGTTTTTCCAGTTATAATAAAGGATCGTGTTATTATTGAAGAATTAAGAAACAGTATTTCTTTTGTTAAGGATGAGGCAAAATATGCAATAAACTAATTTATCTCAATATGCAATTTATTCAACAGATTTCAAATCCAGATTTACAGAATTCAGAACGAAAAAATCTATATTACGGACAAGCAAACACTGCTAATTTACAGAAAGCACTTGAAGTCGAGAATGAAGTCTTTTGGAATAAAAAAGGAGAGAGAAAAGCTCTTAAACTTTTTCACTCTGCTGCAGAACGTGTACCGGCATACAAAGATTTCCTAAAGAAAAACAAAATAAATCACGAGAAGATTAAAATTATTGATGATTTTAAAAGAGTTCCCATAACAAATAAAGAAAATTATGTAAAATCTTATTCGGTTGTTGATCGTTGTTGGGATGGAGAATTATCTACTTCAACCCTAATATCTACGAGCTCTGGCACAAGTGGAGAGCCTACATTTTGGCCTAGGGGTTATCAACAAGAACTTGAAGCAGGAATTATTCATAAGCTAATTTATAAACACCTGTTTAAAGTTGGGAAATATAAAACACTACTAGTCATCTGTTTCCCTATGGGAGTTTATGTCTCTGGGATAGCAACAGTACTACCAAGTTGGCTCGCTGCGGCACAGCAGAAGAATTTAACAATTGTAACCGTGGGTAATAATAAATCTGATGCGCTTAGGGTTATAAGCAACCTTCAAAAGGATTTTGAGCAGGTTATTCTTATAGGACATCCTTTTTTCATCAAGGATATTATCGAAACTGGTAGAAGTAACGGTATTGATTGGTCTGCTAAAGAACTTAGGATAATGTTTTGCAGTGGAAGCTTCAACGAGGTTTGGAGAAGATACATTATGAATGAGGCTGGTCTCAAAAAAGAGGATTATGCACATATTATAAGTACATATGGGTCCTCTGAAATGCTTCTCATAGGCCACGAAACACCTGTAAGTATTTTTAGTCGAGTACTTATGGAGGAATACTCAGAAATAAGATTAATGCTCCAGGATTCACAGACAGTTCCAAATTTATTTCAATATAACCCATTGATACGCTATATAGAAAATGAAAATAATGAATTAATTTTCACATCTAATAGTGGGCTTCCTTTAATACGGTTTAATCTTCATGACAGAGGTGAGGTCATCAGCTTTGGACAAATGAGTAATCATATTGCAAAAATTGTTCCTAAGTGGCAACAGGAATTAAAGTCATTAAAGGAAAAGTATCCACTATGGCAGCTACCATTCGTTACTTTGTATGGTAGAAGTGATTATACGGTAAAGTTTTATGCTGCAAATATATATCCTGAAAACATCCAGGCCGCACTGAATCAGAAGAATTTTATTAGTAAATTAACGGGCAAATTCACACTCAACAAAGATTATAATAGAAATATGGATGAATATCTTGAAATTAATATAGAACTTACTCCAAGCATTGTATCTACAGCACGCCTAGAAATATCTCTAAAAAATGAGATCACAAAGAAACTAAAAGAGGTTAACCACGAATACAACGATGCTGCGCAACACCATTTAGGAAAAGACTTATCACCAAGAATCAGACTCTGGCCTTATCAGGACGAGAAGTATTTTAAACCTGGTTCGAAACCAAAATATATTTGGAAGAAATAAAAATATGCAGATAATTGAAAAATTAAATAAGTACTCTAAGGAAGTTATAGAATCGGAACCGAAATTGTTCAACATAAATAATTCTACCGATGTTAAAAAAATTTCCAGTCTACTGGAATCAGGTAAGATTCAGCAGGTAATTGATGATTACATTGAGCAATGTAAAGAATTATTTGCATCAAAAAATCCAACGCTTGTATACAACCCTGAATTTGAGCAGAAATTTGAAACCTACCTTAAAAATCTAAAAAGTGAGTCACCTTTATCTAATCAAGGTAATTGGGTGTATTTTCCATGGCTTTCAACATTAGTACACATTCTAACCGAAGAAGATTTTTTTGAGGTTAGAACTTCTAGAAACAGGAATTTGATTAATTCAGTGGAACAAAATAAATTTTATAACTCTACAGTTGGAATCGGAGGATTAAGTGTTGGCAGCGCAATTGCAATGGCGATTGTTCTACAGGGTGGTGCTAAATATTTAAAACTTGCGGATATGGATGTTTTGGCATTATCGAACACTAACCGAATTAGGACAGGTGTTAATAATCTTGGTATACGGAAAGTGGAAATGGTTGCTCGCCAAGTGTATGAAATTAACCCATATGCAAAAATAGAATTATTTACCGACGGTATCACAGAAAAAAATATTGAGGAATTCTTTGTTGGTAAAAAAAAGTTGGATGTAGTTATAGATGAAATGGATAACCTAGCGGTCAAATATCTTTTTAGAGAAAAAGCTAAGAAATATAAACTGCCAATCGTTATGGCAGCTGATAATGGGGACAATGGCGTTGTTGACATAGAGCGCTATGATCTAAACCCAGACATGCCATTTTTTCATGATCGTATGGGTAAAATATCTTATGGATCACTCAAAGGTCTAGATAAATTTAGTACAGGAAGAATGATTACAAAACATGTTGGTCCAGAAAACGTTACTGAAAGGATGCAAAACTCTCTTGTTGAAATGGGGAAAACTATAGTTTCGTGGCCACAACTTGGCGGGGCCGGTTTGCTTAATGGCGCAGCAGTTGCATATTGTGTTAGAAAAATTTTAAATAATCAACCTTTGGAATTAAACCGCGCTATTATCTCCCTAGACGAGAAGCTTATACCGAACTATAATTCAAAAGAAGAAGTTGCTAATAGGAATAAAGTCTCGGAAGCGTTTAAGAAGATCTTTAATTTGTGACGATTTAAGTGAGATTCAATTATTTATGATGAAAATTTGCGGGGTTTGGAGTGTAAATGTTAAAGACTTTTTCAGGTATGTTAGTGAAAAAGATAAATTAAAATTCTTAATTAACTTTGCTGTATTAGCTCCATCAAGCCATAATAGCCAGCCATGGAAATTTTCTATAGATAATTCGATTATCAATGTTTACCTCGAACAAAAACGTTTACTACCAGTAGGTGATCCAAATAGTCGTCAGGCAATAATTAGTATTGGATGTGCAGTAGAAAATATTATTATTTCAGCTGATTATTATGGATACTCAGCATCAGTACAAGTTTTTGAGAAACTAAATGAAAAAAATTTAATTGTTTCTATAAAATTAGCTTCTAAAAATGATGCTTGTGTTGGAGATGAATCACATCTGATCCATCAGATAGTAAGAAGAACCGTAAATCGAAATAAGTACACAAGAGAAATTGATCAAAATACCATTAATGATATAGAAAAATTATCTACAGCAAGTACAAACATAAAATTAATTTCCGA
The DNA here is from genome assembly GCA_964467325.1 of uncultured Candidatus Saccharibacteria bacterium. Taxonomy (GTDB): domain Bacteria; phylum Patescibacteriota; class Minisyncoccia; order Phycocordibacterales; family JAKAEA01; genus JARIGY01. Next base: position 19,025 of record CAYXSG010000004.1, read on the forward strand.
TAAGAAAAAAATATCTGAATTGGCGGATATCGCACTTTCAGCAACAGCAGATTCTATGGCTAATTCTAAATTCAGATCAGAACTCTCAAGGTATGTAATATCAAACACATCTTCAAAAAAGTTTGGTATGCCCGGTTTCACAATCGGTTTTCCAACCACAATATCCTATGCAGCCCCTTTTGTATTGAAAATGTTTAATCTTAGTAAGATGAGCAATAAACAAGATGAACCACTATTAAAACATTACACTCCACACATAGGAATAATTACAACTAACAACGATACGCACTTAGACTGGATAAATACAGGCATACTTTTTGAACATATAAGTCTGATGCTTTCACAAAAAGGAGCTAGTGCTGCTGTGTGGGCCGCTCCAATACAAATAGGTGAGCATTTTAAAAAAGTTGCCATGTTTAGTGGAAAAGAAGGTCGTCCGCAGATGTTTTTTCGTATTGGTTATGCGGAAAAAAAAGTTGCACATAGTCCACGCATGCCAAGTAATGAGTTATTCGATAAATAACATGAATCGTAAAGAAAAAATAAATACAATTTTATTTGAACTCAAAGTTCTTAGAGATTCAACATCTGATCCTGATAGGTTTTACGCTATAGATGCAAATATAGAGTTTTACAAATCAATAAAATCAATTTTTTCCTATATTTATTGGCTTTTCCGAATTGCTCCAAAACTTGATCCTAAAAAACTTCAGGAAATTAATGATTTATTACCCGAATATACTGAAGAAATGCATAGACACTTAGTTAGTATCGAAAGAAAGAATTTTCCTGGACTAATAAAAGACTTCGTAAAAAGGATTTCTGATTTCGTGTATTTATCAAATAAGGATTTGATCATGATGAATATCGGGAGTGGGGGTATGGAATTAGAACGTCAAATCATAGAAAAACTTATTAAAACACGTAGCAAAAGTAGGATTATCTTTGTTGGCGATGACATGTCCGATCTTTCCCACAAGGTAGCCAAGGAAAATTTGCGAAATCTTTCTGAAAAAATATCGTACTATTCATTTGAGGAATTAAATTTAAATTACATAGAAAGAATTCAAAAAATGGATAACAGTAATTACATAATAATTCAATGTAAGAATAATTTTTCAAAATTACTAAATTTTTTTCCCGAAAATTATTTTGACCTAATATATAGCTCATTTTTTAGACATCACCTAAATTCAAAAGAAGTAGATATTGTACAAAGTGTGGGTATTAAGGTGTCTAAGAGTTATTTTGAATATGATGGTTTAAGAAATCTATTTCAATTAATACCCCAATCCCTGGTGGCGTGGAGTAATGTTATACTACTTAATGGGTCAGTACTGTCTGGATTGAGATATGTTGAGAAAAATAATTTATTGAAAAATATAAATTCTGTCGGATCAAAAAATATAGATAGTAAAATTTCTTATAACAAATTATCACACTATTTGTTAGAGTTATCCAAGAAATAATTAAAATGTTATCGTGTTTAATTTAATAAATCTATCACCAGTATTCTCGGTAGGCGCCATAACAATTTTTGTTGATGTTGTTCTTGCATTCGTTGTTTATTTAAACAACAGAAAAAGTGCTACGAGCATTATTTTTTTACTATTCAACATAATAACTATATTCTATATAATATCCAACCTACTCGGTACATACGCCTCAAATTTACTTGTCAAATTGATTTGGGCTCGAGCGGCAATATTTTTTGCAGCATTTCAAACATATTTCTTTTTTTTACTCTCAAAAACCTTCCCAAAAACAAAAATGGACATGGGGTGGTTAAGGTTTCTCTTCACAGGATTAATTACAGTAATAGTATCAATTATTACACTCACACCATTAATATTTTCTGACATTAAAAGTGTTGATAGTAGCGGAATACCATCTCCTGTGGTTGGTCCAACTATAGCAGTTTTTGGGGTATTGGTTTTTTACTTCATCATAGATGGGCTTTATACATTAACTAAAAAATATAAGGATTCCAATGGTGTAGAGAGAACTCAATTCGGATATCTACTATCTGGTGCTTCTATAATGTTTTCATCTTTTTTGTTGTTTAATTTTATTTTTGTAGTCGTTTTTAATATCACTATTTCAATAAACTTTACTGCAGTGTTTGTTTCAGTTTTTGTGGTTTTAACAAGCTACGCAATTATTAAATATCAACTATTTAATATAAAAACCATTGCAACGGAGTTAATAGTTTTTGCGCTTTGGATTTTTATTCTAATAAGAATGCTGTTAAACCTGACACCGAGCGAGTTGACAGCAAACGGCGGTTTACTATTTGTCACACTATTTATCGGCATTTTCTTAATAAGAAGTGTTAAAAAGGAAGTTCAGCAGCGTGAGCAGATTCAGCTGTTGGCGAATGATTTGACGAAGGCGAATGAAAGATTGAAGGAGCTTGATCAGGTAAAGACTGAGTTTATTTCGTTGGCAACGCACCAGATTCGGGCGCCGCTGACCGCCATTAAGGGTTACATTTCGCTGATTCTCGAAGGCGATTACGGTCCGGTTTCTAAAGAAGTGGTGGGCGCGCTTGAGGTGATGCGCCAATCGGCGGAAAATCTGGTGGTGATAGTGGGAGATTTTCTTGACGTTTCTCGAATTGAACAGGGTCGGATGAAATATGATTTCAAAACTTTTGATTTGGAAAAATTGGTCAGCCAAGTGGTTACGGAATGCGAGCCGAGTGTGGAAAAGAAGCAGTTGGGCATTCAATATTCTTTTGAGCAAGGAAAAAATTATTCTTTGCACGCGGATGAAGGCAAAATCAAGCAGGTGATTGGCAATATTATCGACAATTCCATCAAATACACACCAAAAGGTCACATTGAAGTTTACGTCAGCCGAAATGAAAATAAGCTTCTGGTGAAAGTCAGCGACACCGGCCTTGGTATCGACCCGAAAGTCATGCCAAAACTTTTTCAAAAATTTTCTCGCGCGACGAATGCGAGCGAGGCGAATATTCTCGGCACTGGCCTCGGACTTTATATTGCTCGCCAGCTCGTGGAAGCGAACAGTGGCAAGGTTTGGGCCGAGTCTGAAGGCAACGGCAAAGGTTCGCAGTTCTACATTGAGCTGCCAGCGAGTGTGGTACAATAAAATCTGACCAGGTCTTTGTTTCAAAAGTTTTTTATCGGAGGTGGCCGATGGCGGAAATGGAATCTCCAGTGGCTGATGTTGGTGAACATGTTGAGGAAGGAACCATTTTCGTTGGTTGGCAACCAGGATGGGGAATGTATCCAGACGATTTCACCAACATAGAAATGCTCGGTGGAACTTCACACAGCAAAGTCGGACCGGAAAGGAATGCTACCGAAGGTGGGGAAAAGGTTTTACGTTAAACTCCTGACCCAAGGATCAAAAGCTGGCGATGCACGTCGCCGGCTTTTTCATTGGCAAAATTTCTGCTACACTATATTCGTCGCGCTTCAATGGACGTTGCGCGCGCCAAGCACGATTCTGCTGAATCGCATTATTTCGCTAAATCAAATGAAAAATACCGATAAAAAGATTCTTCTCTCGGGCGTTAAGCCCACAGGCCGACCGCACATCGGCAATTATTTTGGCGCCATGAAGCAGTTTGTAGATTTTCAGAATGATTATAACTCTTTTATTTTTATTGCTGATTACCATGCGCTGAACAGTATTCAGAATGCACAAGAATTGTCGCGCAACATTATGGATGTGGCGATTGACTACCTAGCCATCGGTCTCAATCCTGACACGGTGACTTTTTACAAGCAGTCCGACGTGCCTGAGCACACCGAGCTCGCTTGGATTTTCAATACCATCACCACCATGCCATATCTCATGCGCGCTCACGCTTTCAAAGATGCTGAAGCGAAAAATAAGGAAATCAGCGTTGGCACTTTTGACTATCCGATGCTCATGGCTGCGGACATTCTGCTTTACGACGCCGACGTGGTGCCGGTTGGGCAGGACCAAAAGCAGCACGTGGAAATTGCTCGCGATACCGCTTTAAAGTTCAACAGAATTTATGGAGACACTTTCAAACCGCCGCAGGAAATGATTTTGGAGAATGTAAAAATTGTCCCTGGTACCGACGGCAGGAAAATGTCTAAAAGCTATGGCAACACCATTCCGCTTTTTGCCGACGACGAAACCATTAAGAAAGCCGTGATGAGCATCCCAACCGATTCCAAAAGCGTCAGCGAGCCGAAGAATCCGGAAGAAGACAAGGTTTTCGCACTTCACAAGCTTTTTGCCGTACCTGCCGAACTTTCTAAAATTCGTGAGGCGTACGAAAAAGGCGGCATGAGCTATAAAGAATCCAAAGAAATTCTCATTAAAAATATTTCCGCTTTCATTGCGCCAATGCGAGAAAAGCGCGCCAAAATCGCCGAAAATGAAAGTGCTATCATTGAAATGCTACGTGCGGGCGGGAAGCGAGCACGCATGATTGCTGAGACCAAGATGGATTTGGTTCGCAAGCGCATCGGCGCGACTTTTTCTTAAACCCTTGACTAAAATCTTGCCTTACGGTAGTATCTAGCGCAGATAAAGTAAACAACAAGACGGCCTCCTTCCCTTGGGCGGCGTGGATTCAGAGAGTCCCCACGCCGCCTTTCATTTTGCCAAATATTTGACAAAAATAGCAATAGATGATACTATGTTTGAGCACTAGTATAATGCTAGTAAATTGGCTATAATCATAGCCTAATTTTTTATCGCTAAGTTTTTATTAATTAAGTAAATTATATGGCTAAATTATTTCGTGTTTTAGCGTTCACGTCTACCGTTGCGCCTTTACTCTTCTTAGGACTCATTGGTACGGCAATGGCATCGACTCTAGTTTCACCTACGCCGCCACCTCCACCACCACCAGCGCATGTGGTTATTAGTTCTGCGTCAGTAGCCCGAGTTATTTTGAGTAATTCATACTCACACACGTTTACTGTTACCAATTCAATTTCGGCGCATACATATTCACCAAGCATTACTCCAGTTTCCGCTGATTTTCCTTTGCAAACCAGTCTTGATACATCAAGCGGTTTATCTGTGACTGTGAGCGGTACACCGACAAAAATTGGCAACTACAGCTTCACATTAAATCTTGCCGACCAAACAACGGGAGAAATTTTCTCACGTACATTTACCGTGGTTATTTCTGAAACTCAATCAGAAATCACAGCAGAAGCAGTTGGCCTTCAGACACCGGTAAGCTTCGGTTCACTCGCTGCTTCTGATAACACTGACGGCAATACGATTACATGCTCACCAGCCTCCGGCAGCAACTTCGGTCTTGGTACAACCTTTGTAACTTGCAATACCAAAGATTTGGCCGGAAATACTGTGAGTTCAAAATCTTTTCAGGTGACAGTGGTAGACACCACTGCGCCAGTAATCACTCTCAATGGCAGCAGCACTATTAAAATTGCTCAAGGTCACACTTTCACCGATCCTGGTGCCACGGCTTCTGATGCGGTTGATGGTTCAGTGACGGTTACAGCTCCTGGTTCTGTTGATACTTCCACTGTCGGCAATTACACAATTACTTACAACACCACTGACGCTTCAGGAAATGCCGCTGATCCGGTTACAAGAACCGTTCAAGTGCTTGTTCCAACTCTAGACAGCATCTCAATCACCACCCAGGCCACAAAAACTTCTTACACAGTCGGCGACAAGCTAGACCTTTCAGGTTTGGTTGTCACTGGACACTACACCGACGACACTACGCAAGTTTTGCCCGTGAATTACGGAGACGTAAATAAAGACGGCATTGTTGACTTGAAAGACCGAGACTTAGTTAATGCTCACGATCCTTCTGCCGATATCAACGGCGACGGAACAGTAGACTTTCAAGATCTTCTCGTCGTAATTTCCCGCATGAATCAGTCTGACGTGACCGGCTTTGACAGCTCAGTGCCAGCCACCGGCCAAGTTTTGACGATTACTCTCGGCGAAAAAACAACCACTTATAATGTTAATATTGCGGCAGTTCCAGTGCCTCAATCATCAAGCTCAGGTGGCGGAGGCAGCGGCTATGTGTCGTCTTCAACTTCAACTCTCGGAAACGCCGACCTCAACCATGACGGCAAAGTGGATATACTAGACTTCGTTATTCTTATGGCCAACTGGGGTCAAACCGGCTCAAACGTTGCCAATATCAACGGCGACGGTCAGGTGGACATTTTGGATTTCGTATCATTAATGGCTAATTGGACAAGATAAATATGAAAAACTTAACCCTTAAAACTTCTCTCGCAATTGTCGCCGCTTTGATGTTTGCCACGCCAGCTTTTGGTGCCACGCTTTCATCTTTTTCTCCGACCAATATCAACGTAACGGCCGGCCAGAATTTCTCTGTTGTGGTTTCAGTCAACCCAAACGGTGTTGCCAACTACGCGGAAAAAATTGAGGTCAACTTTCCAGCCGACAAGCTTCAAGTAACTTCATTCACGCTCGCTCCAAATTGGATGGCTTTGACTCAGTCTGGCTACGATTCCATGGACAATACAAACGGTGTGCTCGTAAAAACTGCCGGTTATCCTTCAGGTATCAGCTCGCAAACAGTTTTCGGCACGATTTCCTTCCATGCAATTAAAACTGGCGCTGGCACGATAAGCCTTGGAAATACTTCGGCAGCTTTCTCAGTAAATAGCCAGAGCCAGATGGTTTCCAATGCTACCAGCTTCACCATTGGCGCGCCGGTTTCAACTCCAGTCACAAAAACTGTGACCACATCGGCTAAAACTACTACCGTTAGCACGGCAACCACCTCAAATCAACCGGCTGCAAATCAAAACGCTTCTTCTTCGCAAACTGCGGCAGCAGCAAGCGCAGTTCCTGGAACCACATCAGGCAGCAACGCTTGGATTTGGATTGTCGGCATAATTGCAATCATTGCAATTGGTGGCGGCGCTTACTTCTTCATGAAGAAAAGCTAAAAATTCTAAATTAAACTAAGTTAGTAAAAAACAAAACGACTTTGCAATTTGCAAGGTCGTTTTGTTTTGATAAGATAAGCACATTATGGAACGAACTCACATTGGGACTTTAAAAGATTGTTTGGGCAAGACAGTCGTGGCCAAAGGCTGGGTGGATGTGCGGCGTGACCATGGCAAACTGATTTTTATTGATTTACGCGATGCGTCCGGCAAAGTCCAGATGGTAGTTTTGCCAAATCACAAAGAGGCGCATGAAATTGCTGACACCCTCCGCAATGAATGGGTGATTGGGGTGGAAGGCAAAGTGAATGCGCGACCGGCGAAAATGGTAAACGACAAAGAGCCAAACGGCACGGTGGAACTGGAAGTCTTGAAAATTAAAGTTTTGAACGAAGCGCAAACGCCGCCATTTGACATTGGTGGCGAAGGTAAAGAAATCAGCGAGGAAGCGCGCTTGCGTTTTCGCTACATTGACCTACGTCGACCGAGAATGCAAGTCAACATCAGAAACCGGCATAAAGTAATCCAATATACTCGCGAGTTTTACACTAAAGAAGGCTTTATTGAAATTGAAACACCAGCGCTCACCAAATCCACACCTGAAGGTTCCCGAGACTACATTGTGCCGTCGCGTTTGGAACATGGAAAATTTTATGCGTTGCCGCAATCGCCACAGCAGTACAAGCAGCTTCTCATGTCGGCTGGTTTT
>CAYXSG010000005.1:0-26130 GCA_964467325.1 uncultured Candidatus Saccharibacteria bacterium
TAGTGCCATTTTAGCACTTTTTTCGGAAACTACTTGGTGAAATTTAGCGTGGAAATACTTTTTTGAATCGGCTGCAAAACTAAATCGGTGTAGTGATTTTTTAAGAAATCCGAGCATTCTGTATATTGCGGTTCAACGCCAATGTAAGCGCTACAACCGTTTGGTGTGTGAATGGTATAGTCAACAGTGACATACATCGCATTCTTGAAAACAGTATAGTAATAATCTGTATAAAGTTGGCCAGCACCAACATCAGAACTTTCTGAAAGGCAAAAATTCATACGGTTTGTCGTAATTTGAGAATCTTTTTGCGGCATCGGCGAATTTGGAATTGCATAGCAGCCGTTTTCATTGATACTTGTTTTACTGGAAGACACGACAACTTTCGGTGGGATTGATTGGAGCGAAGCATATTTACTGTTGAACGATTCTGGATATTGAAAAGAAAAACCATTCGCAGAATCATGGTAAGTTTTCCAACCAACGGTTTGATCTGTGACGGTAAACTGAACCACGTTGCTTTTCTTGCCCCACGGCTCGGTGTAAACATTGTAAACTCCGGGCACCAATTCAAGCCACGCGTCGCAAGGCGCGCCGGAATAGGAATTGTCTTTCTGGCACAATTTTTCTGGAAGGGTCGCGCGGATATGAGTGATATCAAGTCGGCTGTCGGCATACAAAATGCCTTTTACGCCAGCGCTATTTTCAAACCAAAGATTCAAATCACCTTCAAAACCCGCCAAATTTTTACCGAGAACATCAATCGCAGTCCCAACCGGACCAGAAGTTGGACTAATACTCGTAATAACCGGAGCGTCGGAAGGATTTGGAGAAGCTGGTGTTTGCGTCTGATTTTTCTGCCAGAAATAAAATCCGGCGCCGACTGCGACAAGTAAAACAACGATAATTATTGAGATTTTTTTCATACTTCTATTCTACATCAATTTCCCTTTTCTCCTCATCAACAAACCTGAAATTAATTTTATGCGTGATTTTCGGCAACACGTCGGCAACGCGCTCCGGCCATTCTATAAAAATAAGATTTTTGGGATTTTTGGAAATTTCTTGCCAGCCCAAGTCCAAAAGTTCTTTACCAGAATCCAGCCGGTACGCATCAATGTGAATGAGTTTTTCAAAGTTTCCTGTCCCGAGCTTGTCGAGGGAATATAATTTTTCAATCACAAACGTTGGGCTGTTCACTGTTTCGGAAATACCGAGCGTTTTGGCCACATTTTGTACGAAAGTGGTTTTACCCGCGCCCAAATCGCCATGCAAGCCAATAACGCAGGCCGTTTTTCCAGCTTTCAAGCTTTTGGTAAATTCTTCAGCAATTTGTCTGAACTCAGAAATGTTCACCGTTTTTTTCATGTTGGCATTCTAGCACATGCTATAATATTCTGAATGGTCACCTTTGATGAAGAAAAGCAAGACAGGCGCGTGCAAGAATTGCGCGAAACGGAAGGAGAGGAGTTGGCTCGCGCCCTTTCGGCAAAATACGGCGTCAGCTACATTGACCTTTCCACCGTTGCAATAAACACCGAAGCGCTCCGTGTGATGGATGAAAAAACTTCTCGCGAATTGCAAGTTGGCATTTTTGACATTGTCGGCAAGAAAATAAAAATGGCCGTGCTCGCGCCGGAAAATCCGAATACCGAAAAAGCTGTTGCCGATTTGACGGCGCGCGGCTACATTCCAACGGTTTTCATGGCTTCAAGGCAAAGCTTGAAAAAAGTTTGGGATCGGTATAAAGATTTGTCTTTCTCTTTTGAAACCCGCAGCGGCGCCCTAAACATCGCCAACGACGAGATTGAAACCATTCTTACGAACGTGAAAAGCTTGGCCGATGTGAAAAAAATGATTGAGACGACCATCGGCCAAAAAGAGCGCTACAAAATTTCCCGACTTTTGGAAATCATCATTGCTGGCGCGCTGGCCATCAAAGCCTCCGACGTGCACGTGGAGCCGGAAGAAAAACTGGTACGCATCCGCTACCGCCTAGACGGCGTCTTGGTGGACATTTTAAATATAAACAAAGACACTTTTAATCTTTTGGTTTCGCGTTTGAAACTTTTGTCCGGCATGAAGCTCAACCTCAAAGGCGCACAAGACGGCCGTTTCAGCATCGTCTTAAATAGTATGGAAATTGAAATCCGTGCATCCATTCTGCCTTCCGCTTACGACGAATCCATCGTGCTGCGCGTTTTGAATCCCAATTCCATTGCCGTGCCGCTTGAAGAAATGGGCATTCCGCCAAAACTTCTAGCCATTCTAAACCGCGAGGCCAACAAACCGGAAGGCATGATCTTGACCACTGGCCCAACTGGCTCTGGAAAAACCACCACCCTTTATGCCTTCCTCAAAAAAGTTTACACGCCCGAACTGAAAATTATTACCATTGAAAATCCGGTTGAATATCACCTGACCGGCATCGTTCAAACTCAAACCGACAGTAAAAACGGCTACACTTTCATTGAAGGTTTGCGCAGCGCTTTGCGCCAAGACCCGGACATCATCATGGTCGGCGAAATCCGCGACAGCGAAACGGCGGAAATCGCCATCAACTCCGCTTTGACCGGTCACTTGGTTTTTTCCACTCTTCACACCAATAGCGCGGCCGGCACTTTCCCACGCCTCATCGACCTCGGCGTCAATCCGAAAGTCATCACCTCCGCCCTTTCGGTGTCTATGGCTCAGCGTCTCGTCCGCCGCCTTTGCCCCGTGTGCCGAAAAGCCGTGTCAATAGAAGGCAGAAACAAATCGGTTATTGAAAGCGTTTTGGCCACCATAAAAAATAAAGAAGAATATCTGGAAAAAATTCCGAGCCAAATTTACGAGCCGCAAGGCTGTGCCGAATGCAACAACACCGGCTACAAAGGCCGCATCGGTATTTTTGAAGCAATTTTGCGCAGCGAAGAAATCGAGCGCGCTGTGGAACAAAATCCGAGTGAGCGCGAGATTTGGAAAGCCGCCGAAAGCCAAGGCATTTTAAATATGAAGCAAGATGGCGTGATAAAAATTCTAAATGGCGTCACTTCACTCTCCGAACTCGAAAGAGTCGTTGACGTTGAGAGTGCATAAAAGGTAAGATAGAGGCGTGGAAATTAAAAAATTCCACTGCATAAATCTCTAGGCAATACTTTTAACCCGGAAGTTGAAAGTTAAACATCTCCCTAAGGAGAATTTCAGTAAAATACGCGGGGTATTAACCAAAATATCCTCTAAAAAATGCTATGAAGCCCCGGAGGGCCTTTGCCTAGAGATTTATAAAGTGGAATCTCCTTTTTTGAACGCTTGCAGTATCCTAGCACGAAACTATTTTTATGTCAACCCCTAAATCCGCCAAAAATCCTGCCTTCGAACCGGAAAATATTGCGCCGGAAGACAGCTCGTTTTTGGACACAGCGCTGCGACCAAGCCGTTGGGACGAATATATCGGCCAAAAAGCCATAAAAGATAATCTAAAAATCTTGCTTCAGGCAGCGGAAGAACGCAAACATCCGCCCGAACATATTCTTTTTTACGGTCCGCCCGGCCTTGGCAAAACCACGCTCGCTCACCTTGTCGCCAAAGAGCTCAACGCACAAATTAAAGTCACGTCCGGTCCGGCCATCGAAAAAGTTGGCGACCTGGCTTCAGTTTTAACCAATCTTTCGCCAAACGATATTCTTTTTATTGACGAAATCCACCGACTCAACAAAGCCATCGAAGAAGTTTTGTATCCGGCGATGGAATCAGGCAAGCTGGACATCATTATCGGCAAAGGACCGTCAGCCAGAACGATACAACTCGATTTGCCGGCCTTCACCCTCATCGGCGCCACCACGCGCGTGGCACTCTTGTCTTCCCCGCTCCGGTCGCGTTTTTCGGGCGGCGTGTTTCGTTTGGAATTTTACAGCCAAAGTGAAATTGAAAAAATCGTGAAGCGCTCGGCAAAAATTCTCGGCGTGGAACTCGCCGCGGACGCCGCGGAAGAAATCGCCAAGCGCAGCCGCTTCACGCCGCGCACCGCCAACTATTTCTTGAAGCGCTGCCGCGACTTTGCCCAAGTGAAAAAAACCAAACTCAATAAGCAAGCGGTGGACGAAGCCTTAGCCATGCTCGGCGTGGACGCGCTGGGCCTGACTCACGAAGACCGAGAAATTTTAAAAATCATTATCAATAAATTTCACGGCGGACCGGTTGGCCTCGGCACCATCGCCGCCGCTGCAAGTGAAGAAGAAGCCACAATTGAAGAAGTACATGAGCCATACCTCATCCAAATTGGTTTTCTGGAACGCACGCCTCGCGGCCGCACCGTCACCGATGCTGCCTACAAACATTTAGGCTTGAATCCGCCGATGCGCCAAGAGAAGTTGATTTAGTCTAGATCAACCACTAATACAATAGGAAGCCGTGTAAATAAAAGTTGAGGTATCCGCTCCAGAACCGTCAACATATACCCACGAAGGATGCGGAAGACTTGGAAAATATGGATATATCAATGAAGAGATGTAAGGACGTGGCGCTGGGATACCGGTCATATAAATAATAATATAGTTGTCGGATGTAACGTCACCACACTTGTAATAGCCAGCATTAGCAAGACGATTTTTATAATTTTTATCCGAATAATAGATCAGGGTGTCCGTATAATTATAAGAGGGGTTGATGTATCCTGGTGTATAAATAAGTTTAGGGACATAGCCACCGGTAACTAGAGTTCCAAGAACCGTGTCCCATGAACCATCAGATTCAAAACCATCACCTGCCGGCGGATCACCCGCATTACTCATATATAGCTGAACAGCATTACCTAATTGTTTTATGTTTAAAGTAAATTGCGTGGCTAAAGCTTTTTTCTTATCATCCGAAACAGCCGCAAATACTACACTGGAAAGCAAAGCAATAATGGCAATAACAACCAGAAGTTCTATTAAAGTGAAGCCGCGCTTTCTTAGTGTTACCATAAATTCAATTTTTAATTACTTCATGATCTTTTAAAGATTCTAGAATAGTTGGTGGAATTTTCCCTTGATTAACCAAATCTTGAAAGGATAGGGACGTGCTCATATTTCCTGGAAAATTTAGGTACCCGAGTGCATAAACCATAACGACACTAGCAGCCAAAAAACAAAGTATGGTTAAAGAGACGAGCAGCCAGTGCGCCTGCCGGTCGGTGCGGACAATGCCAAGATTTTTCAGTTTGGTAAAAAGTTTGGGCGTTTGATACTGGCCGAGGATTTCTCTTGAGCCATAAACAGCGCTTTCGTTCCTTTGGCCGTCTTCAAATTCTACAGGAGACATAAGGATATTATACAACAAAAAACCTCTCCCCGTACTACATTTCGGGAGAGAGGTGATGGCAAACAACCAAAGAACGAAACTCACTTGCGCCGGCGCCGGAGCAGACCGACGGCCGAAAGGGCCATCAAGCTCATGGCTGCGGGCTCGGGGACGGCGACGGGCATATTCATCGACATGGAAGACAGCTGCAGTTTTGGGTCGGTTAAATGCCCAATCACAGTAATCTCTGCGTCGTAATAAGTGAAGCCGTCGTAATTCAGCCATTCGTTGTACTGGAAGTTTCCCGAATCCAAAACTGCGGGAGATACACTGAACCAACCACTGATTAATTCGAGATAATTACCGTTTACCGGATTCGGAGGGTAATCGCTCGATATGGACAAGGAGGAAGAAATTCCTCCCCGGTGGATGTTTGACTGCTCGGAATAATTACCGACATTGGTCACTTTTTGACCAACAATCCCGGAGACATCAAACTGCCAGATGAACGCGCTCGGACTCCAGTAAGCAGATTGGAGATTGGAATAAGACCAACTCACCTGATCTGGAACCTCGATCCAAGCACTAACTGAGGCGCTTTGCTGAGTGAGGTCGTTGTTACCGGCGTACCAGTATCCGAAACCGTCGGAAAACGTTTGATTACTCCCAATGTTGGTGTTGATGGGATAAGGCACTTGGATATTTGTACCCGCCCCCGCCGGCAACGCGCCGACGAAACAAAGGGCCAAACCGAACACAAACGACGCGAGAGAAATGCTGTTACGCATACAACGCTCCTTCTGTGAAATAAACCGTCCGGACACTCGCCCAGGCAGCTCACTTCGTTATTTTTATCTGCCGACATGATATCATATAACTGATTTTCTGTCAATGGCTTGCCAGTGCTCAAAATGAGGCCTAAAATAAGGCCATAATTAACTAATAAAATCATGTCCGGACACAATAAATGGTCAAAGATAAAGCATCAAAAAGGCGCGAGCGATGGAGAGAAGAGTAAGGTTTTTGGCAAGCTGGTGAGGTTTATCACCGTGGAAGCGAAGAAATCGAAAGGTAATCTCGCCTCCCCTGGCCTCGCGACCGCGATTAAAAAAGCAAAGGAAGCCAACATGCCGAATGACACAATTGATCGCGCTGTGAAAAAAGCGACAACAGACAACAGTGCCGCGATGGAAAATATTACTTATGAAGCGTACGGACCGGGCGGCTGCGCGCTCGTGATTGAAGCTTTGACGGACAATAGAAACAAAGCCGCGCAGGAAATTAAACACACTTTGGCCAAGCACGGCTTTTCACTCGCCAGCATCGGCGCGGCCACTTGGGCATTCAAGAAGGAAAATGGTGAATGGCTGCCGCAAACCACGGTTTCAATTGGCGAGGAAGACGGAAAAATTCTTGAAGAAATCGTCGGCGAACTGGAAGAAAACGATGAAGTGCAAGATGTCTTTACAAATGCGGAATGAAAATTATCGCTGTTGATCCTGGATATGAAAGGTTGGGGGTGGCGATTTTGGAGCGTGACGATAAAACCAGAAAAGAAAAATTATTATTTTCAGAATGTTTTCAGACTGACAAAGCTCTGCCCCACCCCGAGCGGCTCGCGCGCGTCGGCGCGGAAATTTTGCGTGTAGTAGAGCTTTACCAACCGGAAGCGCTGGCCATTGAAACTTTATTTTTCAGCAAGAACGTGAAAACCGCGCTGAAGGTTGCTGAAACACGCGGGGTGATTCTCCACGTGGCGGTTTCCGCCGGCCTTTCGGTTTTGGAATTGAGTCCGGCGCAAATAAAAATCGCAGTTACCGGTCACGGTGGCAGCGACAAAGATCAAATGATTGCCATGATTCCGCGCCTCATAAAAATCCCGGAGAAAATTCAGTATGACGATGAGTACGACGCCATCGCCGCCGGCCTAACTTTTTTCGCTCACAATCGGGCCGCTCGTTTATGAGCGGCATCTGTAGACGATTTATCCACACAAAAAAATCCTAGCTCATTGCAAAAAAATACAGATTTGGTACAAAGGGCACATAATTAAAAATTAACAATCATATACAAGCTGTATGATGAATGACGAATTCAAAATGGATTTTAGAAGCGAAGAAGAAGTTGAGGACGAAGACTTAACTGCTGATGGCGCTGGAGAAGCTGAAACCGATGAGGAAGATTTAGAGGAAGAAGACGAGGACGACACACCCGACACTGGTGATTACCTTACTGAGGAGTTCAGCGAGTAACTTCTATTTTTAAGAAGCGCCGCTTGCCGATTTTAAGCGTGGCGCTTTGTTCAGCCTTCGCATCGGGCCCGGAAATTTTTGCCCCACTTTCAACAAAAGTGATGGCGCCTTCTTTTTCCAAGCGCCGAAAATCAGTTTTTGATTCCACTAATTTTTCCGCAAGTAAAATATCCACCAGAAGAGCGCCGACAGCAACTTTCACAGTTTTAATTTCTTCCGGCACGCCGCCTTTGGAAAAAGTGTTGGCGAAATTGGCTTCCGCTTTCTGCGCTTCGTCTGCGCCGTGGTAAAGCGCCACGATTTCCCTCGCCAAGCGCATCTTGAAATCTTTCGGGTTGGCGCCGCCGGCCATTTCGGCTTTCATTTTTTCTATCTCATTTTCTGAAACATCGGTGCAAAGCAAAAAATATTTTGCAATCAAATCATCTCTAATAGACATGATTTTGCCGTACATATCGAAAGATTCGTCGGAAATATTAATGACGTTGCCCCAACTAGTGGACATCTTTCGGCCGTCCGTACCTTCAAGCATAGCGATAGTGAGCACATCTTGCTCTTTTTCTCCGTAATGTCTTTGAATAATTCTACCGGCTTTCAAGTTGAACAGCTGATCAAAGCCGCCAATTTCCACATCAGCCTTAACCGCCACAGAGTCATAGCCTTGCATGAGTGGATACAGCATTTCTCTAAGAGAAATCTCCTGATTTTTTTCCACACGATCGGCAAAGTTGCGTCGAGCGAGCATCTGTTGGAGAGAAAAGCTTTCGGCAAGGTTTGCAATTTCACCAAAACCCAACTTACCAAGCCAATCGCTATTGAAAACAAATTCCGCTTTGGAAACGTCCACAATTTTTCCAACTTGTGATTTGTAATTTTTAATATTTTCCTGAATTTTTTCTTTCGTGAGCATCGGGCGCTTTTCTAACTTGTCTGAAGGATCGCCAATCTGCGCAGTGAAATCACCAACAATAAAAACAATCTGGTGTCCCAAATCTTGAAAAGCGCGAAGCTTTCTTAAAGCAATTGCGCGCCCAATGTGGATTTTTGAACCAGTTGGATCAAAACCAAGCTTCACACGCAACGGTTTTCCGGACTTCAACTGCGCTTCCAAGTGCTCTTTCACAAAAATATCCTCCACACCACGCGTCAAAAGTGCTTTGATTTTCTCCGGACTGGCGTCCACTTTCGGCTGGCTTTTGAAAAAGTTCATGCAACAACTGTACCACAATTCCGGCTAATTGTGATAGGATTTACCAATGCATGAAAAACCCTACTCAGCACGCGCTTTCGTGAAAAACCTCAAACATATTGCCAAAAAAGCCTTTCACCACGTTTCCCGTTGGGTTTTGAAAATGTCCAAATCTTGGCGTCACATCGCTTTTTCCGTGGCAGTGGTATTTTTAGTTTTTACCGGCGCAGTCATGATTTGGGTTTCCACGCTACGCATTCCTGATTTACAATCTTTTCAAGAAACGGTGCTGGCCGGCTCCACCAAAATTTACGATCGCACCGGCGAAGTGCTTTTATATGATTTTAATACGGACGTGCGTCGCAACGTCGTGCCATTTGACGCAATTTCGCAGCACGTGAAAGATGCCACCATTGCCATTGAAGATGATAAATTTTATCAGCACAGCGGCATTGAAGTGACATCCATCATTCGCGCTCTACTTGTGGACATCCAAAACCACAGCCTGAGCCAAGGCGGTTCCACCATCACCCAGCAAGTGATAAAAAATTCCCTACTCACCACCGACAAAAATTTCACCAGAAAAATCAAAGAGTGGGTGCTCGCCATCAAACTTGAGAAAATCATGTCCAAGAACGACATTCTCAACCTTTATTTGAATTCTTCGCCTTACGGCGGCAACTACTACGGCATCGAAACGGCCAGCGAAAATTATTTCGGCAAGTCGGCGAAGGATTTAGACATTGCCGAATCGGCCTACCTTGCTGCTTTGCCTCAAGCGCCCACCTATTATTCGCCTTACGGTGCGCACCTGGACGCTTTGAGCGCCAGAAAAAGTGTCGTACTCCAAAAAATGAAAGAGCTTGGTTATATTTCCGATGCGGAATATCAAACTGCTAGAGCAGAAAAAGTGGCGTTCTTGCCACAGCAGAGCCAGAGCATCAAAGCGCCGCACTTCGTGATGTTCATTAAAGATTATCTGACGCAAAAATACGGCGATGATATGGTAAACAATGGCAACCTGAAAGTAGTAACGACGCTTGATTATGATTTGCAGGCGAAAGCAGAAGAAGTGGTAAAAAAATACGCACTCCAAAATGTGACCAAGTTTAACGCCACCAACGCCGCGCTCGTAGCGATTGATCCGACTACCGGCCAGATTCTCACCATGGTCGGCTCACGTGATTACTTTGATAAAAAAATTGATGGCAATTTCAACGTGACGCTCGCCCACCGCCAGCCAGGTTCTTCGTTCAAGCCGTTTGCTTACGCCACCGCTTTTGAAAAAGGCTACACGCCAGACACGGTGCTTTTTGATTTACCGACGCAATTTTCCAGCACTTGCGACGCCGACGGCAATCCTTTGAGCGCCGACGCCACCTGCTATTCACCACAAAACTACGACGGCCAGTTTCTCGGACCAATTTCACTTAGGAACGCTTTGGCCCAATCGCGCAACATTCCTTCCATCAAAACGCTTTACCTCGCTGGCATCAAAGACACTTTGAAAACCGCCAAAGACCTGGGCATCACAAGCCTCGGCGATCAAAATCAATACGGCCTCACCCTCGTTTTGGGTGGTGGCGAAGTTTCCCCTCTTGAAATGACCAGCGCGTATTCGGTTTTTGCCAACAACGGCGTGCGCAATCCCTACACCGGCATTCTTTCTGTTTCAGATAAAGATGGAAATATTTTAGAACAATTTACTCCGCAACCAACACAAGCGCTTCCGGAAAATATTGCACTCACCATAAACGACGTACTGCACGATAACAATGCACGCTTGCCTCTAAACGGCGCCGGCTCAGCGACCGATTTTCCCAACGAACAAGTCGCACTTAAAACCGGTACCACCAACGACTATCGCGACGCTTGGATTATTGGCTACACACCAGCACTCACTGTCGGCGCCTGGGCTGGCAATAACGACGATACGCCGATGCAACACAAAACTTCCGGCTTGATTGTCGCGCCGCTTTGGCGAGCATTCATGGATGAAGCGTTGCTTAAATATCCGCCAGTGGATTTCAAACCAGCGCCGCCGGTTGATCCCACTTTGCGCCCGATTCTGCGCGGCGTCTGGCAAGGCGGTCAAACTTACACCATCGACACCACTTCTGGTTTACTTGCGACCGACGCCACACCGCAAAGTTTACGCAAAGAAGTTGCCATTCCAAACATTCACACCATTCTCTATTGGGTTGATAAAAGTAATCCGAACGGCCCGGCGCCGACCAATCCCGGAAATGATCCACAATTCAGCCTTTGGGAAAAACCGGTCTTGGCTTGGGCTGTCCAGCACAGTTACGAATTTTCCACCACCACTATTCCAACTCAAACCGACGACTCGCATACCCCACAATCCATACCCATTATTTCCATTCTGTCTCCCCTCGCCAACTCCACCTTCAAACCTTCGGACAAAATCATTGTGGCTATAAGTAGTCAAAACCGATTCCCTCTCACAAAAGTTGAATTCTATCTCAACAGCGCACTCATCGGCACCGCCGACGGCAACAATCCCACTTTCTCATTCATTCCAAACGAAGTTTCAGAAATCGTAGCCACCAACACTCTTTCGGTCATTGTTTACGACTCCGTGCAAAACCGCGGCCAAGCTCAAACCACTTTCCAAATCCAGCCTTAAAATTATTAGGACTTTACTTCGGCCACTGTAGCTATGAAAAAAATTAACACATATACTCTCATCATTGGTGCTGGTCCGGCTGGTCTTGCCGCCGCGATGGAACTTTCCAAAGCCGGAAAAGAATTTATTGTGATCGAAAAACAAAACGCCCCAGGCGGCCTGGCTAAAACTTATACGTTTCAAGAGGGTGATTTAATTTTCCGCACCGATAATGGCCCACACCGTTTCTTTTCTAAAAACCACCATATTTACGCTTTTGTTCAGGATTTATTAAAAGAAAAGTGGTTAGAAGTGCCGCGCCAAACTCGGCAATTTATTAGTGGTAAGTTTTACGATTATCCGGTCAATGCCGTGCAGGCTTTGCGTAATGTCGGACTGTGGGTGTCGTTTAAAATGCTTCGCGATTATGGTGTTGCGAAAATCCGATACAGTTTGTTCAAAAAAAGAATCGTTCATTTTGCCGATTACGTGCACGCAAAATTCGGGAAAACTTTGGGCGAATTCGGCATGATAAATTACACCGAAAAAATCTGGGGTATGTCGGCGTCGGATATTCACATCGATTGGGCCAGCCAACGCATCAAAGGTTTGAGCTTAACTTCCCTCGCCAAAGACATGCTTCGCCGGCTTGTCGGCGGTACGTCAAAAAACAAACCAAAGACTCTTGTTGAAACGTTTTATTATCCGGAATTCGGCACAGGTCTCATCTACGATACGATAGTTGAAAAATTACGCGAAAAAGGCTACCGAATTTTGCTTAATACCGAACCAAAGTTTTTCAACGTGAAGGACAAAAAATTTCAGAGCGTTGTGGTAACATCCGGCAGCGAAGATATTGAAATCGAATTCAAAACGCTCGTCGAGTCTGTGCCACTTACGACCTTTATCACAATGCTTAGGCCTTCTGCACCGAAAGATGTGCTTCGGGCAGCCAAAAATCTTCGTCATCGCAGCCAAGTCTACCTTTTTATAACGCTCGATAAAGAATCAGTCACGAAAGACCAGTGGATTTATTTTCCAAACAAAGAAATTCCGATTGGCAGAGTGAGTGAGATGAAAAATTTCAGCAAAGCCATGTCGCCTGAGGGTAAGACGTCGCTTTTTATCGAATTTTTCTGCTCCGAAGGCGATGCGACGTGGAATATGACCGAAACCGAACTGTTTGAACACGCGCTGCCGCACTTTGAATCGATCGGATTTTTCACACGGAGCGAAGTGCGCCGTTATTACCACATCCACCAAAAAGATGTCTACCCGATTTATGACGTTCACTACGAGCAATTTTTGAAAAAAGTCAAAACTTATCTCGACGACTTTTCAAATCTTTACTATATTGGCCGCCCAGGCCGCTTTCGCTATAACAACCAAGATCATTCCATAGAAATGGGTATGCTCGCAGCAAAAAGTATTATTGAAGGAAAAAAGTACGACATTGAGAAAGTCGGCGAAGAGAAAGAATACTACGAATCAAAAACTACCTAATATCCTTCGGCGCTTTAGCACCCAGAGCAGAAGCGAGCGCGGCCAGAATTTTTTGTTTTCTCATGAAAATTTCGTTTTTAACAGCCGGACTAACTTTGAGTTGAATAGTGGAATTTTTAATATCAAAATCTTTTTCTTCTAGATTTATTTTTACTGTATCTCGAATAACAGAAACCACGGCGTCTTTTTGAAACTTGGAGCTACCGATGAGATTTTTAAACTTCTCTAAAAGTCCACCTAAATTATTCATTATTTATTGATCGGCATCACGAGGTAAGTGAAGGAGTTGTCGCTAGCGCCGCGAATGATGAGTGGCCGAGTGAGGCCGTTAAAGTCAAAATTTAAACTATCTGATTCTATAGACTGGAAACAATCGGTAATATATCGGTAGTTAAAATTAATAGCAATTTCTTCACCCACAATCACCGCTTCTATTTTGGTGGTATTTTCGCCAACATCGGCATTTTTGGTAGCAAATTCAAAAAGTTTTTCTTTGGGTGCAGCTTTAATGGAAATCTTATTAAATTTATCAGAAAAAATAGTTGCGACTTTCACCGCTCCAGCCACATCTTGCTTTAAAGCTGTGACGCGAGTCTTATGCTCTTTTGGAACAATTTGTTTATAATCAGGAAAAACCCCTTCCACCACCCGAGAAGTCAAATAAACACCAGAAAAACTGAAAGAAATTTGGTTTTTACTAATTGTGACATCCACTTCTTCTTGACTGCTTTCTAAAACTCGCATGATTTCCGGAATATTTTTTACCGGAATCAACACCGAACCGAAATCTTTCATATTTTTCATCTTCACTTTCTTTTCCGCCAACCGGAAAGAGTCAGTGGCAACAAACACCAAACCATCTTCATTGGAATAAATATAAACACTCGAGAGCTCCGGCTTCATACTGGAAATGGCCGAGCTGTACCAAACTGCCTTTATTCCCCTTATAAACTCTTTAGAATTAATTTTAAAACCTTTACCGCCTTCTATCTTTGGAATGGTTGGGAAATCATCTGTATTGAGTGATTTAATGACAGTATTGCCGTAATCCGAAACAATTTTTACATTTCCATCCACACTTTCAATCACCACCCCTTTATCGCCCACGCTTTGATTAAGGAAGTTATTAAGAATTTGCCCAGGAATAGCCGCTACGCCTTCTTTTTCAATTTTCACTGGCAGTACGATTTCAATTCCTAAATCCAAATTTGTCGCTCTCACCACCACATTTTTATTTTTCGCCTCAATAAAAACACAGGACAAAACCGGTAAAGTAAGATTTTTGCCGGTGATTTTTTCGGCCATACTCACCGCTTCGCTAAATTTTGATTTTATACATTCAAATTTCATTTTAGTATTTTATTTTTTTCTTTATATAAAGACTACTATACCTATGAGTGTGGATATGTATATAACTAATTTATATGGCTATAATTAAAGTTATTTTAACATCTCTGATGTTGATAAACTTTGCCTGGAACTTGGTTAATTTTCTAGCTTTCATTATAACTCGTTTTTATCACCTAGACTTCCCCATCATTCCCCCTACCACTCAACACGTTATCCCCAAATTATCCCCATAAATTAAAACATAGATTTAATTTGTTTTAATTCTTGAACGAGAATGTGGTTGGTTTTCACTTCATTGCGAATTTTATCGCAAGAGTGGATGACGGTGGTATGATCTCGGCCGCCCAATTTCTGTCCTATGGATGGATAAGACACATCAAATTCTTCCCGAAGGATATACATAATGATTTGTCTAGGCTTAACCACTTCTTTCCGGCGGGTTTTCTCATAAATACTCGCCTCTTCAATATTGTAAAAATCCGCAATAGTTTTAATAACATCCTTTACCGACACTAATTTCTTCGGTTTGGTATTGTTTTTAATTAAATTTTTAATATCGGCCAAGTTTAAAACTTTATCTTTCACTTGCGACTGCATGATAACTGAGTTTAAAACTCCTTCAAGCTCTCGAATGTTGCCGTCCACAGTGGAAGCTAGGTGCTCCAAAATTTCTGGTGAGAGTTCAAAGTTTTGCATTTTGGCTTTAGCACGAAGAATCGCGATGCGAGATTCTTGGTCGGGATGTGGAATGTCCACAATCATGCCGGCGCTGAAACGGGATTTTAAGCGATCTTCAAGGTTGGTGATGTAGTTTGGATGCTTGTCTGAAGAAAAAATAATTTGTTTGTTGTTGTCGTAGAAATTATTAAAAAGATGGAAAAGTTCTTCCTGACTTTTTTCTTTATTGGAGAAAAACTGCACATCGTCCATGATAACCACGTCGTATTTGCGGTACTTTTCTTTAAACATGTTCGCCTTCTGGCTCTGAACAGCATTGATGTAATCCACGGAAAATTTCTCTGAAGTCAGGTAATAAACTTTTTTGGAGGTGGTGTTTTTTAAATAATTACCAATGGCTTGAATGAGGTGCGTCTTGCCGCGGCCGGTGTCGCCGTAGATGAACAGTGGATTGTAGGTGCTCCCCGGCTTCTTGATGACGGCCTGAGCTGCGGCGTGAGCTAGTTCGTTGAATGGTCCAACCACGAACGATTCAAAGGTGTAGCGCGGGTTTAAATTATCTTCTTTATTAATGTAATACTCGGAAAGTGGGAGTTCGCTGGTGGAATTCTGAAACATTTGCGGTTTATTCGCTTCATTTTCGCGTTTTTTCGGTTCGTCTTTGGAAACCAAGTATTCTATGCCACGGATATCGCCGGAAGCGCGCAAATGCTTTAAGATAGTCAGGTGAAATTTATTGACCAACCAATCTTTAACGAACACATTCGGAACACTGAGGTAAACAATCCCATCCTCAATCTTCACAATGTGCGTATTTTTGAACCACATCGTAAAATTACCTTTTGAAACCGTGAGTTCTATTTCTAGCAAAACCGATTCCCAAATTTTTGCGATATCGTTCATAATTTAAGACCATTATATACTCTCTGCAACTGGGGAAAACTTGTGGAAGGGTGATAAGTATGTTCATAAGCTGTGGAAAAGTTGTGGAAAGAAAATTAGAGCATAAATTCAGTGCATTTACTTTTTTTCAAATTCATCATATACTCTCCAAATGTCTAAAACGTATCAACCAAAGAAACGCAAGCGCGCTAAGACCCACGGCTTTCTCGTGCGGAGCCGCTCAAAGTATGGCCAAAACACTCTCAAACGTCGCCGCCAAAAAGGCCGAAAGCGCGTTACGACCGTTTAATAGAGCCATTTTCTCCAATGCTTCCTCGTTCGCAGCGAGTATCAAAAACCCTCTTTGAAACCACAACGAGGGCGAGCAAGGTGTTCCACTCACCTTTCTTTACGCTTCGAGTCGGCACCAATCAAAAAACGGAAAAGACCAGCCGATTTTCATCAGTAGTCTCAAAAAAAATAAATAAAAAAGCAGTTGGCCGCAATGCTTTGCGCCGAGCGATGTATGAAGCGTTAGGAAACCAAATTTCTGAAATTAAAAACGGCTTTATTGTTCTTTTATTCGCGAAAAAAGGCGCTGAAGCTTTAGACAAAGAAACCTTACAAAAAGAAATTGCCGCACTTTTAGAACGCGCCGGCCTGCGCACATCACAATAATCTGTTACAATAACCTTCATGTCACACGGCTTCTTTGCAACCATTTTCTACATTCCGCTTTATAACGCGTTAGTTTTTCTTATCAGTATTATTCCGGGTAAAAGCGCCGGTTTGGCGGTGCTCATTCTCACGCTCATCATCCGCTTTATTCTTTTTCCACTTTCCAAGAAAGCTATCCGAACTCAGCTTCAAATGAAGCAAATTGAGCCGGCGGTGAAGCAGATTCGCGACAAAGAGAAAGATCGCAATGAGCAAGGCAAGCAAATCATGGCTTTATATAAAGAAAAAGGCGTCAATCCTTTCGCTGGCTTTTTTCTTTTGCTAATCCAGTTTCAAATTCTTTTTGCGCTTTATCAGGTTTTTCGAAGTAGTTTGCTCACCGTTGACCCAACGATTTTATACAGCTTCGTGCACGCGCCTGTTGGCATCTCCACATACTTCTTGGGTTTCGATTTAAACTCTTTCGTTCTGCGCTTTTCCCTCGCGGCCGTCACGGTGGTAACGCAGTTTATCCAAATCAACCTCTCTTTGCCGAAAGTGGAAAAGAAAGCCAACGCTTCGTTTCAGCATGATCTCGCGTACAGCATGAATATGCAGATGCGCTACATCTTCCCTTTCGTTTTCTTCTTCATCGCCATCATTTCTTCAGTGCTTTCCATCTATTTCATCACCACCAACATTTTCATGACCTGCCAAGAGCTTTTTGTGAAGCGCAAACTCGCAAAAGAATACGCTAAGGGAGTTTGATAGACCAGAGCGTGCCGTCGGTTTTGTTTTTGAATATGAAATACTTTTCGTTGGCGCTCAAAGCCGGATTTACGATGTCTAAGTTTTGAGAGTACGTCGCATTCATGTCGGCAATGAGGCTGGTGGTACCGGTGCTGGTATTAACTTTGTACAAATTGTCTGAGAAAGAAAACAAACCTTGATACCAATCGTCTGGGAAATTGCCAAATAAACTTTGCATAGAAGCACCGCAATAAGCAATGTTTTTATCGCGCTTTGACCAAACGCACTTTTCCGGCAAAGTATACAAACCTAAACTCGTGCTTTTGCTAGTTTTCACGCCGTAAGAAGAAAGTGAATTGGTGTTGTCAGTAAATAGCACTGACGACGCGTCGGAATTGACGAGCGCGGTCAAACCGTTGATGCCGCTTAAAATTGCTTTCAAGCTGCCGGTGGCAGGATTTAAGAAGTATAAATAGCCGGCGCTGCCGCTAGTTGGCCGCGTGGTGAGCACCACAGTAGCATCGCTCGGCCAACCAACAGTCCAATCGGAAAATACGGAAGAAAATACAGTGGATTTTTTGTTCGTATCGCGATTGTCCACAATCCCCTGCGCACCGGAGCCATTTTCTGTGATGTAAAAAATCTTTGCACCAGACGGCGAAACTGCTATGCTTCTTATATCTTCTGGTAAGAAATAGCCGGCGGCCAAGCTGCTGGTGGAAAGTTTAAAGAAGTAGGATTCTATTGTTTCAGTATTTTCTTTTAAATATCGGTAAATTCCCTGATCGCCTTTCGCAGTAAAAAGCGCTTCGGTGATGTTTGGCAGGGTGGTGTTGGAAATGCGATTTTGAATGTAGTTCCCAAGATCAACGTTAAAAATGTGGCCAGACTTTTGTTCCACATAGCGAATGGTTGGACTCGTGGTGGCTACGCCAGCGACGAGTGTGAAGCCGGAAACCGGTTCATTTGTGATGTGCACCAAAGCCTGCGAGCCGGCGTTGATTTGCACTACTGAAGGTGAGTCGTCCACTGCGCTGTTTTTACTTGCGGTTGAGCTAGTGTTTTGAGTAGAAGAATTTTGGTCAGAAGTTGGAAATGAAGTGGGCGAAGAGTTCCCAGAGTTGGCGACAGAATTAGTTGGTGTAAGCGGCGTCCCCTGCTTCATGAAAAGCGAATAGTACGCCCAACCGCCGGCGCCGAGAACCGCAACGACTAAAATTATTATAATGAGAGTTTTTTTAGACATAATTAATTTGCTGGTTGCATATGACACGAATAACTAGCTGAAAAAGCGGTGTAAGTTCCTGACCACAAAGTTTTTTTTGATTCGCATGTTGAGTAGTTTGTGCCGGCTGAGCTATCGGTGCCAGCATAGCGCATATCGCTTGGATTGCCAGCGAATAAGTTGATGCTGTAGTTACCGTTGCTGTCTTTAAAACAACCATTGGTGCTTTGGCCGCTCGGTGCTACGCCGGTTGTTGAATAATGATAGCCATTCCAGGTGTTTTTCTTGGAGACACACTCGGATGAAGTCCAGCCGGTACCGTTGGCATCGGAACATTTTTCATCATTTTTATAAAGAGAGTCGCTTCTTCCAACAACGCCTTTCAGTGTGACTGATAAAGTGCAATCATTCAGAGGATTATTATTAGAATTGTTGTTTGATGAATTGTTTGAATTTTGGGAGCTGTTCGGAGTGCTGGCCGGAATAAAATTTAAACCAACCAGTCTGGGATTGATGGTGGACATGATGAGCCACGAGAGGATGACTAGAGCCAAACCCTCAAGCGCTTTCTGGATGCGCGCCTTACCGTCGAGTTTTTTGCCGATGGCATCGGTAGACATGTATTGCACGCCGCCAAGGACAATCATAAACACCGCCATGGCGCAGGCTAGGCCGATGGCAATTAAGAAAAGGTTTTGAAGATATTGGGCCATGCAGGTGGAAGGGGTACAGTTTTCCAATTTTGGATCTGGTTGCCCGTTGGCGGTTAAAGGCGCGAGAGAGGTGTAGCAATTAGTATCTGTTGGAGCACAAACTGCCAAAACTTTTTCTGAATGACAGAAGAAAGCAAAACAGACGAGTAAGACTGCGAGCGCGATGTTTAGTTTTTTTAGAAATTTAGGCATGTTTTAATAAGTCACGGAAAACTCGGGCGAACTCGCAATGTTTTGGCTGCCGGCATTCACACTCGCATAAATTTGGCTCTGGCCTTTTGCGCCTGAGTCGTTGCGGAGCGTGAGGATTTGGTTGGTTTCTTTAGGTAGTAAATTGCCGTTCATGGTCCAAGCATATTGCGGAGTTTGACCTGCAAGCGGCGCAAAATATGGTACGGCCGAGAAACTGGCTTCGCTTGAGGTGAGTTGTAAATTACCCGAAACAGCTTTGGCATAAAGTGTGCCGTAAGCTGGCTCAAACTCATAGACAATGACTTTGATTGGGTTTGGTTTTAAGACAATAGAATTCTGGGCGCTTAAACTTCGGTCGGTTGAGCTCACAGAAACAGAAATGGTGGTTGGATTGCCGAGCGAGGAGGTGGTGAAGACAAAAGAATTTTTGCCATAGCCTGACTGACTGCTATCATTTTGGCCGTTTTTCTGCCAGGAAAAAATGTAATTTTCCTGCGCTGCTGCACCAAAACGCGGCATGGCTACCACTTTCACTTGCGATTGCTTTCCCGGCAGCGCTTTGCCTTGATAAAACGGCGGCGTGTAGGAGTTGGTTTCCCAAAGCAAATCCACGGCGCCGGAGCGGAAAGTTTTTTCTTGGTCAATGGTATTGCCTTCTTGGGTGATCACGACCACTCGAACCGTCAAAGTGCTGCCCACCGCGCCGGTGCCCGCAGAGAAAGTGCGCAAACCAGTGCCACTTTGCATTTTTTTGCCATTTACGTACCAAGAAATGCTAGCCGCATTAAAGTCGGTCAAGTAGCTCGTAACGGTAAATTTTACTTCCGTATTTGGTCCGGGATTTTGCGGCGTGGCTTGAAACAACATCGGCTGCTGCTCAGCGCTACCGTCAACCGCCTGAGCGAAAGCGCAAGAAAGCGGCGCAGCAACGAGAACGAAAATCAATCCCAAAATGATTTTTTTAAGTTGAGACATCTTTTGAAGATATTGTAGCATAATTCTCTCCCCTGCTCCTTAGGCTATGCTGCTGCCAGTGCTTTTGCCAGCCCCTTTTTAAAGCTGCCGCATCTTTCTGGATTTGTTCAACTTTAGCCAAAAGCTGTTTTATGAGCTGATTTATCCACACATTAGCAATAATGTCCCAAGGCACAATGGAAATGAACGGAATTTCTCCAAGAATGAACGCCACTCCAAAAATAATGCTGATTTTCAGGTAAATCATGCCAACACCGACGCCGTTTTTAATAATGCTGGTTATGAGTGGCCGATATTTCAAGATGAACACGCCGAGCCAGATGCACCAATAAATAGCATTGCTTATAACATTTAAGACTGGAATCCAATTCAATATCCAAAAGAAAGTCGCAACAAAAAGCATAATAAACTGAAATTCATACGACAGAGAATTGGCTTTCATACTTTACTGGTTATTTAGGTGGAATTCTTCTTTGGCTTTCTTGATGGCCAAAATCTGCGACGGATCGGACGTGATGATTTGGTCTTCAGTATAAGAAGCGATAATTTTAATAGCGACGTGCTTGATGCCGGCGAAGAAAATCCCCTCTCCCACGTCTGATTCAAGAAGCAAGAATTTTTCTTCGTTCGTGAGATTGAATGTCTGCTGGAGTTTGTCGATGGAAGTTGGCGATTGCTTAAGCAAAACCTGGATGGAAGAGTTGGTAATAATCGGCAAACCGTATGGCGATTGCAAAAAGTCGCCGACGTCTTGGGTAATGGTGGCAAGACCGAGGTAATATTTTCGGCCTCTTTTCGCCAAACTCAAAAGAAAAGATGCGGTATCTTCCGATTTCATCATCCACCACGCTTCGTCAATCACCAGTAATCTTTTTTTAATATTTTTCCGGATAGTGTTCCAGATATAGTGCATGACGATGTACATGGCGATGGGTTTGAGCTCGTCTTCCATATCGCGCACGGAGAACACCACGAACTTTTTGTTCATGTCGATGTTGGTCGGGCTGTTGATGAAGCCGGCCCAAGTGCCTTTGGTGTACTTGGTCAAACGCTGCGCGAGCGATTCCCCACCCTCCATACCAGCAAGCACCAATTCAAAATCGGACAAGAGCGGCGGTTCGGTTTTGGAAAAATCCACTTCCGGCGTGATGTCTTTAAGGGCGTAAGTTTCGGTGATGGCGCGGTCGATGATGGCATCTTCCTCAGCTGAGAGTCCACCCATCATGATTCTGAACAAGCCGACGAGGTTGATGATGTTGGAACGTAAAACTTGCGCCGGCGATTCGTCTTCGCCGATTGGCGGCAAATCAAAAGGATTGATGTGGTGCTCGGAGTTGAGCGAAATATTAAAATATCGGCCGCCGGTCGCTTCCGCCAAATATTCATACTCGCGTTCTGGGTCGATGACGATGACTTCTGTGTCAAACATCAAAGTTCTCAAAATTTCCAGTTTGGTCGTGTAGGATTTACCGGAACCGGACTTGGCGAAGATGATGGAGTTGTAGTTTTCCAAGGAAAATCGGTCAAAAAGCACGAGAGAAGAATTGTGCCGGTTGATGCCGTACAAAATGCCTTTGTCGCTCGTGAGATCGAAAGAAATGAACGGAAAAAGCGAAGACAGCGGCGTTGAGTTTAGCTTGGAATGCACGGAAAGTTCATCGTTGCCAATCGGCAAAACGCTGCGGAAGCCTTGCTCTTGTTGGAACAGCGCCGGCTTCACGTACACGAGCTTGGATTCCAAAATGGATTTAATTTCCGATTCCACTTTGTCCAGCTCCGATTCCGATTCGCCGTAAATGCTGAGGTAAAGTCCAACTTCAAAAAGTTTTTCTTGCGCTTGCTGAAGTTGGTCGCGCAAGTTTTCCAAATCTTGGTAAGCGGTGTCCAACATCGGGTCGCGCACCAAACCTTTTTCCTCGCGTGTTTGAATTTGGCTTTGCACCTCCGCCACTTTTTTCTGGAAAGTTCGCAGAATGGTGGCCGTTTCTATCGGATGAATGAAAATGGAAACGTCAAAAACGCGATCAAGATTGATAATTGGCGAAAACCAGCTTTCGGCGAGAAATCTCGGATAGGAAATGACGAAGAATGTGCGCAGGATTTTATCGCCTAGCGACAGCGAGCGCGGCGAGATTTTCAAAGCCGATGGCGCAATGATGTCCTTGAGTTCCAAAGTGGATTCGCGGTACATTTCCTGCGGCAAAGCGGTGGTGGCAGGCGCTTGAGGTTTTTTTGAAAAATTAAAAATAGCCATGTTATGAATTTAACTTAATCGGCTTTTCGGTGTCGCCCGGATTGAAAATTTTATAAAACAATTCCACGATTTCTTCGCTGTTTAAGGTCACCACGCGCACGCCGGTGCGCACCAAACCTTGCTCCACCACCGCGACGCGCTCCTCAAGCTGGGCGCGGTTTTCTTCAAATAAATCTTGAGTTTTTTTCAATTCCTCGTCTTTATTACCTTTTTTCCAGCTAGTCAGCACGTTTTTGTTTTGCAAAATCGCCGGCGAATACGGAATGACGATGAAAAAACTTTTCGTCATGATGTTGGTTGTCTCGGTGAAATTTTTGATGAAGCCGATGTATTCCTGGGTTTGGATTTTCAGCAAATCGCTCACCTGTTCTTTCTTACGGTCTTCCAAAAGCGCCAAGTAAGGCCGAATATCGAGCTTGCGCGACTCAATAAAAATCTGCACCGAGAAATCTAGCGAGTTTAAAAAATCTTGAAACTGAAAAAGGATGGCGCTTTGCTCGTCTTCCGATTTCAAGGCGAAGTTCAGGGCTGAAGTCATAATGATGGCGCGCATGCCGCCGTCTCTGAGCACGACAAAACCGTCGCGCACTTCTTTGATGGGAACAAAATTCTGCGTCGGCTTGCCTAAAATTCCTGCCATGCGATTAATTGTAACACATTAATTTTTACTGCTGCCCCGTTTCTCTGGTCCCAGGGTTTAGGCCTTCTTTTGTGTCGAGCGACCAAGTCAAATCTTTCAGCTTGCTTTTCGAAAGTTTCGGCAAGAAGTCTGGCGACACCGCTTCGGCGGGGTGGTCTTCTTTTTTCCAGATGTAAAGCTTGGAATTGAATAGGTATTTCACCGCCGATTCAATCATAAAAATGAACGGCCGGTCATTGTATCGGTAAAAAGCGAGCGCAAGTGAAAAACCGACCACCGGCGCGATGAATAAAATTCCTAGCCACAGCGGCAGCCACAAGTAAAAAACTAGCGACAAGCCGCCGCCGCCAACCAGATAGATGAACTGCTTGAGCGTGAGCTTCCAGAAAATCTTGTCTTCCACTTCCACGAATTGAGGTACTTGGAATTTCATATTTTAAATCTACTCAATTGGCTCGCGATATGGATCCACTTTTTTATTTGGATCTGCGGGCGCAGCTGGCTTAGTTTCGCTCATATTCATTCTTTCTTGCGGCATGTTGAATGAGCCGCCAAGGCGATTTTCCACAATACCGCGCGCGGTTGGCTTTGGTCGCGACACGAAAAATTGGTCGGAGGGAGAAAGTTGGGGTTTGGGAGGATTGATTGGCGGAGTGATTGTGGGTTTTGCAATCGGCGGAGTTATTTTCTGAACCCCTGCTCTCGGCGTTTCACCAAAAGTCTTCGGAAGTGATGTTGGCGTTGGTATTGCTTGAAACTTCGGCTTATCGGTCGCGACCATATTTTTCTGCACGACCAATTCCTGCTCGGGCGCCATTGTCGGCAAATTATTCGGTGCTTGCGCTGTCGTTCCCATCGGCGCGGTTGGCGCAGAAATATTAATCTTTCTCACTTCAGGAATGCGATTTAGCGGTGGTTTTGCGGGCTGGGTTGGTTGAGTTGGAATTGTCGGCACTTCACCATCTGTTATTTTTTCCGGATTTACCATTTCAGCCACCCGTCTTTCTTGTTGAATTTTTTGCAAAGAAACTTTTATAGGTGCGAATATTTGCTCGTTTATATCTTCAGCCAAACGCGAAGCGGTAATTGGGTTTATTTCCAATTCCCTCTGCAGGTTGCTTTCCAGCGACTCAATATCTTCCAAGTTTAGCAAAATCAAATCAACTTCATTGATAAGCGGGCCCATATCGTTTTCGTACAAATCGTATTTTTGGGAAAGCTTAAAGAGTGTGTTGAATTTCTGTTGTGATTGCCAAACATCTTTAATATCAGGAGGAAGCAGTTTTATGTTGTTTTGGAGTGATTGATCCATGATTTTTTATTCTACTTTTGCGATGGCTTCTTTAAGGTCATCCAGTCTTCCCTCCTCTACCCATTCACGGGCCTCTTTCTCAATTTCTTCAGGACTCTTGTCTTTATTTTTCTTACCTTTTCCGCCACCACTGGTTCTTCTTGTCTTATCAACTTTTTCTCTCAAACTCTTAATGGTTTCTTTGCGGGCGCCTGATCGCAACCACTTTGGCAATAAGCCTCTATCAAGCCGATTGATTTCTTCAATTTGAGATGTCTTGAGAGATTCTGTCTTTTGTTTTGAATAATTGCCCTCAGCCTTCTTTAGATAATCTTCCTGAACTGTGTTGCCAGATTTAAGAACAGTTTCTTGCTCCCTCATATCTTTAAGGCGTGCTTCAATGGTCCGTATATCTTTTTATGCGTCCAACCGCGCTCGCTTCTTTGATAAATCACCATTATCAAACCGTTCATCGGAGCTTGCAATTTCTCTCGCTGTCTTAAGTTTAGCTTCCTCTATTTTTATTTCATCTTGATGAGCTTTCAGTTTATCGCTGGTTTCCAGAATTTTACTTCGTTGTGCATCAACCGCCATTCTTGCGATATCAACCTTTTTCTCAGCCGTCTTTTCAAGTTTTTCATTTACATCGCGAGCGTATTTTTCGTTCAATGACTTCTGTTCTTTGGCTATTGAGGATACAGATGAACCACTACCAAACTTAGCGCCAGTTGCCACTCCGGTTGTATTGTTTCTAACTATGCGACCCAAGTAAGTGTTGCCAATGGCGGATTTCTTAAACTTATCGTCAAGCTTATTGAGTCCAGAGACTCTTACCATTGATCTACCAGCAATCCCTTGGGTAAGTTTTCTCGTCGCATCCACCTTCCCCAATCCCCAATTCAGCATCTTGCTGGCGTGATCGCCGGCGGAGTCGGCGTATTTTTTGGCAGTGATGAGCGCCGAGTTTATGAACAGGATGGCGATGGAGAATTTGATGATTGGTTCAACGGCCGAACTTACCTTGCCAGGGGTGGTGCCAGTTTTCAGAGCCTCGTTTAAGCCGCTGACTTGAAAAGTATTTTTGAGCACCAAAACCGCAACATACATGAGCATCATATATAGAACTGGAAATGTCACTTGGCCTAAGAGCGCCTTTAGCCACCGATTATAGCGGTCTTTGGTTTCCGGCAAAACGTAAGTGGCGAAGGCCAGCGGCGAAAGAATGATGAGGAAAATGAGCACGAAGTAGCGGAAAATCAAAAGGAAGGCAGCGGCGAAAAAGCTGAACGTCACCGTGAAAATCAAAATGATGGACATGACGGCGGTGGATAAGAACGAAGACAAATCCTGACCCCATTTGGTGATTTGATTTGTTACGTCTGCGGCATTTGCGAAGGCGCTTCCCGGATCGGTCAGAGCATTAACTTTAAAAATATCTTGCAAATTCAAAATGCCGAGGATGCCGTTGGAAAGACTGACGGCACTTCCCGATTTGTCCAGCTGTAAATTGCCAACCATGGCTTGGTAGAAGCCGAGCGTTATGATGTTGGACAAGTCAATGAGCGCCTTGGTGAAGAAAATGCTGAAGTTGATGAGGATTGCCGTGATGATTATGTAAATGAGCGTGCGTTTGGCATTTGCCTCCCCCACTTGGAGAATGGTTCTGATGGATACATACAGAAGAATAAAAA
>CAYXSG010000006.1:0-21501 GCA_964467325.1 uncultured Candidatus Saccharibacteria bacterium
AACCGGTCACCTCCTCATTGCAAATGAGGCGCTCTACCAGATGAGCTATGGGCCCAGCAAAATCAACTTTACCTTATTTTTCTAATTTCGCCAAACTTTTTCACAACCTTTTCTAAAAAGCTTTTTTGGCATAATATATGAAGCACGGGATCGTCATGCGTCTTTAGCTCAGTGGTAGAGCGTTCCGTTCACATCGGAAAGGTCGTAGGTTCGATCCCTACAAGGCGCACAAAGGCGGCGGGCCTATAGTCTAGTAGTACGACGCGTCATTCGCATTGACGAGGCAGGGGTGCGATTCCCCTTAGGTCCACAAGGAAGTGCGGGCCGTTAGCTCATCTGGTAGAGCGCACCCATGGCATGGGTGAGGTGACCGGTTCAAGTCCGGTACGGTCCACTCGAATAACTCATAACAAGCCACCAAAGATTTGACTTTTTAAATATATTGTTTTATTATACTGGGAGTTCGGCGTCGTCTTCTTTTAATTTTTTTGTCTTCTCGGAAGGAGATTGCTATGCCTTTGTTCGTTGACTTACAGGCTTTTGCCGACCGGCCCATGAAGCCGGCTGTGTTTGATTCAGATTTTCTTGGTCCCGCAGTTGTTGGGATTCCAGCAGCACCGTCGTTTCTGGTCCATGCCGCGGCGACTATTGCTGAGGTGAAAAAGACTATCCAGATTCTGGAAAGTCAGCCGCGTGTGAAAATTATTCACACGAAGCAAGACTTGATGCAGGTTGTTTCAAGTCAATACCTTGCTCGCGATACTGAAAAACTGATTGGCGTTGTGCTGGGCCTTCAACAGCTACCTTACGATGCCAATCTCGAAGTTGTGGAAGAACTCTACGACCTCGGCATTCGTTTGGCGACACTCGCGTACAAAGACAATGAGTCGCCTTACGCCGGCGGTTTTCTAAGCGACAAGCCGCTCACTGAAACCGGCGTTTCTCTCATGGAAATGATGGCGCAAGTTGGCATGTGGCTTGACCTATCGCACTCCGGACATCGCACTGCTCGGATGGCGCTTGATACCATCAAATTTGGGTTGACCGATAAATTGAGAGTCTTAGCAACTCACACCGGCGCGTATAGCGTGTACAACTTCACACGAAACTTGCCTGATGATGTGCTTCTCGGCATTGCCGAAAATCGCGGCCTTGTCGGGCTTTACTGTCTGACTTTCGGACTTGATCCGGAAGACGATAGTTTCACGCCATTTTGCCGCCACCTCAACCATGTTCGGCGCATCTGCGGCAACGAAGTGGTAGCCATCGGCACCGACGGTACGTATCGCCACGTTCCCGAACATGACCAGCGCGAGCAATTTGAACTCATGAGCAGGAAGGTTGATCCAGACGGCCGGATGCGTTCTCGTTTTCCGGTGGAGCCGAAGGAACTCAACACGCCGGATAGAGAGCTTGTTCTGAAATCCGTTCTGTCAAATTTAGCCCATCTAAATTCGGATGCGGTTTCGAGCGTTATGCACGGAAACGCACTCCGCTTCCTGGAAGAGAACTTGCCGAACAAAGTTGTTCTTCCGGCCGCCTGAAATTATCGCCGCCCTGACCTTTCCGGTCTAGGGCGGCTTTTTTGTGCATTTTACCTGACAAGTCAATTTGACTTTTGGTACTTTTCCAATAATATTCCAACAGATTGTATTTTTCGTTCTTCGTCAACAAAATAGTCAAACAGAAAGGATAAGTGCAACATGATTTTGCAGCACATTGATTTCGGACCGGTGGCTGGTGCCTCGGGTGTGGAAGGTTTTTTCGGCGGTAAGAAGTCTGAATACTGGTTTCACAAGCCGTGGAAGTGGCTTGGACTTTTGAATCTTGAGGGCATGACTTTCACGGCGAAAACGTCCACGCTTGAGGCGCGCCTTGAACCAGAAAATAGCAAGGGCAATATGCGTTTGAAAGCGGACGGCATTACGCCGGCACATTGGTTTCCAGATTGCGTGAAAGCGAGATTTTGGAGCGGCGACATGCTCAACGCAGTTGGCTTGTCTGGTTTGGGTCTCATGACTTTGCTTACCGACGGTCGGTGGCAGGAAAGAGATAAGCCATTCTTCATTTCGATTGCTGCTGTTGGTAAAACGCGCGGCGAAAGATTGGGGGAGATTTCCGCAATGATTCGCATGTTGGTGATGTTTAAGACTTCTTTCAACACGCCGTTCGGTCTCCAAATCAATTTTTCTTGTCCCAACGCTGGGCACAAGTTAAATGGTGCGGATAACGAATTGGTGTCAGAAGTGGCGGAAGTCTTGGATATCGCTCTTGAGCTTGGCGTGCCGCTTGTGCCGAAGTTTGCTGTGACGCTTTCACTCAACGCGATGCAGAATGTTGCTAGGCTCAGAGCCTGCGACGCTCTGCATTTTTCCAATACGATTCCGTTTGGCCAATTGCCAGAGCGGATTAATTGGAAGGGAATTTTCGGCTCGGAACAATCGCCGCTTACGAAATATGGCGGTGGCGGATTGTCCGGTCCAAAGCTTTTCCCGCTAGTTTTAGAACGCGTGAAAGAGCTGCGCGAAGCTGGTATAGAAAAACCAATTCTCGCTGGTGGCGGCATTACGCGCCAACAGGATGTTTATCAGCTATTTCAAGCTGGCAACAAGCAGGTTGGAGATTTTGCGATTGCGCTCGGTGCGGTTGTTCCGTTCCGACCTTGGCGCGTGGCCGGCATTATCCGGCGCGCCCACGAACTGTGTAAACGTTAACCAAATTGAAAGCGAAAGGTGTACCATGGATTCTTTGGGAATGATTATGCCGGTGAATGTTCACGGGCATTTTCGGGATATTGGACCCTTGATGGACTTCATTGTGCCGTTTACGGCGCGGGAGTTCCAGATTGGGCAAGCAATGCCGAACACGCAGTCGCCGATTTTAACCGGTGATGATGCAGTGGCTTACCGCCTTGCAATTCTAGAGGTGGCAAAAAAAGCTGGCTATCCAAACTTCGACGTGATGACCTCAATCAAACTCACGCACAAAACAAAACCGGCCACAATCCTCGATGCTCGAAAGAAAGATGTGCGCTCTTTCAAAATCTACATCAAAGGAACGACGACCAACTCCGATGATGGGATTGATGTTGACCGTTTCTGGGAACTGGGAGATGTTTTCAGTGCGGCGCAGGATTGTGAGATGATTTGTTCTGGCCACTGTGAGATCGCAAGGACGGGTGATCACGTGGTGTCTCGGTTTGATCGCGAGCGCAGAGCTCAAACCTTGGTCATTCAGCTCGCTCGGGAGTTTCCTGATCTTCGGATTGTGGTGGAGCACGTGTCCACGGCTGATATGGTTCGGACAGTTGAAAGACTGCCGAAAAATGTCGGCGCCAGTATCACGCCGCATCATCTGACCTGTACGGTTCATGATCTGATGGACCACCGGCTTCATCCGGATTATTTCTGCCAGCCAGTCTTGCAGGAATTTTCGGATCAAAGAGAGCTCATCAGAGTGGCGACGTCGGGCCATCCGAAGTTTTTCTACGGCGGCGACGACGCTTTGCATCTGGCTAGCAAAAAATATTGTCCAGACTGCTGCTCGGGTATCTTCAACGCTCCTGTAGCTGTGCCGCTCATGATTCAGCTTTTCGAAAAGCATAATGCGCTTGCAAAGCTTGACGATTTCATGCGGCAGAATGCGCTTCGGTTTTACGGGCTCGGTGCTGGAAGCGATGCGAAGATTTGCTATCGCAAGGAATCATGGAAAGTGCCGGAGCGTTTGGATGTGCCGGGCACAGGCGACTACGTTGTTCCTTTCCTGGCCGGCCGGACTTTGCAGTGGCAAGCCGGCTGTTGACTGTTTTTTCGTTCGGCGTTACCATTTCAATTCAGGTGTATTGACTGGAGTATTTGCTTCAGGATGCACAGGCCTTTCGAAAGAAGGAGCTCTTTTATGTCTTACGGCGCCTCGCCTGCTATGCGTGTTCGTGGAAAACGGGAGCCAGAAACTCCCGCCACCAGTGTTCTTGATGGTATCCGGCGGAAAATCCTTCCGTTTATCTCTCCGAAGGATCGGGGAAGGGTGGCGGGAATCATCAACGGCGAAAAGCGGCGGCTTCTTAAGATTAGTGCCTGAGGTTTGTTCAGATGCAAGGGTGACGAGCGTCGCATAGAAACGCTCGTCACCCTTTTAATTTTAATGATATACTTTTGCTCATGTCTTCGCCGCTTGTTTTCACGCTTTTCGGTTCAACAGGGGATTTGGCCCAGAAAAAAATCAAGCCGGCATTGCTCGCGCTTTATGAACGAAATTTATTGCCAAAAGATTTTGCCATCATCGCTTTTTCTCGGCGGCCTTGGACTCATGATGATTACCGAAAGTTCATCTCGCCGGCGCCGAAAGATTTTTTGGAACGAGTAATTCATGTTTCCGGCACTTTTGATAATGCAGATTCTTACGCACTTTTGAAAAACGAAATTGAAAGTTTGGAAGAGCGCTTTGGTCAAGCGCAAAAACTTTTTTATTGCGCGGTTCAGCCTGAGCTCCAAGAACAAATCATCAAAGGTTTGGGACCGACCGGCCTTTTGAAAGAAACAAATTCAAGAGTTTTAGTGGAAAAACCTTTTGGATACGACGAAGCTTCGGCCAAAACGCTTGAAAAGCATTTTGAAAAAAACATTTCAGCGAACCAGCTTTTGCGCGTGGATCACTATTTTGCGAAAGAAGGTTTGCGCGCGCTTGTGATCGAGAGAAAAGCCAAACCGGATTTTGAAAAATCTTTAAACTCAGAAAATGTCGCTTCAGTGGAGATTAAAATTTTGGAAAAAGGTGGCGTTGCTGGTCGCGGTCCTTTCTACGACCGAGTTGGTGCCTTGCGTGATTGCGGTCAGAGTCATATTTTGGAAATGCTCGCCACTTTGCTTATGGATATTTCGGCGGCTTCGGAAAACTCAGCGCGAACAGAAGCACTGAAAAAGCTTGAACTTTTCGGTCAGCCGATTTTTGCGCAATACGAAGGCTATTTGCAAGAAAAAGGCGTTGCGCCAGATTCAAATACCGAAACTTATTTTAAGTTTGAACTCCAAAGTCAGGATAAGCGCTGGGTTGGCGTGCCATTTATTCTGGAATCTGGTAAAATGCAAGCGAGTGCGAAATCGGAAATCATTATCAATTTTAAAAACGGCGGCGCCCGCACTTTCAACATTCAAGATTCGCCTTCCGGCCGTCACGCTTACGAAATTCTTTTAGCGGAAGCCATCCTCGGCGACCAAGCCTACTTTTCCAGTCGTGAAGAAATTTTCGCTGCGTGGCGTATCATTGATCCAATATGTCAATTAAAACATTTTTAATGAAGAAGTTGCTGGCGTCAAAAATGAAAGACGTGCCAGCCGAACAGCAAGAGAAAATTTTCTCGGCTATTGAGAAAAATCCCGACTTGTTCCAGAAAATCGCTTTGGAGGTGCAAGAAAAAACCAAGCAGGGCAAGGACCAAATGGCCGCCACGATGGAGGTCATGCAAAAATACCAAGAAGATTTGAAAAAGGTGATACAATAAAGCCAGACGAACCTTAAACCCTTACCTCTTGAAAGGAGGTGATGAAAATGAGCAAGGAAGAACTAATTGCGTCTTTTCGAAGCGAACTTCGGAAATGGCTCTTTGAGTTTGAGCACAGGGTCAAAAAAACCACTGATGATTTGAAAGGCTTTGAGAGACCTTTCAGGGATCTTCGTGGTCGCGCCTTGGTTCTGAAGTTGAATTGGTTGGAAGAGTGCAATTTGGCCAGACAGGCTCTGGCAGCTCTTCAAGAAAAGGAAGGATAGAGTATGGAAACTCTAAAAAAGAAGGCCGACAATGTCCCTCACGTCTGACATTTCGTCGGCCTTTCTCTTGTGTGAAATTAATAGGAACTAATTAAAAAACAGCATGGATTTCTCCACGCTGTTTTGCGTTTTTCATGCTTTAACAGAAGTCTCCGAGAAAAGACTTCTGTATCGCGCATAACTAAATCTTCCGAGAACAAGAACGACGATGCCTAGCACTACTAGCGAGGTGAGGAGTCCAAGACTTTTGTCCATGAATCCGAACCACAGAAGCGAAAGGCTTGAAATGGCTCCGGTGAGCGTTGAACAGACCGAAAGCGCGGTTGCGCGAATTTCTTCCGAATTGATGTGTTTGTTCGTGAAGTTGCCGACAAAGGGCGACATAAAACCCCGCACCAAATTTTGAACGATGATAAGGGCCGTCATCTGCCAAAAAGGAAACAGGCCCATGAGCAAAATCGGCAATCCAATGAAAAGAATCATCACGATTATGCTAACTCGCTCCGAAAGGCGCGCTTCAATCCTGTGCGCATAGTGACTTGAGATCCAAGCCACGATGTTGATCAGGAAAAACACGAAACCATAAGACGAAAGGCTCATCCCGACTTTCTCGAAGTAAGGATTGTAGGTGAAGAACCAAATCTTGGATGCGCCCATGAGCAGTGCACACAGACCTATAATCCAGCGCACTTCCGGTTTTTTTGCCACGAACGAGATGCCTTTTTTGAGCACCTCAAACTGCTTGCGCATGCTGTGGTCATTTTGCATTCGTTCTTCCTTGAGAAAAAACGAAGCAATAAGCGGAATGAACGCGAATGGAATTGACAAAATGAGCGGTAAGCGCAGATTGATTTCCGCCAAGAAACCGACGCCGAGCGAACAGAAGGCGATCAGAATGTACCTTGAGCCAATGGCGCAGCCTTGAATCTTGGTGAAACTTTTTTCCAAACCCGCGTCCTTAAGCGTGTTGTAAACCAAAGCTTCATCTGCGCCTGACTGGAACGAATAGCCGATGA
Organism: uncultured Candidatus Saccharibacteria bacterium; assembly: GCA_964467325.1. Lineage (GTDB taxonomy): Bacteria > Patescibacteriota > Minisyncoccia > Phycocordibacterales > JAKAEA01 > JARIGY01. The sequence continues at coordinate 6,783 of CAYXSG010000006.1, forward strand.
CCCAAATAATATTGGCGGTCCACGCTCCAATCGGCGAACTCATAATCGCAAAGCCTGCAATACTCGCGAGCAGAAATATTCGACCGATGATAAGCGTCTGCTTTCGGCCAATGACATCTGCGAGCGCGCCGGTTGGCGCATTCAAGAGAATGGCAATCACCATGACCGCCGATTCCATGAAATAGATATCGGGCAGGCTCATGAATCCCAAACGCTGAAGCGATACGATCAGAATTGGTCCCCAAAACAGCGGCTCGTTAAAGAGCACGAACAATTTGTAGAGAGCGACATTCCGACGTGCAATACGGTTTTCCATATAGGTCTCCTTTCGGGAGAAGTTAGCGAACTGATAAAGAACAAAAGAACTAGAACCCGTGCCAAACAAAAAACTCGGCTTTTGTTCAGCCGAGATTTTTCTAGAATCTTATGTGATTAGGAGTTATACGCTAAAACCATCACGGCTGAATAAAAACGGGTTGAAACCGTAATCCACGGAAAAAAATCCCGCAGGCATGCAGTTCTTCCAGTTATTATTAAGCTGTGTGTGCGTATTTCGCATGGCTTATTTCTACCACTTTTAACATCATATTGTCAAATTGAGAAGGGGATACGTCTTTAGAAAGATTTTATCTTTTCTTTATAAATATTTTAACTCGGTGGTGTATAGTCTACTGAGAAATTGATGGTACTTGACAATAATAAAATAAGCTTGTACTCTCAAAGTAGAAATGTGATTTCAACTTCTATAGTTCTATGACAAAGGAGAAAGCGTATGAGTATTAGTAATCAAGCGTCGTTGTTAAGGAGGGAATCGTTTGGTGGAACACTTGGCAACGCGGTTTCTGGAAAAAGAATCTATGTGAATACCCTCGAATTCCAACAAATAAAGGATTCGGGTTGTGTTCCCAGTAACCTTCAGGTTGAATTAAGGACTACCTCTTGTGAGGTAATTATCCGTGAGCCAGAGACTTTACTCACTGATAACTTCAGCGCGCCTGACACCGTCTTTTTCGAACTCACGCGTGAGTGTAATCTTGATTGCACTCACTGCTTGAATGATTCGGGTAAGCCGCTACCAGCAGAACTGACTCATGAACGAAGGAGTGCCATTTTGGACGAATTCTGCACCATAGGCGTTCAGGAGGTTCGGTTCACTGGGGGAGAACCTCTTCTAGTGGCCGGACTATTCAACTACATCTCGAAGATTAGGACCTGTGGGTTGCGGGCCACTATGGGTACGAATGGCGTACTAATCGATACTGTGATTGCACAGCGCCTTTCTGAGGCGGGTCTTAATATGGCCGTTGTTAGTGTAGATGGTCTTGAACATCGGCATGATCTCATCCGTGGTGTTGGCACGTTCCAAAAGACCATTGAGGGAATCGAATTGTTGCGACGATTTCGGATTCCTGTAAGGGTCAATGTAGTTGCCATGAAGAGCAGCATCACGGAGATTCCCGATGTTGTTCGTTATTTTTACGAACGGAGAGTGCCAATCATGATCAGGCGTCTTGTTCCATCAGGGCGGGCGGATGGTGTGAAGGAAACACCGTCGGCTGAGGATTATCGTCTTCTGCGCGACAACTTACAACCTCTTCTGCATGAACCAAAAGGCATTGTCAGCGGGCATTACCTCAAGGAAGACGAGGTCATTCCTAGGATTAAGCTCCCGTTTGTTTGGTGTAAGTGCAAGGCTGGCCGAAGAGGACTTGCAGTGCTTCCAGATGGTCGAGTTTCCACATGTGGTTTTTTGGAGCCGCTCCACGTGCCCTGTGTCGGTAATCTCAGTTCTGGATCGCTTTCCGAGATCTGGAAACAGCTTCATGTTCCAATAACAAACTGCATCGCTCTTGCGGTGGCAGGACAGGAGAATCTCGTTCAGGTTAGGAGGGTAAGAACATGATTATTGGATTTGTTGGTTTCCACAGTTCTGGTAAAACCGATCTCTGCCAATACTTGGAGAAAAAGTTTGGATGGAGATGGTTTTCGAAGCGACTCTTTTTAAGAGAGTGGTCTGGAATGGAAGAAAACGAGTCCGCGTGGACTGAGTGGTATCGCAATCTCTACCGAACACTCGGAGGTTACGAAATCATGCACCACCTTCTTAAGAGGGTGATGTACAGTCCAAGATCGGATAATGTTGTTCTCATTGATGCTGTGCATACACCAGAAGAGTGGCGTGCGATTAAAGAGGTGGATCCGAACAGTTTGCTTGTGACAGTATATGCACCAAAAGAATCGAGGCGTCAGCGGAGTAGTCCGGAAGATTTCGTTCTGGATCTTAAGCGGGAACGACACTGGCACAGCGAGATTGATGGGCAGTGTCTACTTTCTCAGGTTGAATGGGCGTTCTGTGGTATAGCAACACCAGAGTTACGAGCGCTTGAAGCAGAAGCTCTGTTTAATCACCTTACGCTGGTCGGTAAGATTGGCTGATGCGCTTTGGCTTTTTGTGGCCCCTCTGTTACGATTGAGGGGTCACTTTTTATATACACTATTACATATGAATAATAAAACAACACAAAAAGCAGGGGCAATTATTTTAAGCGGTACCAATAAAAAAGAAATAGCCCTGCTCTACAGATTTAAACAGAAAGATTGGTCTTTTCCAAAAGGTCATGTTGAACCCGGAGAAAATGCAGTTCAAACAATGGTAAGAGAAATCAAAGAGGAGACAGGGTTAAATGTACGTATTCTGCGCGAATTACCAGATTTAGATTATATTCATACAGGCGGAAGTGTAATTTCAACAAAAATGTTTTTAGTACAATCTGAAGATAACTCACTATTAAGATTAGAGCATGAAGGTGATGATATTAAGTGGATACCAACCGACAAAGTCACTACAGTGTTGAGTTATGACAACTTAAAAGAATATTTTAATAAAGTTTCTCCCCTAATAAAATAAATTATTTTCGACGTGTAATCCAGAATTCATTAATTCCACATAACGGTGCAAGTAGTTTTGATAAGGTATTATTTGTCAGTAATATTTCTAGACGTCGCGACAGATTTGTTTCTTTAAAACCAAATCCAAAAATATCCTTAATCAAAAAATCTTTTCGGATAAGTTTTTTCCAATATTTTGTTGGTAAATATCTTTCATCACCAAATCCCTTGGATCTATACTCAGCTGACATGGATTCTATTGGGATAACAAATATTACAAGGGGGGCAACGGAGAGTTGAAGATTTAAAAAATCAATTATCTCATTGTCTGAATAGTGTTGCAACATCCCGTGTGATATTACACAGTCAAATGAATTTAATCCAAATTTTTTTACCACATCTTTCGCCTCAGTCAAAAAGACATTATCAGTTCTATTAAAAATACCAAAAAACTTTTTCGCAATAGCAACCATTTCCTGATTGTTATCAATGGCTATGACGTTAAAACCATACTTAGTAAGTAATGCACCGATTGCGCCTGTTCCAGTTCCAATCTCGAGTATGGATATCATGCGGAAGAAGGCGGGTGGTTCGCGACAAGTTTGTCGAGAAATAAGTTTGTTGCTATGGACACGGCAATGCATGAACTTATGCATTTTATGTTTCAAAAGTATTATTACAAAACCTGTGAGGAAAAAGGCTTATCAAAAGAACAGATGTGGGATGTTAAGGAGTCATTTACCGTATTATTGAATCTTGAGTTCAGTGATTTAAGATTTCAAACTGATGACGGATATTTTACACACAAAAAATTGCGAGAAATAATCAAAAACTCCTGGGAGAAAGATCGTGATTTTGATAAAGCTCTAGAATCTGGCATTGAGTTTATAAAAGCTTGAGTTTTAATGGAAAAAAAGCGATAGTTGATACATGTCTTTAAGTATCGGCATTGTCGGTCTACCAAACGTTGGGAAATCAACGCTTTTTAATGCGCTCACGAAAAAGAGCGTGCTTGCGGCCAATTATCCTTTCGCTACGATTGATCCGTCGGTTGGCGTCGTGGCGGTGCCTGACGAGCGGCTCTGGAAGCTTTCAGAATTTTCCAAATCCAAAAAAACTATTCCCGCCGCGGTGGAATTTGTGGACATTGCCGGCTTGGTCAAAGGCGCGTCGGAAGGCGAAGGCTTGGGCAATAAATTTCTTTCCAATATTCGCGAAACTGATGCGATTGCCGAAATCGTGCGGATTTTTGAAGATGAAAATATTATTCACGTGGCCAATAAAATTGATCCGATGGCTGATATTGGTGTGATTCACACCGAACTCGCGCTCGCCGATTTGGAAACGGTGAAAAAACGTCTGGTAAATATCGGCAAAGAAATAAAAAGAGGCGACAAGGATGCGTTGATTGAAGAAGCAGCTCTTAGAAAACTAGAAGTTGCGCTTGAGTCGGGGGAGCTCGCTCGGCAAGTCGCTTTGGGTGAAAAAGAATTGCCGTTCGTGAAAAATATTCATTTGCTCACCATGAAGCCGATTCTTTTCGTGCTCAATAAAAAAGGCGGCGGAAAAAATTTGGATGAGATTAATGATGAGCGCTACCAAAAACTTATTTCTTATATAGAATCGCTCGGTGCTCAGTACGTCGTGGTTGATGCAAGAATTGAAGAAGAGCTGAAAGACTTTGAGGGAAAAGAGAAAGAGGAAATGCGGAGTGCGCTTTCTGCTAGCAAAGACAACGGCGTTGATAATTTAATTAAAAAAGGCTACGAACTTTTAAATCTGATTACTTATTTCACGACTGGCGAAGATGAGACGCGCGCTTGGACGATTGTTCGCGGTTCCACCGCACCAGTGGCCGGCACAGCAATCCACACTGATTTCAAAGATAAATTCATCAAAGCTGAAGTTGTAGAATGGGACAAACTTTTGCAAAAAGCTCTCTGGCGCATCGAAGGCAAAGAATACATTGTCAAAGACGGGGATGTGATTGAGTTTAAAATATAAAAAATAAAGGGTGCTGGCAACTGAGTCGCCAGCACCCTACACATTACCGATTTCTCGTGAGCTCTGCTGTGATTTAGCTCGAGGAGAAGCCGGTAGTGTGACTGATGGAATTGGAACGCATATTGCGCTCCTTTCGTTGAGGCAGACAATTCTGCCGTATAAACATATTATCATAAGTTGAAAAACAAGCGAATCGTGGTATTATCAGAACATTAAAAATTAACGCTTAAAGCGGAAATTTATGCAACATTCTCAATCGAAAGCTTTAAAATGGTCTCTGATTGTCGGGATTGTGATTGTGCTCAACTTGTTTTTCAATTATTCGTTCTCGCTTTTGTATCCAGCGCCAACATATGAAAATTTCTGTCCGAGCGCTCAGGTGAACAATCCGCCGACAACAGAAAAAGAATGTGTCGCTGCCGGCGGCCAATGGAACGCCTATCAGCCGGTGCCAGCCAATCAGCCGCCTTTGGGAGGCAAGATGATGCCTTACGAAACCGGCTATTGCAATACTAGTTACACCTGCCAGAAAAATTTTGACGCTTCGTATCAGACATTTAGCCGAAATATTTTCGTGATCCTTGTAGTGCTCGGAATTATTTCTATTGTTGCTAGTTTCTTTTTCGCTTCTGTGGACGCGATTTCCATTGCGCTGGCATTCGGCGGCGTGCTCTCCGTGGTCATTGCTTCCATGCGCTATTGGTCAAGCGCCGACAATCTCGTGCATGTCATTATTCTCGGCGCCGCGCTCGTGGCGCTCATCTGGCTCGGCGTGAAAAAATTCGGTCCGCAAAAATAAATTTAGAATGAACAATGAAACCGTACGATCATAAAAAGATAGAAAAAAAGTGGCAGAATTACTGGGCGAAAAAAAAGCTTCATGAAGCGCTGGATAATTCCAAAAAACCTAAGTTTTACGGCTTGATTGAGTTTCCATACCCTTCGGGTGAAGGCTTGCACGTAGGGCATATTCGTTCAAATACCGCCATGGACATCCTCGCGCGCAAGCGTCGCATGGAAGGTTTTAACGTACTTTACCCGATTGGTTGGGACGCATTCGGTTTGCCGACCGAAAATTATGCGATTAAGACCGGTGTTGCGCCGGAGCGGGTGACTCAAAAAAATGTTGGGGTTTTCAAGAAACAATTAATCGCCGGCGGTTTTTCTTTTGATTGGGATAGGGAAGTCAACACTTCGGATCCAAATTACTACAAATGGACGCAATGGATTTTCTTGAAAATGTTTGAAAAAGGTTTGGCGTACAAAAAGAAAATGATCATCAATTGGTGTCCGAAAGATAAAATCGGCTTGGCCAACGAAGAGGTAATTGATGGCAAATGCGAACGCTGCGGCACGGAAGTGGAAAAGCGCGAGAAAGAGCAGTGGATGCTGGCAATTACAAAGTACGCCGAGCGTTTGGACAAAGATTTGGACACGGTTAATTACGAAGAAAGAATAAAAATCCAGCAGCGAAATTGGATTGGCAAAAGCGAAGGCGCTGAGTTTGAATTTCCCATTAAGAATCACAGTGAAAAAATAAAAGTTTTCACGACTCGTGCCGACACGCTTTTTGGTGTTACGTACATTGTGCTCGCTCCGGAGCACGCACTGGTGCAAAAATTGAAAAAAGATATTCAGAATTGGCCGGAAGTGGAAAAATACATTCAGGAAGCGCGCAAAAAAGACGAAGTGGCACGCACAAACGCAGAAAAAGTGAAAACGGGAGTTGAGTTGAAAGGAATCAGTGCAACTAATCCAGCAAATAACGAAAAAGTTGCAGTCTGGATTGCCGATTATGTTTTGCCACACTATGGCACGGGCGCGGTCATGGCGGTGCCGGCGCACGACGACCGAGATTTTGCTTTTGCGCAGAAATATAATTTGCCGGTGAAAGAAGTAATTATTCCGAGACTGGTGGACATGCATGATCCGCCGAAGCCGGACAAAAAAACCGTGGAGCGCCAAGCGGTGCAGGTGGTGCTTGTTAATCCAAAAAATAAAAAAGTTTTGTGTTTGAGGTGGAAAAAATTTCCATGGACCACCTTTATTACCGGCGGTATTGAGGGCGAGGAAAATCCAGTTGATGCAGCAAAACGTGAAATTACTGAGGAAACTGGCTATAAAAACGTGAAGTTTGTAAAGCAACTTGGAGGTCTGATTGAATCGCATTTTTTCGCCGCGCATAAAGATGAAAACCGCAAAGCGATTTTTCACAGCTTGGTTTTTGAAATTGAAAACGAAGAAAAAATTGAACTTGAGGCTGGGGAAAAAGCCAAGCACGAACCGGTTTGGCTAACGTGGGAAGAATTGGCCGCGGACAAAAATATTAAATGCTCGGAATATGAAATTTATTTGGACCGGTTTTTCAAACCCGCTCATGCTTTTGCTCCAGACGGCGTGCTTTTAAACTCAAGTTCGTATTCCGGCTTGCAATCAGCCGAAGCCCGAGAAAAAATTGCCGAAAAATTTGGGAAAAAAGTCACAACTTACAAACTGCGCGATTGGATTTTCTCGCGTCAAAGATATTGGGGCGAGCCAATCCCGATGATTTGGTGTCCCTCGTGTGATAAATGGATTCCGGTGTCGGAAAAAGATTTGCCGGTCAAGTTGCCGAAAGTGAAAAATTATCAGCCGACGGATACAGGCGAATCGCCGCTTGCCGGCATTTCAAAATGGGTAAATGTGAAATGTCCGGTTTGCAAAGGCCAAGCGCGCCGCGAAACCGACACGATGCCCAACTGGGCGGGCAGTTCTTGGTATTATTTGCGCTACACTGACCCAAAAAATAAAAAAGCTTTGGCTAGTCCGGAAAAATTAAAATACTGGCTTGGCTCGCCGAAGCCGGGCGAAGGCGGCGTGGATTGGTACAACGGCGGCATGGAACACACCACGCTGCACCTTTTATACTCGCGCTTCTGGCATAAATTCTTGTTTGATATCGGCGTGGTGCCAACTAGTGAACCATATCAAAAGCGCACGTCACATGGTTTTATTCTTGCGGAAAACGGCGAAAAAATGTCCAAGTCACGCGGCAACGTGGTGAATCCGGATGCAATAATTGAAGCACAAGGCGCGGACACTTTGCGTTTGTACGAAATGTTCATGGGGCCGTTCGCGCAGATGGTGGCATGGAGCACGGACGGCATCGTTGGACCGCGCAGGTTTTTGGAAAGGGTTTGGAAGATGCAGACCACCCTGTCTCGCAAAGCCGAGACACCCCTCCTTGGAAAAGGAGGGGAGGCAGAAATAGAATCACTTCTCCAAAAAACGATTAAGAAAGTTTCTAATGATATTGAGAATTTGCAATTCAACACCGCGGTTTCTTCGCTCATGATTTTGAGCAATGAAATGGAAAAACTTCCGGCAATTCCCAAGGATATTTATGAGACTTTTTTGAAGCTCTTGTTTCCATTCGCGCCGCACATCTGCGAAGAACTTTGGGCAAGCCTAGGTCATAAAAAATCTCTGGTTTTTGAAGCGTGGCCGAAGTTTGATTTGTCAAAAGTTTCAGCTGAATCGGCGATGATTGCGGTTCAGGTCAACGGTAAAATTAGGGCTCAATTTAAGGCTTTTTCCGACATGTCGGAGGGAGAAATGGAAGCGCAAGCCAAAGCGTTGCCGGAAGTTAAAAAATGGCTGGAAGGCAAGACAATTCAGAAGGTTATTGTGGTAAAAAACAAGCTTATTAGCATTGTGGTTTCCTAAAAACTTGACTTTTGGAGGGGCGAGTGATAAAACGTAGATATACATTAGACTAAAAGTCAAAACCATTATTAAATAAAAAAACACAAACATGCCAGTGATTACTTTCAAACCGAAACAAATTACCAAAAAGCTTCTTGCCGTTCTGCCGGTGCGCGCTCGCGACGTGATGGTTTCACGCTACGGCCTTGGCGACACGGCGGAGCGGATGACTTTGGAATCCATCGGCAAGAAGTATGGCATCACGCGCGAACGCGTCCGCCAAATTGAAAATCACGCAATTTTGGCCGTCAGAAAATCAAGAGAATATCAGAAAGAAAAAAAAGCGTTTGAAGAACTTGAGGCGGTTTTGAAATCGCTCGGCAGTGTCATTACCGAAGACGATCTTTTGAATTATTTGAGCAAAGATGAAAGCACGCACAATCATCTCAATTTGCTTCTCATTCTTGGCGAATCTTTCAAGAAGCACAAAGAAGATGAAAATTTCCGGCACCGCTGGTACATTGATGAAGACCTTTCCGACAAAGTTCACAGTTCGCTCACTAAGCTTTACAACGGCCTTTCCGACACGGATCTCGTTTCCGAGCAGGACATCATCACTTCCTTCGCCAATAATTTGAAAGAAGTTTCAGAAGAGTATAAAAAAGAGGAAATTCTCCGACGTTGGCTCGCGCTCTCAAAAGTGGTGGCGAAAAATCCGCTCGGCGAATGGGGCAAAGCTTCGAGTCCTAACGTGAACGCTAAAGGCATGCGTGATTACGCTTTTCTCGTCATCCGAAAACACGGCTCGCCGATTCACTTCACCGAAGTTGCAAAACAAATTGAAAAATTGTTCAAGCGCAAGGCGCACGTGGCCACCACACACAACGAACTCATCAAAGATCCGCGCTTCGTACTCGTCGGTCGCGGTCTCTATGCGCTTTCCGAATGGGGCTACATTTCCGGCGTGGTTAAAGACGTAATCAAAAAGGTAATTGAGCAGAACGGTCCGATGACCAGCGACAAAATTATTGAAAAAGTTTTGAAAGAGCGCTACGTGAAGGAAAATACCATCATGGTCAACCTTCAAAACCCTAAACACTTCAAAAAAGACAAAGACGGCAAATACTCTGTGGTATAATGTTTGCATGGTGTATGGTTTTTTAAATGACTTAATTTCGCCGCTGCCGGCGAGAGTTATCAGCTACCTTTTTTATTTCTCACCAATCTGGGTGCCGATTTTACTCGGCATGGCTCTCATGGATTTGTGGCTGAGATATCGGCGAAATCTTTTTATCATTGCGCAAGGTGGCGTCTTGCTCGAAGTGAAAATTCCGAGAGAAATAACCAAGTCGCCAGGCGTCATGGAAATTATTCTTGGTGTTATGTTTCAAAAGGGCAACGCTTCCTACGCTGAAACTTACATTGACGGCAAGATTCGGCCTTGGTATTCACTAGAAATGGTTTCCATTGGTGGCCAAGTTCATTTTTATATTTGGTGCCAAAAGAAATTCAAGAACGTCATTGAGGCGCAGATTTATGCTCAATATCCAGAGGTGGAAATTTCCGAAGTGCCGGCCGGCGAAGATTACGCTCAGAAAATTTCTTATGATCCGGAAAAAAATTCCATGTGGGGCACATATTTCGTAAAATCCAAAAAAGACAATAAAGACGGCTACCCAATAAAAACTTATGTTGATTATGCGTTGGACACTGATCCGAAAGAAGAATACAAAATTGACCCGCTGACTTCCGTTTTGGAATTTCTAGGCTCCATCAGTCCAACCGATCAGGTGTGGATTCAGATTCTCATTCAGGCGCACAAAGGCGAAGGCATACCAGAAGGTCGGTTGTTTAAAATTCCCGATTGGAAAGACGCGGTGAAAGAAGAAATAAAATCGCTCAATAAAAAACTTGAAGACGAAGACAATCCAGACAAGCCGCCGCGCCGGCCGACCAAAGGCGAAGCGGACACCATCGCTGCGCTCGAAAGAAGCCTGTCTAAATACGCTTTTGAAACCATGATCCGTGGTTTTTATATTGCCACCGACAAAAATAAATTCAACAGTTCGTTTATTACTGGACTCATCGCTTCAGTCAGCCAGTACAACGCGGGCGGCGAGCTCAACGGCTTCAAACTCGGCTGGTTTACCGATCACAAAGATAACTCTAAAGATTTTTTCCGATATTTTATGAAAAAAACTGGCGAGAAACTCAAGCAGAAAAAAATTCGCGGCATGTTGAATGCTTACAAACTTCGCTCGTTCTTCTCTTTTCCTTATAGAAATTATTTTGCCAAGCCGTACATTCTGACTTCTGAAGAAATCGCCACGATCTACCACTTCCCAGGCCAAGTGGCGATGACGCCGGGTCTTTCACGTATTCCTTCAAAGCGCTCGCAGGCGCCGAACAATCTGCCGGTCTAATCGCTCATGAATTTTTTCCAAGACAAATTTCCAAACAAGCGAGCGCGCGCCACCATTTCAATAGTTGGTTCGGCGGCGCTTTTATTTTTAGTGGTAAGCGCCTTTTATTTTTTCCAAATCAGTCCGCCGAAAGATTTTCCAACCAATAAATCCATTGTTGTCTCAAATGGCATGAGTCTTTCGCAAATTGCCCAAAATCTGGCCGACAAGCATGTGATTCGCTCGCCGTTTTGGTTTGTGAACATGGTTATTTTGCAAAAACATGAAAAGCAGGTGGTGGGTGGGCAATATTATTTCAATGAACCAGAGAATGTTTACCGTGTGGCGCGCCGGCTTGCTCTAGGAGAATTCGGGATTGAGCAGCTTAAAACGACGATTCCGGAAGGTTCTACGGTAGAAGGTATTTCCGAAATTATCAAAAAAAACTATCCGAATTTTGACACGAAAAGTTTTGTAGAATTGGCAAAAGGAAAAGAAGGTTATCTTTTTCCTGATTCGTATTATTTTGGAACAGAGGTTTCGCCGGCTCGCGCGCTCGCTGTCATGACCGGAAACTTCAGCCGAAAAATTGGTCAGCCGGAAGTGCAAGCGGCGCTCAAAGCTTCGGGTCATTCGCTTCCGGACGCGCTTGCGATGGCGTCCATTCTCGAGAGCGAAGCGCGCCTGATGAATACTCGGCAGATTATTGCGGGCATTCTCTGGAAAAGAATTTCGGTCAAGATGCCACTGCAGGTGGACGTGTCTTTTCTTTATATTAATGGCAAAACGACCAGCGAGCTCACGCTCCGTGATTTGAAAAATCCTTCACTCTACAACAGCTACAACCATCTTGGTTTGCCGCCGACACCAATCAATAATCCGGGTTTGGATAGCTTGATGGCCGCGCTGACGCCGATAAAAACTGATTATCTTTATTTTCTTTCTGACAAGAATGGCGTGATGCATTATGCTCGCACACTTGACGAACACGCAAAAAACAAGCAAAAATACCTATAATGAGCGTGGATTCAAAGAAAGTTTTTGTCGGCTTGTCTGGCGGCGTAGACAGCTCGGTTTCCGCAGCACTCCTTAAGAGAGCGGGCCATGATGTCACCGGCGTTTTTATTAAAGTCTGGAGTCCAGACTGGCTGCCTTGCACTTGGAAGGACGAACGCCGCGACGCGATGCGCGTCGCGGCCGCTTTGGATATTTCGTTTCTCACTTTCGATTTCAGTGCTGAGTATAAAAAAGGCGTAGCGGATTACATGATTGAAGAATACAAAGCTGGCCGCACGCCCAATCCCGACGTGATGTGCAATAAAGAAATTAAGTTTGGTTGCTTCTTGAAAAAAGCTTTAGCCATGGGTGCGGATTTTATTGCAACTGGACATTACGCGCAGGTCACCGCAAAAACAGAACTCGCTGAAGGCGCTGATAAATCAAAAGACCAATCTTATTTTCTTTGGACTTTGGGACGGCAAGAATTGGCACACACGCTTTTTCCTGTGGGTCATTTGCAAAAATCGGCTGTGAGAAAATTGGCCGAGAGATTTCGTCTGCCAACCGCCGCAAAGAAAGACAGTCAAGGAATTTGCTTTATCGGCGATGTGGACATGAAAGAATTTCTCGCTCATTACATTGAGACCAAGCGAGGTGATGTCTTAGATGAATTGGGAAAGAAAATTGGCACGCATGACGGTGCAGTTTTATACACACTAGGCGCCAGGCACGGCTTTGCCATTTCAGAAAAAACACCCGCTGGCAAACCGCTTTACGTTGTGGTAAAAGATTTGGAAAAGAATACCATCACGGTTTCAGCCCGAACAGACAGCAATAATTTTCTCCAATCAACTCACGCTGTGGTTCTTAAAAATACAAACTTTATCAACGGCACGCCGGATGAAAATAAAACTTATGGCGCACGAATAAGGTATCGGCAAGAAAAACAGCTGTGTAAAATTAAAAATGCCACGGTGAGTTTTACTTCGGCGCAGACTGGTGTCGCGGTTGGGCAGTCGCTGGTGGTTTACGACGGGGAAATCTGCCTCGGTGGCGGCGTGATTGATACGGTTTTATAAGCTATAATCTGATTATGCTAGAACAAAAAATTTTCATTACCAAAGCCAATGGCGAACGAGAGCTTTTCAGTGCGGAAAAACTCAAAAGTTCTCTAGAGAGGTCAAATGCTACGCCGGAGCTCATTGAAAAAGTTGTGGATTTTATTTTGAAAGAAGTGGAAGATGGCATGTCCACCCACGACATTTACAAACACGCTTTCGGCCTTTTGCATAAGCTTGAACGACCGGCCGCCGCTCGCTACTCTTTGCGGCGCGCAGTGATGACGCTCGGTCCGTCTGGTTTTCCGTTTGAAAAATTTGTCGCGGAAATTTTCAAATCAATGGGCTACGAAACACTCACCGATCAAACGGTAAAAGGCTTTTGCGTTGAGCATGAAGTGGACGTGGTGGCATGGAATGCGGAAAAACTCATCATGTCCGAGGTAAAATTTCACAACGAACTCGGCTTGAAATCTGATTTGAAAGTGGTTTTGTACGTGAAAGCGCGGTTTGAAGATTTGGCAAAAAATACTTTCAATTATGGCGGCAAGGAACGTCGGCTCGACGAAGGCTGGCTGATCACTAATACCAAATTCACCACGAGCGCCATGCAATATGCCGAATGCCAAAATCTGAAAATCATCGGCTGGAATTATCCGCTCAACAACAGTTTGCGCGACATGATTGAATCGGCCAAGCTCAATCCGATTACCACTTTAAGTTCGCTCAGCGAAAGGGACAAGCAAGCCTTAATCGAAAGAAACGTAATTCTCTGCAAGACAATTAAAGAAAATCCGAAAACTCTTGAAACTATTGGCCTTTCCGAAGCGGGTCGGGACGCGGTGCTTGAGGAAATAAACCTGCTCAGTGTATAATGATGTCATTAAAAATTAAAAGCTAATCAGACTCATATGATGAAAGATCAGAATTTTAGACTTATTGCCGCATTCGTTTTGGGAATTGTTGTTGGTGTTGGTGGCTTTTGGCTTTGGCAAAACAGGGCGGTGCCAGCCACAGACACGTCCGATTCTTACAGTAGTCAAACTTCACAAGCGACCAATGATTTGAATGCGCTCGGTGCGGCTTCTTCCACCGCTTCCGAAATTGAAGTGCCCGGCACGACGCTTGCCACGGAATCTGAGCCAATCCGAATTGAAAATCAGAATCCGGGACTTTTAGTGGTGGTCGCGCAAGCCAATCTGAAAAATCCGGCGTGGATTGTTATTCATGACGACGTTAATGGCAAGCCAGGCAGCATTCTCGGCGCACGACTTTTTGACAAGGGTAAGGCGAGCGGTATTGTAAATTTGCTCCGCGCTACTTTGTCCGGCCATTCCTACATCGCAGCTCTGCACACTTATTCAGGTATGAAAAGGGCTTTTGATGCAAAACTTGATTTACCGGTTTTGGGCGCCGACGGCAATCCAATCATGACCACTTTCTCCGTGGTTAATATTCAAAATTAAAAATGCAAACCATCTCAATTTATTCTTCTCCCGATTTTATTCCGTTCGTCCAAATTGTTGTCGCGCTCGCTTTTGGCATGATTCTTGGTATTGAGCGTGTGCTCGTTGGCCGCACTGCCGGTCCGCGCACCTACGGTTTGGTTTCCATGGGCGCCTGTCTCATGATTATTTTGTCCACAACGATGTGGAAACACTACCCAACCATGGTTGATCCAAT
>CAYXSG010000007.1:0-20086 GCA_964467325.1 uncultured Candidatus Saccharibacteria bacterium
TTGGGCATTGATGTGAAAGACCGTCCGCTCAAAGTATTGGCAATCATCGGCAGCAAGAGCGATGCGGAATGCATTCCATTTTCAGCTCACGACATCAAGATTATAGTGATGAGCTGTCATCGCAACCCGGAAGCACTTCGCAAGTTTGCCGAGGAAACCGATGCAGATGTCATTATCGCCGGCGCCGGCAAAGCGGCGGCGTTGCCAGGAGTTCTCAAGGCATGGTTGTGTTATTTCGGTAAGTCGCACATTCCCGTCATCGGCGTTGCTTGTCCAGGCCAAACCGAAAGCGACAATACGGCCGCCGCGCTTTCAATTGAGAACTTGCCCGGTCAGCCGGTAGAGCTCGACCCAAACGGAGAAGCTTACTTCGGTAGTAAAGGCTTTTTTGACGCTGGCACTGCCGCCCTCCACGACGAGTTCCTGCCGAAGACCATTGAGGTCAAGCCAGTCGTTTCTTTTTAACGTTTCAGTTTCAACCAACCTCCGGTAGCCGCGTGCTGCCGGAGTTTTTTTATGTGCTATAATCTCGCAATGCGGAAAATTGTTTTTGATATTGAAACGCGAAATATTTTTCAGGATGTCGGCGCAAACGACCCGTCTTTGCTCGACATTTCCGTGGTGGGCGTTTACGATTCGGAAACCAATAAATACAGCACTTACCTTCAAGAAGAGCTGAAAAATCTCTGGCCCATCATTGAAAGCGCGGACGTTTTGATTGGCTACAACAGCGACCATTTTGACATTCCCCTTTTAAATAAATATTATGTCGGCGATTTAACGAAAATTAAAAGCGTCGACTTAATGAAAGAAATTCAGCTCGTGCTCGGCCGGAGGATGAAGCTTGACACCATCGCGGAAGGCACGCTTGGCGTCGGCAAATCCAGCCATGGCTTGCAAGCCATCACTTGGTGGAAGCAAGGCGAAATTGAAAAAATTAAGCAATACTGTTTGGACGACGTGAAAATTACGAAAAAACTTTACGACTACGCTTTGAAGCACGGCAAGGTGGCCTACAAAGATGGCACGAAAAAAATCACCATTCCTTTGGACACAAGCAAATGGGAAACGCCGAGCGAAAGTTCTCTGACCCACACTTTGCCTTTTTAATTTGCTATACTAATAACAGATTTAACCACGGAGGTAGTATGGAAAAAGTGAAATGGATGTGGTGGCAACTTACTGACCGAGAAAGGCAAGAGGTGTTCAGCGATCAAAACCGCTATTATGCCGCGCTTGCGCTCGGTCGTCCCGCAGATGACCACGAGCTGATTGCCCACTATTTCGAGTACGCCGGTTCCAGAGTAAAAATTCATGTGATCGACGTTCATCCGCAAGAAATTGTCGAGCAAATGAGGCAGGTAGCCTGACTCAATCCGGCAAACGGCGCAGCAATGTTTGTTGCGCCGTTTTTCTTTCCAGAAAAAAGCTAATATGCTAGTATTGCCCTTATGAATACACAAAAAAATATTTTAATTCCAATTTCTATTATTGTCGCTGGTGTCTTGGTGGGCGGCGGTTTGTTTGCCGGACTTTATTTTTCTCGAGGCGCAAATAATGCTAACATCCCCGGCCGGCCAGAAAATCAACACTTAGAAAAAAACCTCAAGCCAGTAACTGCCGCCGATCACATTAAAGGTTCACCTGACGCGCCGGTCAAGATCGTGGAATATTCTGACACCGACTGCTACTACTGCAACATGTTTAAGCCGGCGCTCGACAGCATCATGCAAACCTACGGTCCAACTGGAAAAGTGGCACAAGTTTATCGCGAATTCAACACGGGCATTCCGGCTCATCCGCACACTTTGATTGAAGCGGAAGCGTTGGAATGCGTCGGGAGCCTAAGTGGCAATGATAAATTCTGGCAATACCTTGATTTGCTGTTTGCTAAAAAGAATTTCCAAGTTCAGCCGGCCAAACTCATTGACCCGAGCGCGCTTCCGAGTCTCGCCGCGTCCATCGGTGTCAATCAAGCGCAATTCAGCCAATGTCTAAACAGCGGAAAATTTACTGCTGAAGTGGCCCAGTCAACCAGCGACGTGAAAAATGCCGGCGGCACTGGTACGCCGTACACCTTCGTGGTTTCAAACAAGCCAGTCAGCACTGATTTGCAGAAAATGGTTTCCGCCATCAACGATTCTTTCCTCGCTCAGCAGCCCGGCGCGCCGGATATTATCTACATGTCTAAAGACAATAAAATTATTGTGGTGGGCGGCGCATTGGACGCGGGCGTCATGACTCAAATCATTGACCTGGCCGTGAAAAGCAATTCTTAAGCCCGCAAAATTCGCACTTAGAATCGTCACAGGTTTTATCCCAAAATTCCAAATTGTAAATTTCTCGGACGACGCGCGCCAAGGTTTCTTTGAGATTTTTGGTGTCTTCTGAAGTTATCTCAAAAGATTCGCGACGATAATCACCTTTCGAATTTGGCTCAATGAAGTCAATTACGCCGTTTTTCATCTTGAATGAACGGCCTTCATGTCCATCCAAAAGCAGCTTGTAAAAAACCAGCTGGCGCTTGTAATTGCCGTTTGAGTTTTTGGTTTTACCTTCAATTTCGTTTCGGCTCTGTGGCGCGCGAGTTTTGTAATCGATAACAGAAACTGTTTCGTCAGCGTTGAGCTCGATTTTGTCCAGATTGCCACACAAGTGAATGTTGGCAAACGGAATGCCAGCAACGCCAAATTCGGTAAGAATGCGACGCGGCCATGTGTTTTTGTAAAAATCAAACCAACCACCTAGCGCTTTTTTTCCTTTCTCCACTGACTCGGCCAAATCAATTTTAGAAAAAGGTTTGCGTGTCGCCAAACTTTCAAAGAGCGCGAGCAAAGCTTTTTTCGGCATATTTTCTTCCAATCGGTATTTATCAAAAAAGATTTTCAGCGTTTCATGAATGGCCGTGCCGTAGAGCTGATGCTTGGTTTCTTCTTGCGGCAAACGCACCAGATTGGTGAAAAAGTATTTCCATGGACATTCCAAATAATTGTTGAGTGCAGTCACCGACAAGCCTTGTTCCAGAAAAATTCCCTGAATGTACGCTTTATCCGAAAGACTTGGTTCGAGAGACGAAGCTGGCAAAAACATTTCTTCTAAGTTTTTTTCATTTGAGCTCCGCTCAAATTTTCCCGCGTCCATTTTCTCGATAAATTTCGGATTGATTTCCGCAATGAATTCAGATGGTAAGCGCGCCCGGCCATCCTCGGCAGTAAGTGAATACAAAATCGTGGCATGCTTTTTTGCCCGAGTGAGCGCAACGTAAAAAAGTCGGCGCTCGTCGTCAATGCCCTTTGAAATTTGGTCTGGCTGATTTGGATTTGGTAATTTGAAATGTTTAACTGCCCTTTTGTTGCCCCAATGCCCATCTTCCGCATTCAAAATATAAATCGCGTCAAATTCCAAACCTTTGGCTTTGTGCGCCGTCATCAGTCGAACACCTTGCTTTTCCGGCTCCGCGCCTTCAATTTCAATTCGAATGTTGTGCGTCGCCAAAGTGTCGAGGTGAGCTAAAAATTCATGTAGCTTAAGCGTGCGCCGCAAACCCGCCAGCTTGCGCGCTTCAGCAAAAAAAGCTCGAAGCTTGCGAAGTGTGCCCGCCGAATTTTTAAGAGAGAGCAAATGTTTTACAAAACCGGATTCAGTTGTAATTTTTTCAAGCAAGACAATGGCCGATTCATCACCAGCCAGCGCCAGCCAACGCGAAAATCTTTTTGTAAAATCGGCCACTGCCACCTTCTTTTCCACGCCGGCTTCAGTGAGCATTTTAGCGTTGGAAATAATATCCCAAAGTGGTAAACGTTTTTTTCGGCCATAAGCAATAATTTTATACGCATCAATCGCCAGCAACTCAAACGCACCAAAAAGCAGTGCTCTTGAAAGATACTGATCAGCCGCCGGATCGGCCACCGCTCGTAAAAGCGCAACCAAATTATCAATCTGAATATCGTCCAAAACGTGCTGACCTGACTCCACCACATGCGGCACACCTGCGCGAGCAAGCGCTTCGGCAGCCGGCGCTGCGTCAGAGTTCTGCCGAAAAATCACCGCAATTTCATGCGCCGCTGTTCCCGCTTCAATCTGTTTTTTAATATCTTCCGCTAGAAAAGCATATTCGTAACGCGGCAAAGAAAATTCATAAACCTTGATTTTTTCCGGTTTTATCTTGGCCGCCGCTTTAAGCGCCACGCGCAAATTTTTATCCGGCAAAACATTATGCTCAATCAAACTGCCAGCCGCATCAAGCAAAGTTTGGTGCGAACGATAATTTTTCACCAGCCGGACCATGAGCGCTTTCGGATGCAGTTTCTTAAAATACAAAAAGTTTTCAAGCGATGCGCCTTGGAATCGGAAAATCGCTTGCTTTTCATCGCCGACAATAAAGAGGTTTGGGTTCGGATGGAAATTTGAAAGCAGTTCCAAGATTTTATTTTGCGCATAGTTGGCATCCTGATGTTCGTCCGCTAAAATATATTGGTAATTTTCCTGAAGCCGCAACAGCAAATCCTGATTGGCACGCAAGACCCGCACTGTTTCCATAATCATATCCTCGTAGTCATAAAGTTTGCCTTTTCTGAGCGCCGATTCGTAAGCGCGATAAATTTTCGCCAGCTCCTCGTTTTTTTCAATGTCACGTTCGCTCGCCGCATGAGCCGCGCTTGTCTTAACTAGTTTTTCATATTGCTCCGGCGTAATGTCGTCGCGCTTGAGATTTTTAATTTCCTGAAGTGCCGGCTGAAGATAATAGAAAGGATCACCGTACGGCTTCAAAATTTTCAAACTAAGCGACTCTAGGACTTTTTCCATGAGCCGAATCTGGTCAATATCGGTCGCGCTTGCGGAACCCACAATGCGCGGAAAATATTCGGGATATGCACCAATGATGCCGTTGGCAAAACTGTGAAAAGTATGGAAGTTCACTTTGTATGCTCGGTTGCCGATGATTTCCGCCAAGCGTCGGCGCATATTGAAAGCGGCGAACTCAGTAAAAGTCAGAGCCAAAATATTTTCCGGCGCCGTGTCGGTTTTTTTTAAGATGTTGGCAATCCGCAAAGTTAAAATTTGCGTCTTGCCTGTTCCCGGACCGGCAATAACCATCACCGCGCCCTCCACTGCATCCACTGCTTTTTTCTGTTCTGGGTTGAGCGCTTTGTAAAGCTTGTCAAAAGCTGTCTTCATGAAACTAGTATACCACGCCCATAAATGGCCAACTGAAGCCATTAAATCATCATCAATTTACCAGTTGACTTATATTTTAAGCATGATATAATTGAAGAGGAAGATACATCATATTGTGGTGGTGCGTCTATGTAACCGAAAATTCGAAACCTGTTCAAAGGAGAGACAAAATGAAAGCCGTATACGAAAAGTTGGATGACGGAAAACTGGTTTGCCAGTCCGAGCACCCGCTACCAGAAGAGGTTCTAACGGCCTCCGGACAACTAAAGGTTGGTAGGTACACGATCGAGTTCTACCAAAATAATTCACCTGAAGATGCGAAACTCCGCAACATCAGGATGAAGAATGTCCCAGAAGATGCAGTCGTACTGGGCTCATCGACCGGCATCATCGTTGCTATTCCAACGAGGTATTGATCAACACAAACGAGCCTGCGGGCGCGCTTCCATCGGGGAGCGCGCTTTTTTGTTGACAAATTTCCTCGTTGCATTACTCTTGAGCAAGCAAGATTTTCTAAGTCCTTTCACATTTAGGAGCCACCATGAAAATTGGCGAAGCAACATTGGAGACAGGATTCAATCAGGAAACTGATTTGCAGGTTGGCGACACCCTCATCATTGTGATTAGTCTCAATTTGCAAAGTGCTATGTTGCAGGTGCAACGAGGAGACAGAAGAGCCAACCTCATCTTCGTGACGCATCACCCACAAGAACCAAGCCTGTCGGTCAGCACAGACAGGTTAGTATTGGGTTCGGATACAAACCCTTTCAACTTTGTCGGAAAACTGCTGGACAACTACTGGTTCAAGATGAGAGCTGGGGATGCAGGAGTGATGTTTGAGATCCTTGAAGTACTGACAGGTGCGGCATGATCGAAAGCCTGCGGAGTTTTGCTCCCACAGGCTTTTTTGTTGCTTAAATTTTAATAATTGCGGAGGCGGTTGACCTTGTCGTGCTGGCGGATTTTTTCGTGCGCTTTGGCTTCAATTTGGCGGATGCGCTCGCGCGTGACGCCAAACTTCTTGCCCACTTCTTCCAAAGTGTGCTGAACGCCGTCGGTCAGGCCGTGGCGAAGTTCGAGAATTTTGCGCTCCTTTTCCGGCAAGTCGTTGAGGATTTCGCGGACTTGGTCGCCAATGATGCGCCGTGAGGATTCTTGGTCCGGTGAAAGAATTTTGTCGTCGGAAATAAAATCGCCTAAAACTGATTTCTCTTCCCCTTCGTCGCCGACAGGACTTTCAAGCGACACCGTGCTCTGATCAATTTTTTCAATTTGGTAAACCTTGTCCACGTCCAAACCCATTTCGGTGGCAATTTCTTCCGGCAACGGATCGCGGCCGAGGTCTTGGCTCAACCGGCGCACCACCTGCTTGTACTTAGCAATCGTTTCCACCATGTGCACCGGCACGCGGATGGTACGGCTCTGATCAGCCAAAGCGCGTGTGATGGCTTGACGAATCCACCAAGTGGCATAAGTAGAAAATTTATAACCCTTGGTCCAGTCAAATTTATCCACGGCCTTAAACAAGCCAAGATTGCCTTCTTGGATGAGATCAAGCAAAGTGAGATCCGGACTGCGGCCGACGTATTTTTTAGCAATGGAAACCACGAGACGCAGGTTGGCGCGGGCCAAAAGTGTGACCGCTTCCCTGTCGCCTTTCTCAATGCGCTTCGCCAATTCTTTTTCGTTGGCGGCATTTAAGAGCGGATACTGGCCGATTTCTTTAAGATAAATCTGGATGGAGTCGTACGAAGATTCGCTGGTGCCGTAGTAAGATTTCTTGTGCGCTGTTTCTTCGGCCGGCACTTCGAGCAATCCACCACCTTCAAGCACGTCCACGCCGGCCACATTAAACTTTTCGTAAAGTTCTTCAAGAAAAACAATGTCCTCCTCAATAGAAGGAAATTCTTTCAGAATTTCATCGTAGGTAACAAAGCCGCGCTCTTTACCTTTAAGGATAAGCTTTTCGGATTTTACGTTCATTTCCTGACGATAATCCGCTTTCGACTGCGCTTTCGGCTTCGTCCGAGCATTTTTAAAGACCGACTTTGGAGAAGACTTCTTGGCTTTGACGTGTTTTTTATTTTTTTTCTTCATATATTAAAATTAGGCGCGCTGTTTAATATCCCGCAGCTCAAGCGACAACTCTTGGCACCGCTTGATATATTCAAGCGTTTTGGCATTGTTTTTTTCGCGCTCAGCCACCTGCAGAGCGTGCATGGCTTCGGAAAATTGTTCCCGAAGCAATTCTTCTTTGTGATTAAAAGCCAGTTCCTCAAAATGCCGCGCAACCGCGGCCTTATCGCTGTCTGCAAAAAATGTCTCCGCTTCAAATATGAGGTCGTCCCGAATCAGGGAAAACGACTGCTCAAGAAGGGCAATCTCATCTGCACCCACTATTTTACATATTTTTTCCTTAATGTCCAGACCTTTGAGGATTTCGGGTTTGCTCACCTCCTGCCAGAAAATCAGCCCGACCAGCATGCGCGCTACCGCATTTTTCTGCTCCGGAATTTTCCTGACCGCCGAAACCTCTTGGGCTGGCGTTTTTCCAGCGCTTTGGGCTTTGATTTTCTTAATAATTTCCCAAATGTCAGACTCTTTCATTTTAATTCTGAACGCGATTTCAGAAATAAAATGAGATTGCTCAGCCACGCTTTGCAAACCGGCAACATATGGCAGGATTTCTTTTTCGGCCGCCACTTTTTTCTCCCTGTCCGATATTTTCTTGGCCGTCAGGCGTTCAAGCAGGATTTCTATGATGTGCCGCGCGCCGACGATAGCGTCAGAAAGAATTTTCGGATTTTCCAAAACCACATCGGCCGGATCTTTACCTTCCGGCAGCGTGGCAATTTTCACTTCCATACCACGGCCGAGCGCAATCTGCCAGCCACGCACCGCCGCCGCACCACCTGCATCGTCGCCATCGTAAGCAATCACCAAATTGTTCGAAAGTCGGCGCAAAATGTCCACGTGATTTTCCGTCAGCGCTGTGCCAGAAGACGCGACTGCATTGTTAAAACCAGCTTGGTGCGCCAAAAGCAAATCCATCTGACCTTCCACCAGAAGTGAAAAATCCTGCCGGCGAATGTTGAGTTTGGCTCGGTCAAAACCGAACAAAATATTGGATTTCTGGAAGAGCGGCGTTTCCGGACTGTTGATGTATTTGGCTTCGGTGCCGTCACTTTCAAATTGCCGGCCGGAAAACGCCACCACTCGACCAGAAGAATCAAAAATCGGAAACATGATGCGGCCGCGAAAGCGATCGTAGTGACCACCAGCAGCATTCGGCTTTTCGGATTTTTTAACCAAGCCAACTTTTTCCATGTCTGCCACCGAAACTTTTTTCGATTCCAGATAAGCGGCAAGTGTCCGCCATTCCACCGATGCGTAGCCGAGCCGCCAATCTTTTATGGACGCGTCGGTCAATCCCCTTTTCTTCAGATACGCCAGCGCTTCCGGCTTGGCCTTGAGCGAGCGTTCGAAAAAAAGCGCAGCGTGCTCCATTGCCAAGTACAGCCGCTCGCGTTCGGTG
Organism: uncultured Candidatus Saccharibacteria bacterium; assembly: GCA_964467325.1. Lineage (GTDB taxonomy): Bacteria > Patescibacteriota > Minisyncoccia > Phycocordibacterales > JAKAEA01 > JARIGY01. The sequence continues at coordinate 8,714 of CAYXSG010000007.1, forward strand.
CGAATCGCTGGATTTTCGCGCGTCAGTTCCACACCCGCGCGTTTAGCCAAAACGCGCAGTGCGCCGATGAAATCCAAACCTTCAAACTCTTGCACGAAAGTGAGAATGTCACCTTTGGCGCCACAGCCGAAGCAGTAGTAGGAATTGCGCGCCGGAGACACGAAAAACGACGGTGACTTTTCGTTGTGAAAAGGACACTTCGCCTTGAAGTTCGTGCCAGCTTTGTGAAGCTCAATGTACGAGCCAATCACGTCCACAATGCTGAGCTTTTCCTTGATTTGTTCTACGTGTGTAGACACAGCGCTATTATACTTCTTCTCGATGATTTTCGTTCTGCAACTTTTCAATCATATTGGCTTTCGGGCTGCCTTTGAAACCGGTACCAGCAGGAATCAGGCGGCCGAGAATGGTATTTTCCATAAGACCAACGAGATCGTCTTCAGTGCCACGAACGGCAGCGTTGATGAGCACGCGGGTGGTGTGTTGGAAAGAAGCAGCTGACAAGAAGCTCTTGCGGGAAAGCGAAGTTTCGGTAATACCCATCACCACTGCTTCGGCTTTGGCTTCCACGCCGCCTTTTTCTTTGATGGCATCGTTGGCAGTCAGGAAATGCCAATTTTCCACGACGTCGCCGATTGAGAATTTACTGTCGCCGGAGTCAATGATGATGCGTCTTGAGAACATTTGACGAACAATCACTTCAATGTGTTTTCGGGAAACCGATTCGCCTTGGAGTTCGTAAAGCTTGGACACTTCGCTGATGATATAATTTTGAGCCGCTTCGCGTCCGCCGTAAGTGAAGACTTCGTCGATGTCGGCTGAACCGTCGGTGATAATGTCACCTTTTTTCACTTTGTCGCCCACTTTGACGAGAATAATGCGGTTGTAATTGACAGTGTATTCAGTCTCGCCTTTCTTTTTTGATTTTGAAGCTACGTCTGGAAGCACTGTGACAATTTTTTCTTTACCGGTATCTTGGATTTCGGAAATTACGCCGTCCACGCGCACCAAGGTGGCTGGATTTTTTGGCGAACGCTTTTCAAACACTTCTTCCACGCGTGGCAAACCTTGAGTGATGTCGCCGCCAATCTGTGCCGTACCTCCAGTGTGGAAGGTACGCATCGTAAGCTGAGTGCCCGGCTCGCCGATGGCCTGAGCAGCCACCGTGCCCACCGCTTCACCCACTTCCACCATTTTATTTCGGCCGAGATCGTGACCGTAACAATGTGCGCAAATGCCCACCACGGAACGGCAAGTCATCGGTGAACGAACGTAAGTTTCCGTAATGCCAGCTTCCTCCACTTTCACCGCATCGTCTTTGGTTAAAAGATGACCTTTTTTGAATAGGGTTTTGCCGTTGGCGGTAACAATGTCGTCTGCCGCAATTCTGCCTTTAATGGTTTTTGACAGCGGCACTTCAAGACCGTTGCCAGAATCACGTTTGACCCAGATGCCGTCTTTGGTACCACAATCTTCTTCGCCAATCATCGTGTCTTGAGCGACCACGAACAGCTTGCGTGTGAGATAGCCGGCTTTGGCGGTGTTGAGCGCGGTGTCGGTGAGACCTTTTCGGGAGCCGTGCGTGGTGATGAAATATTCAATCGGCGTCAAACCTTCTTTGGAACAAGAGAGAATTGGGAATTCAATCGTGTCGCCGGCGGTGTTCGTAATCAAGCCTTTCATACCAGCCATCTGGACAATCTGCGCGAGCGAACCGCGAGCGCCGGACATCACCATGTCGTGCACCGAGCCGTTTTTGTCTAGAGTTTCCGGAATCAGTTTTTCAATTTTACCTTTCGCACCTTGCCAAATTTCAATCATGCTGCGCTTGCGCTCGTCGTCGGAAAGCAAACCTTCGTTGTATTGAGCGGTGACTTTGCCAGCGGCAGCGTGAGAATCGGCAATCACTCCGGCTTTGCCGGCCGGAATCTGAACGTCGTCAATGCCCCAAGTGATGCCAGAATGAGTGGCATATTTGAAGCCGAATTCTTTGATGCGATCCATGATGGATGGAATGCTTTCAATGCCATACTTGTCAATCAAATCATTCACAATCTGGCCCATCTTCTTGCGGTTGATTTCCGAATTGATGAACGGATAATCCTTCGGCAGCACGCCGTTGAAAAGCAAGCGGCCGACAGAAGTTTCAAATGGCTTGCCATCAAATTGGGAATATTTCGGAGTATTTTTCGGCAAAATTTTAATTTTTGCGCGCAATCCAAGCTCGCCGAAGTCGTGCGCGGTGATGGCTGAGTTGGAACCAGGGAAATATTTGCCTTCGCCTTTTTCACCGGCGACAAGCTTAGTCATCCAGTAGCAGCCGAGCACGATGTCCAACATTTTCGCCGAAATAGTCGGCTCGCCGTTGCCTGGCTTCAAAATGTTTTTATCCGACGCCATGATTTCGCGGGCTTCGAGCTGCGCTTCTTTAGAAAGCGGCACGTGCACAGCCATTTGGTCACCGTCGAAGTCGGCGTTGAAAGCCGTACAAACGAGTGGGTGCACTTGAATAGCTGAGCCTTCGATGAGCTTCGGCTTGAATGCCTGAATGCCGAGGCGGTGCAAAGTTGGCGCGCGATTTAGAAGCACGTATTTGTCTTTAATCACGTCTTCAAGGATCGCCCAAACTTCCGGAATGCCGTCGTCAATGAGTCGGCCAGCGCCGCGGATGTTATAAGCCAATTCTTTTTTCAAGAGTTCGGAAATCACAAATGGGCGGAAAAGTTCGAGAGCCATGAGTTTTGGCAAACCGCATTCATTCAACGCAAGACTTGGGCCAACCACGATGACCGAGCGGCCGGAATAGTCCACACGTTTGCCGAGCAAGTTGGCGCGGAAAAGTCCCCGCTTGCCTTTGAGGTTGTCAGAAAGAGATTTGAGCGAGCGGCGTTGCGACTGATTTACAGCAGATTGCGAAGCATTGCCGTGACGGATGGAATTATCAATCAAAGAGTCCACTGCTTCCTGCAAGATACGCTTTTCATTTCTCAAAATCACGTCCGGCGCATTAATTTCTTTGAGTTTGGCCAAACGGTTGTTGCGGTTGATAACGCGGCGATACAAATCGTTCACGTCCGAAGTGGCGTAACGGCCACCATCAAGCGGCACCATTGGTCGAAGGCCTGGCGGAATTACCGGAATGCGCGTCAAGAACATCCATTCTGGACGAATTTCCGTGCGCACCATCGCTCGCAAGAGCGAAAGTCGCTTATCCAACCGGTCGCTTTCCGCCGAGCCCGCTTTTTCAAGCTGAGCTTCAAGTTTCGCAACAAGCTTCTTGAGATCAATATTTTTAAATAGATTGTAAATCGCTTCCGCGCCAATGCCCGCTTCAAAAAGCGTGCCGTATTTAATTGAGAAACTGTGATATTCCACTTCGTCCAGCACGCGACCCTCCTGAATGGAATCGATGTCTTTCTTGGTTTGCAAGAACAGCTCCTTCATCGCTTCCTTGGATTTTTCATCCTGAAGATTTTTAACTTTCGTCTTGTATTCCGATTCCAAATCGCGGACAATTTGCGCGCGTTCGTCTTCGTTGACGGACGTGATGATGTAGCCTGCGAAATAAATCACCTTTTCCAAATCAGGCGTATTTAGACCAAGAATCATGCCGATGCGCGATGGCATGGAGCGCAAAAACCAAATGTGAGAGACTGGCGTTGCGAGGTCAATGTGACCCATGCGTTCGCGGCGCACAATGGAGCGTGTAATTTCCACGCCGCATTTCTCACAGACAATACCCTTGTAACGAATGCCGCGATACTTTCCGCAATAACATTCATAATCCTTGTCCGGTCCGAAAATTTTCTCGTCAAACAAGCCGTTCTTTTCTGAACGCTGCGTGCGGTAGTTGATGGTCTCAGGCTTCGTGACTTCACCAAAAGACCATTCTTTGATTTTTTCCGGCGAAGCGACTTTGAGCAAGATTTCGTCAAAGCCAGACTGTTCGTTTAAACGTGGTTTTGGGTTCATAAATTATTTTTGGTTTTTCTTTTTAAGCTCCACATCCAGCCCAAGACCTTTCAAGTTACTCATGAGCACACTAAACGATGCTGGCGTGTTTGGTGCTGACAAGTCGTTGCCTTTGACGATGGCGTCGAATGCGGCGGAGCGGCCCTGAATATCGTCGGATTTAATCGTCAAAACTTCGCGCAAGTTGTAAGCTGCGCCGTGGCCCAAGAGTGCCCAGACTTCCATTTCGCCAAAGCGCTGGCCGCCTTGCTGAGCCTTGCCGCCGAGCGGCTGCTGCGTGATGAGCGAGTAAGGACCAATGGAGCGCATGTGAATTTTGTCTTCCACCATGTGGTGAAGTTTCAGAATGTACATGTAGCCAACTGCGATTTCTTGCTGGAAGGCTTCGCCGGTGCGGCCGTCAAAGAGTTTCATCTTGCCGTTGGTTTTGAAACCAGCGCGCACGAGTTCGTTCTTGATTTCCACGTCGGTGGCGCCGGTAAATGGCGGCACGATGGCTTGATAATTCAAAGTGTGAGCAGCCAAACCCAAGTGCAATTCCAGAATTTGTCCCAAGTTCATACGGCTAGGCACGCCGAGCGGCGTCAAAATCATATCAATTGGCGTTCCGTCTTCGCGGTAAGGCATGTCTTCAACAGGCAAAATTCTGGAGATAACGCCTTTGTTGCCGTGGCGGCCGGCGAGTTTGTCACCAACAGAAACTTTTCGAAGCTGGGCGATTTCAATGTTGATGCGCTTGATGATGCCTGAGTCCAGTTTGTCGCCTTTTTCGCGTGAGAAAACTTTCACGGAAATCACGCGACCGCGTTTGCCGTTTTCAAGCCGCTTGGACGTGTCTTTCACGTCGCGCGCTTTTTCGCCGAAGAGGGATCGCAAGAGACGCTCTTCTGGCGTGAGCTGAGTTTCACCTTTAGGCGTAATTTTACCAACCAGAATGTCACCCGGCCGTACTTCTGCACCAATTCTGATGATGCCTTCTTCGTCGAGATTTTTTAATTTTGATTCGCCAACGTTTGGAATGTCATGAGTCGTAATTTCCGGTCCGAGCTTCGTGTCGCGCACATTGACCACGAATTCTTCAAGGTGGATGGAAGTAAATTTGCTTTCCTTGACGAGATTTTCCGAAAGAATAATGGCGTCTTCGTAGTTGTTGCCCGACCAACTCATAAAGGCGATGAGCATGTTTTGACCAAGCGCCATCTGGCCGCGGTCGGAAGAAGAAGTGTCGGCCAAAAGATCGCCCTTAGAAACTTTTTCGTCCAAATTGACTACCGGTCGCTGATGAAAAGCAGTGAAGCCGTTCGTTCTGGAGAAACTCACGAGTCTGTATTCATGCTCTTTGCCTTTGCTGTTTTTCACCACAATGTGGCGAGAGTCTACCGCCGTCACGGTGCCAGCTTCTTCCGCAATAATGAGTCGGCCGCTGTCATGCGCCGCTTTTTCTTCAATGCCGGTCGCCACAAGCGGCGCTTCCGGAATGATGCAAGGCGTGGCTTGCTTCTGCATGTTGGAACCCATGAGTGCGCGCGCCGCGTCGTCGTGATTTAAGAATGGAATCATGGACGTTGCAACAGAAAAAGCTTGGTTGGTTGCCACGTCAATGAAGTCTACTTTGTCTTTTGGAACCACAGCTGGCTCGCCGCTCGCCCGCACTTCCACTTCGTTCACAGAAATCGTGCCGTCTTCAGCGTAAGGTGTTGCGGCGTGAGCAATGTTGTAAGATTCCTCTTCCAAAGCGTTCATGTAATCAATCTCGCCGGTCACTTTGCCGTTTTTGACTTTTGCGTATGGCGTTTCAATCATGCCGAATTCGTTGAGTTTGGCGTAAGTGGAAAGACGCAAAATGAGACCGATGTTTGGACCTTCCGGCGTTTGGATTGGACAAAGACGACCGTAGTGCGAAGGATGCACGTCGCGGACTTCAAAGCCGGCGCGCAAACGGTCGAGACCGCCGGGACCGAGCGCAGAAAGTGTGCGCAAGTGCTCAAGTTCGGAGAGAATATTTTCCTGCTGAGCAAACTGCGAAAGCTGGTTCGTTGTAAAAAATTCTTTGATACGCGCTTGCAAAGGTTTTGGCGAAATAAATTGCACCGGCATCGTGACATCAGATTCAATTGTAGACATTCGGTCCTGAATATTGCGTTTCATCTGGCTCATGCCGACGCGGATTTTTTGCTGAAGCAATTCGCCCACGTAGCGCACGCGGCGGCTTCCGAGGTGATCAATGTCGTCTTCGTGCGCGTTCTCGGTATTGTTGAGCTCAATAATATTGTTGATGATGGTCGCCACATCATCGAGAGAAATCGTGCGGCGCTCCAAATCAGCTTCTTTCATCGACTTGCCGAAACGCTTGTTGAAACGGAAGCGGCCCACGCGTGAAATGTCATAGCGATCTTTGTGAAAAATGGAATTGATGAACTCGCGGGCGTTGTCGGCCGTGGCCAAATCGCCGTCGCGGAGGCGTTTATGAATTTCAATGAAAGCGTTTTCAGCTGTCTTGGCATGGTCTTTCGCCAGCGTGTTCTCAATGGCAGATTTCGCGTTTGGATTGCCTGAGAAAAGCGCATGAATGTCCGCATCGGTCTGCGCGCCGAGAATTCGGAGCAAGGAAACCGCTGGGAACTTGCGCTTGCGGTCAATGCGCACATATAAAGAGCCGTCGGCTTCGGATTCAATTTCAATCCAAGCGCCACGAGAAGGAATAATTTTTGCGCCGAAGAAAGTTTTGCCTTTAATTTCGTTCGCAGTGAAAAACACGCCGAAAGAACGCGCGAGCTGAGGAACAATCACGCGTTCAATACCGGAAATGATGAACGTGCCGTGATTGGTCATCAAAGGCAAATCCGCCATGAAAATTTCCTGCTCTTTCGTGCCGCCGAAAGTTTTATTTTTTAACTTAACTGTAACTTTAAGAGGCGCTTCGTACGAAAGCTTATTGTCTTTTGCATAAAATTCGTCGTACTGCGGCTCGCCGAGCTTGAAGCCGACAAAATCCAATTCAAATTTCTTTTTTGAGTAATCCTGAATAGAAGAAAACTCTTTAAACACTTCTTCCACGCCGGACTCAAGCAGCCACTTGAAAGAGTTAATCTGCGCTTCCACGAGATTTGGCATCTCGGAAAGCGGCTCTTTAAAACGACCGAAATACTTCTTTTCCCATTGAGTGTTCATGGCAAACGTATAAAAATAGCAATATTATTGCTTGTTAATAATCCACGCTGGCCATAACACAATCGAGCGTTTAGTACAGACACCCTATCACACCCTGATTTTGCTGTCAACTAAGCAAATCAAATAGATATCGTTATATCCTTAAATATAGAAGAAAGTACAACAACAGCCTTTATAGGATCGGAACAATCAATTTCTTTGATAGAATCTTCTGCTGTATTTTTAGCAAGACTTTTTAATTCTTCAGGGCTTATTTTAAAAGTTAACCTATTTATAATTAGAAAAAGATAAATAATTACAACAGCAGTCCTTTTATTTCCATCTATGAAATAGTGGTTTTTGGTTAATTTATAAAATATATGCGCAGCCTGAATATGTACATCCTGTTCATAATAAGGGAACTGGACCATTTCAATAGGAGACATTACTTCGTCATACCAATTCTCATCAATAAGAGGCAGATATTCTTGTAAAAAATTTGGACTCGAACTCAATAGTTTTATCCAACTTTTTATTAAATCTTTATCCGGATAAGATAACCTATTCATTTGCTAATTCTCGAATAGTTTCGCCAAACCGCTTCGAAAAATCCTTTGCAGCAAGTGTGAGCAAGATATTTTGGTCTTGTTTTTTAAGATTATCAAAAGACTTGCGTTTTAGACGCAAAATCTCCTTTTTTTCATTAGGATTTAAAGCAAGATTATTCATACACCGTAAGTATAGATAAAATACTTCCAAAAATCAAATACTAGTTTTTAATTATTTTCTTACACTTTCATTCCTCGTCCAAGCATCAGCTTAAGACTTTCCAGTGATATTTTAGGATTTTTGGCGTAGCCTGGATGCTTATCAAACAAAGCATTTTTAACAGCATTAGTGTCGCCAATCTCAATATCACCCATTATGTGTTTCAAAACTTCAATAGTTTTTACTTCAATTTTTTCGCGAGACGCTCTGTCTTCTGCGGTGAAATGATGCTGAACCGGTATGTATTCAACATTATATTCTTTGCCGAGCACTAAATTAAAGATAAATTCTGTACGAGTAAGGTGATAATCAGAAGTGACAACCACGATATTTCTCCAATTATTTTTCTCAAGAATATTTACCTTCACGAAATAAGCATTTCCAATAGTATCTTTAGAGTCCTCCTCAAGAATTACATCCTCAGCTTGCACACCAAGCAACAAAGCGTAATCCCTCATCGCAGCAGCTTCAGTTTTCGGGGGAACCTGCTTTAATTCATCGAGCCAGAATCCGTACTTTCCACTCACAATTATTTTCTTCGCTGAACCACCTTTCCATATCTCAACCCCTTTTTCTACTCTTTCTTTTGGAATTTTAGGTAAATTTCCATCTTTATTTATTCCGCCGCCCAGAATGATAATTGCGTCTTTCATTTCTAACTCTTCTTCGAATCGGTTTTAATCATCTTGAAGGCTTCTTCGACAGTTGTCATAAACTGCGCGGGGAAAATGATAGTGGAATTTTTCTCGGTAGCGATTTCGGACATGGTTTGGAGCGTGCGAAGCTGAAGCGCGACCGGATGAGAGGAAATGATGTCGGCTGCTTCGCCGAGCTTGACTGCAGCTTGGAATTCGCCTTGAGCAGCCACAATCTTGGCTCGGCGCTCTCGCTCCGCTTCGGCTTCCTTGGCCATCGCGCGCTGCATGTTGTCGGGCAAAGTGATGTCTTTGATTTCCACCGCCGTCACCGCCACGCCCCACGGCTCGGTGTGCGTATCAATCACGTTTTGAATTTGCTGGTTGATGTCCAAAGTCTGCGAGAGAAGCTGGTCCAACATAAACTGGCCGATGACATTGCGCACGGTCGTCTGACTGATTTGATTGACAGCATTGTACACATCTTCAATCGCCACAACAGATTTCTGCGGATCCACGATGTGATAGTACGCCACCGCAGCAATATCTATGGACACATTATCTTTCGTAATAATTTTCTGCGACGGAATATTCATCGTGATAGTCCGAAGCGTCACCTTGGTCATCCTTTCAAAAATCGGAATCAAAATAATCAGTCCCGGTCCGCGCACGCCCGTGCATTTCCCCAAAAAGAAAATCACCCCTCGGTCGTATTCCTTAACAATCTTGAGCGACCAAAACAACAGAAGCAAAACGACAACGATGATAGGTACTAACATATCTTTTATATTAGCTTATAAGCTTGTGATGAGTATTATACTACTTTTTTAGAAGACTTAAGATTTGAAATAGTTACCCTTACTCCTACAAAAATAAGTAATAGACCCAGAAATAAAACAAATAGAATCTGGGGATTTTTATTAATATGTTCATATATAAGACCAACAACACCCATAACAACCAAAACAGAACCTGGAATCAGGAAAATTAAAAATGAAATGGTGATAGTAGCAATCCTAAGACCTAGTGATTTTTTAGAATTTAACATACCCCTATACATGTCTACCTCTTTTTTGATTATGTTTGTCGGAGTATCGTATCTATTACTTTCATTATCCATAAAATTTTTTTAATTATATCTTATTCTTGCTTTTCTTCCACTCCTCAATTTTCGCATGATTGCCGGACAAGAGGATTTTGGGCACGCGGTAGGATTTGGTTTTGTAGGTGAAAGATTCGGGGCGAGTGTAGACGTCCGGCGAAGCTACGCGGTTTTCTTCCAGAGAGTTGATGTCGCCCAAGACGCCGGGGATTTGGCGAGAGATGCAGTCGAGCAAAATCATGGCTGGCAATTCGCCGCCGGTGACGACGAACGGTCCGACGGAAATATCTTCCATTTTGAACACTTTTTTCACGCGTGCATCTATGCCTTCGTATCGGCCGCAGACGATAACGATGTCGGTATATTTTTTCGCGGTAGCTTTGGCGTATGCGGTGTCAAAAAGTTTGCCAGACGGCGACAAAAAAATAATTTTTATTTTTTTTGGAGCCGTCTGCCCTGAGCGAAGTCGAAGGGCTTTTTCAATCGCTTTAATGACCGGTTCCGCTCTCATCACCATGCCCGGACCGCCGCCGTACGGCTTTTGGTCAATGCGCCACTTCGGATCTTTTTCGAAGTCGCGAGGATTGTAAAACTTTACTTTGATTTTTTTGTCTTCTATCGCCCTGCGCAAAATCGACTCGCCGAGGTACGAGCTGAAAGCGTCTGGAAATAATGTAATGATATGAAAATTCATAATAAAAACCTGTGGCAATATAATACCACAGGTTTTTATTTTTGACTAGAGTGTAATTTAGAGCGCCAAGTCGGCCATCGCTTCGTCCACGGTTTTCGTAGCAGAGTTCGAAGCGGCTCTCTCTGGTTTCATGCCGCCTTCCGGCTCATTGATTTTCAAATTGACGCGAGCGTTGTTCTTCATGCCAACGACGCGAAGCAGTGTGCGAATCGCTTTGGCGGTGTTGCCCGAGCGGCCAATCACCTTGCCCATGTCAGCTGGGTTCACGGTGAGCGTCATGAGCACGCCCATCTCGTCCACCGTGCGAACGAGCTTCACATCAGCCGGATTGTCCACGAGCGCTTTAACAACAAATTCAAGAAACTGGGTATCTTGTTCCATCATGGTAATTTTTTTCGTGCAGTATGCGAGTTATATTAAATTACTGCTGGCTCAATTTTAGCAAGCCAATAGAATGCGTCAATGCACTACTTTGCTGGCTCTGGTACAGGCGCAGCAGCTGGTGCAGCGGCTGGAGTTTCTTCTTTCTTCACCGGCGGTTTCTTAAGCGGCAAAACGTTAATTTTTTTACCGGTAATAATCTTTTTTGAAATGAGCATGTTGTGGACCGTGTCGGAAACTTGCGCGCCTTTTGAAATCCAGTGTTTCACTTTCTCGGCATCAATCGCGGTCTTGTCTTTTTGGCGCGGATCGTAAGCGCCGAGCACTTCCAAATACTTGCCGCTTTTCGTACTGTTTTTGGAGTCGGTCAAAACGAGCCGAAAGGTCGGTTCGTGCTTGCGTCCCACTCGCTGTAATCGAATCATCAACATGAGCGCTATCCTAACAGATGATTTAAAAATGGTCAATAAGCCCTCGTTCTGCTATAGTTTGAGATACTCTATGAAAAAAGCGCAATCCGCTCAGGTTGGCACCATCCGCACCACCGCAAAAGGTGTCGGTTATGTTGAATTGGAAGGTTTTAAAGAAGACGTAGTCATTGAACCAGAGTTCGTAAACCATGCGTTAAACGGCGACAAAGTGGAAATTATTTTGACGGGCAAATATTTTGA
>CAYXSG010000008.1:0-17387 GCA_964467325.1 uncultured Candidatus Saccharibacteria bacterium
GAGTAAAGGATAGTTGTGCTGAAATGCCAGATAATTGGTGTAGTCATCTCGGCGCACAACACGCCATCTATCATTTACGAGCTGGTAGTTCGGATCATCATCCTCTTTTGCACGGTCGTCTGGACGTTCAAAACGCTCTCTGACAAACTGATACTTGAGGATTTTCTTAGGCGGCAATCCGACCCAGTAGACACCGAACAACTTCTCAAACCAGGTTGTTTTGTCATGAATCTGCCTCTTTTCATCACGTTCTTCTTGTGTTGCAAGGTCGGCATACGCCAAGACATCACCGGTTTCTTGATCCACATAGTGGTCGCGCAACCGATAAAGGATTCTCTCAAGAACTTCGCCGTTCATGAGGTATTTGAACTGTCCCTCACGAACGTATGTGACAAGGCAGTCAACTTCCGCCAAGTAAGCAAAGCCCACCTTTGCCACAAGAATGAGTAGCCATACGAAGATTGCGGCCAGAATCAAACATGTAGCTACAAACGTAGCGTTCAGCCACCATGAACTTCCTTCCACGTAGTACCACATGATGAATGCCACCACTACTATCACTACTATCGACCCAAACAACAGTCCGGCAAACCACTTGTTCTTAGTTGTCATTGTCCACCTATCCTTTCAGTTATAGGTTTAATTTTTCATAGAACACGTAAATCCTTCGTGATAATAACACAAATATAGCCAAAAAGTCAAGTCTGTGGCAATTAAAGTAAAAGAAGGGAATTTTGGTGCTGGGGAGAGGACTTGAACCTCCATGACCTTGCGGTCGCTAGCTCCTAAGGCTAGTGCGTCTGCCAATTTCGCCACCCCAGCATTATTAAAAGTTTATTGCGTCAAAAACGATTTCCGAGTCCGCCCAGTTGGATTCGAACCAACGACCGTTCGCTTAAGAGGCGACTGCTCTACCAACTGAGCTATGGGCGGTTTAAACTTTTATATCACAAAAACCGCCTAAAATCTAGTTTAATGTGCTCGAGGCCGGAATCGAACCGGCAAGAGGTTTTGTCCTCACAACATTTTAAGTGTTGCGTGTTTACCAATTTCACCACTCGAGCGTTTTGTTCGATTTAGACCTCTGTGGGTGGTTTTTAGACTGTGACAATTAGGACAGAGAATTCTTAAATTTTCAAGCCTATTATCATGTCTGTCGCCATTTATATGATCTAATTCAAGAGGTATTCTACCATCTTCGGACATTTTTGCCCAACCACACTCTTCGCATTTCTTATCTTTTATACCAGCATTGTAAAGTCTATTTTTAAGATGAAAACTCTGGTAGTAATTATTTATAGTTAAAATTGACTCTAAAGAAAGAATTGGTTTGCCAATTCTTCTCAAACCTTTACTCCAGCCCACACCGGTAAAATGTTTGGTATCAATTTTATAAAACTTCAGATATTTTTTTATCTGTTCATAGTTTCCACCAGCTTCAACTAATCCCAACTTCGATATAACTTGTCTAACGCTTGTTGATTTGCTGGCGGCGTTAATCAAGTTTTTCTCTGTCCATTTTCTTTGCTTTGGCATAGAGTAATATTACCAGAGCGAGTTAAAATAAATATAAAATCCTTGAGGCGTAGGGCGGAATCGAACCGCCGTATAAGAGTTTTGCAGACCCTTGCCTTACCACTTGGCTACTACGCCGATTATTTTACTTACTACGCCGTTAATTTATTTTGCTGATTTCTTCAATCCTTTGACGATTTTTTTCGCCTAAATCAAGGTCAAAATCAAAAAACGGTATGCGTCCCATTTTAGCATGTTCCGTGACATATTTCCTGAAGTCGGTTCTTTTTCGGCGCACAAACTCCAGTGCCTCGTTTTCTTTTTCTTCCGGCAAAACGGTGAAGAGTACGGTGGCTTGGTTCAGTTTTTCTGCCAGTTCCACGCGCGTCACGGTCACTAAAGATGATTTGTTTGATTCGCGTTGAAGAAATTCGGCGGCCAGCTGGCGGATGAGTTCTTCAAGTTTAATATTTTTGTAATTCATGAGTTATTTCTCCACAATCTGAAACGCTTCAAGTTTGTCGCCGGGCGCGATGTTGGTTTTGGACTCAATCATGGTGCCGAATTCTTGACCTTCGCCAATTTCGCTCACGCGATTCTTAAATTTTTGCATTTCACGGACGCGACCGCGGCCAATTTCAAAATCGCGGCGCATAATTTTCACTTCAGCATTCATGAGAATCTGGCCTTTTTCCACGCGGCAGCCGAGAATCTGCTTGTCTTTGTTTGCACTGAAAGCCTTTAAGACTTTTGCTATGCCGGTGGATTCTTCAACTTTCACTTTCGGCGTGCGTTCGGTCACGAGCGCTTCCAGCCATTCGGAAAGCTTATAGATAATGTCAAAAATCTGAATGTTGATGCCGAGTTTTTCGGCGTGGGCACGCGCTTCGGCTCCAATATTCACAGAAAAGCCGAGCACAATCGTGTCTTTTCGCCCGCCGGCCGCTTTCACGTCGTTCTCGGAAATTTCTCCGACGCCGCTAGCAATAATTTTAATTTTTATTTTCTCGTTCTTGATTTTGGCGATTTCGTGTTCCAGCGCTTGCAGGCCGCCCACGTTCTCGGCTTTGATAACGATGGGAATAATTTGCATCTCTTCTGAATTTTCGGTTTTTGCCGGCTCGGTTTTTTTGATTTTTATGTGTTTCAGCACATATTCTTCAGCGTCTTTCTTTGAGTCAAAAACCACGAAAGGTGAGCCAGCAACCGGCAGGGTATTCCAGCCGATAATCCGCACCGGACTGGAAAAAGTGGCTTCTTTGAGCGCTTTGCCGAGGAAATTTTCCATGATTCTCACTGAAGAAAAAGCGTTGTCGGTCGCAATGTAATTGCCGATGCGCAGCGTGCCGTCTTTGATGATGAGCGTGGCGGCAATGCCTTTCTTCTTGTCCAAATTGGCTTCAATCACAACACCCTCGGCAGGTTTGGAAACATCACCCACGAGTTCTTCAAGTTCAGCGGCGAGCAAAATGACATCCAGCAATTCAGGAATGCCCTCGCCGGTTTTCGCCGAAACTGGCACGAAAGACAGCGTGCCGCCGTAGCCTTCCACATACATGCCATTTTCGGCCAAGCTGTTTTTTACTTTTTCCAAATCCGCACCGGGTTTATCAATTTTTGTCGCGACAATAATTAAAGGAATTTTTGCTTTCTCAATAATTTTTTGCGCTTCAATGGTTTGCGGCTTCACGCCATCTTCGGCAGAAACAACAAGAAGCGCGATGTCGGCGACGTTTGCGCCGCGCGCTCTGATGGCGGTGAAAGCTTCATGGCCTGGTGTGTCAAGAAAAGTGATTTTATGTTCCTTGCCGTCTGTGCTCTTGTGTACGACTTCATACGCCGAAATTTTCTGAGTGATGCCGCCAGCTTCCGTGTCCACGACGTTTGTTTTTCTGATGTAGTCCAAAAGCGTTGACTTGCCGTGGTCAACGTGTCCCATGATTGCGACCACGGGCGGCCTTGCCCTGAGCTCGTCGAATGGGCGTTCTTTGGTTGTAGATTTTGTCTTTTCCAATTTTTCTGATTTACTGCGCCAAGCTCTCCTTTGACTTATCAATGGATTCTTTTTCTTCCTCTGAAAGGTCAAATTCGGACTTAAAAGCCTTGAGCGGTTTGGCGAACATGCTTATCCTGTCTCGCGCGTACATGCTTGTCAAGACGATGCCATCGCCTTTCTCATTCGCAAAAGCGACGGAAAAACTTTGATTGCCGCCGGAACCGGTGCCTTTGAACGGATTAAATCGCGTCGTTTCCACGCCTTGAATGCTGCGCTTGAGCCGTTTTTCCACGTGCGCGAGGTAGTGTTCCATTTCTTTTTTGAATTGCTGAATGTCTTTGATGTCGGCTGTGATCGAAACGAAAGTGTCTTCCAAAGTCTTGGCGTTTTTGCCGATGAGCAAGCGCGACAGTCTGATTTCCAATCGAAAAATCCAAATTAAAAAAAGCACGGCGAGCGCCACCAGCAAATACACGAGCGTGACATTATCTATGTGCATACAAGCATTTTACTGTACAATAACCGTATGAGCAAACGCATTTTTCTGGATTATGCTTCCACGACGCCTTTGGATAAAAAGGTGGCTAAGGCTATGGCGCCTTTTGCTTTACGCGATTTTGGCAATCCCTCGGCTATATATAAAGAAGGTTTGGTGGCAAAAGCAGCGGTGCAAAACGCGCGGCAGAAAATTGCTGGCTTGTTAAATATTCGGCAGGAGGAAATGGTTTTCACCGGCAGCGGCACCGAAGCCGACAACTTGGCAATTCTGGGTGTTTTTGAAGCTTTTAAAAAACAATTCAAGCCGCACATTATTACTACAAACATTGAGCATCCGGCCGTGCTTGAAGCCTGCAAACATATTGAACAGGAAGGCGGGGAAGTGAGTTATATCGAAGTGGAAGAAAACGGCATTGTTGATCCGCAAAAAATTAAAGCGGCTTTAAAACCGAACACGGTTTTGGTTTCAGTCATGCTTGCCAACAACGAAATCGGTACGATTCAACCTTTGCGAGAAATTTCTAGAGTCATTAGGCCGGAAGGTTTTAAAAATTTTCCTTATCTTCACACCGACGCTAGCCAAGCCGCCAACTATTTGGATTTGAGTTTCCAGAAGCTTGGCGTGGATATGATGACTTTGGACGCGTCAAAAATTTACGGGCCGAAAGGTGCGGGTTTGCTCGCAATTCGGCGAAATGTTTCCATCAAGCCGATAATTTTTGGCGGCGGCCAAGAAAAAGGCTTGCGTTCAGGCACGGAAAATGTGCCAGCGATTGTCGGCACAGCTTTGGCTTTGGAAAAAGCGCAGACGATGCGCGAAGGAGAATCGGCTCGGCTTACGTCGCTTCGAGATTATTTTTTTGAGACGCTCATGAAAATAATTCCAAATGTCACTCTAAACGGCGACCGCACCAAGCGCCTACCCAACAACGTAAATATATGTGTGCCGGGGCTGGATGCCGAATTTGCCGTTATCAAGCTTGATCAGGCCGGCATAAGTTGTTCTTCCGCCAGTTCCTGCTTGAATCTGTCGGAAAATTCTTATTCGTACGTTGTGGATTCGCTAGGGAAAATGGGAAAATTGTGCCGAGAATCATCTTTGCGTTTCAGTTTCGGAAGAGGCACAACCAAGAGGGAATTAAATTTGACTTTAAGTAAAATCCAGTCTATAATTGCCAAAAATAATGCCACCACTAACCCAATTTACAACCAAAGCCAAGGAGGCGATTCGCCGAGCGCATGAGCTCGCAATTGAGCGCGGCCAAAACCACGTCAATCCAATCCATCTTTTGGCTGCATTGATTCTTCAGGAAGAATCCATGGTCGCGTCCATTTTGGACAAACTGGAAGTTGATACGATTTTGCTTACCGATTCACTTCTGGATTCCATTGAAGCACCCGAAGGCGGCTCCACACTCAATCCTTCTTACCAAATTTACCTCACGCCGGATTTGGCCCAGGCGATTGAAGGCGCAGTGAAAGTGGCACGTTCGCTCAACGACGAATTCATTTCGACCGAACATCTTTTCATTTCCATTTTGGAAATTCCTGGCGCGGCGCGGGATCTTTTGACGCGTTTCCGAATTGATAAGGAAAACGTGGTGCGCGTGTTGGAAGAACTTAAGACCAATAAAGTGACGGACGCGCAAGCGCCGAAAAAGTTTAAGGCGCTCGCAAAATACACGCGTTCTCTCACCAAACTTGCCTCTGAAAATAAGCTTGATCCAGTCATCGGCCGCGAAGAAGAAATCAATCGTATCATTCAAATTCTTTCACGTCGCACCAAAAACAATCCGATGCTCATCGGCGAAGCGGGCGTGGGCAAAACCGCTATCGCTGAAGGTTTGGCGCTGCGCATGGCTCAAGGTGACGTGCCGGAATCTCTGAAAGACAAAGAATTTGTTTCTTTGGACTTGGGCGCGCTCGTGGCTGGCACAAAATACCGCGGCGAATTTGAAGAGCGGCTCAAGAATATTCTGAAAGAAATGGAGCGTTCAAATGGCAAAGTTATTCTTTTTATAGACGAAATTCATACGATCGTTGGCGCCGGCGCGGCCGAAGGTTCACTCGATGCTTCCAATATGTTGAAGCCGGCTTTGGCGCGCGGCGAACTCCGAGCCATCGGTGCCACCACTTTGAAGGAATACCAAAAGCATATCGAAAAAGATCCGGCGCTCACTCGGCGTTTCCAGCCGGTTTTTGTGAACGAGCCGTCCGTTGAAGATGCCATTACGATTTTGCGCGGCTTAAAAGAAAAATACGAGCTTTATCACGGCGTGCGCGTCACCGACGACGCGATTGTCGCAGCCGTCAATCTTTCCAGTCGATACATCACCGACAGATTTTTGCCAGACAAAGCGGTGGATTTGATTGACGAATCGGCTTCACATTTGAAAATCACGCTGGAAAATATGCCGCCGATTTTGCAGGAAACCCACGCGAAAATTATGAAGCTTCAAATCGAAAAAGAAGCGCTTAAAAAAGAAACCACGAAAGTGGCGCGTGACCGCGTGAAGCAAATTGAAAAAAGCGTGGCCGATTTGCACGAGAAAACTTCCGAAATCGAATTGAAATGGAAAAACGAAAAGGAAATCCTGAACGAAATTAAAAATACCAAAAAAGAGCTGGAGAAATTGCGCCTTGAAGCCGAAGCGGCAGAAATTCGCGCCGATCTCGGCAAGGCGGCGGAGATTCGTTACGGTAAAATTCCTCAGCTGGAAAAAGATATTGAAACGAAAGTCAAACGCTTAAAGAAACTTCAGAGCTCGCGCCGCATTCTGAAAGAAGAAATCACTGAACAAGATATTGCTGACGTGGTGGCCAAGTGGACTGGCATTCCGGTTTCAAGAATGTTGGAAAGCGAGGCGGAAAAATTGAACAGAATGGAAGAAGTTTTGAAAAAACGCATTGTCGGTCAGGACGAAGCGGTGAAGAAAATCGCCGACACGGTGAAGCGTTCGCGCGCCGGCATTGCCGATCCAAACCGGCCAATCGGCTCATTCATTTTCCTCGGCCCGTCCGGCGTTGGCAAAACCGAGCTCACCAAAGCGCTTGCTGAGTTTATGTTTGATGACGAAAAATCGCTCATCCGCATCGACATGTCCGAATATATGGAAAAGCATTCCGTGTCAAAACTCATCGGCGCGCCGGCTGGCTACATTGGTTACGACGAAGGTGGCACGTTTACCGAAATGATTCGTCATCGCCCATATTCCGTGATTCTTCTTGATGAAATTGAAAAAGCGCACCCGGAAGTGTTCAACATCATGCTCCAAGTTTTGGACAACGGCCATCTGACCGACTCCAAAGGCCGCAAAGTCAATTTCAAAAATACAATTATCATCATGACTTCCAACCTCGGCGCCGGCCACATTGATAAAATGCAGCGATTTGGTTTTGGTTCCAACGATGCAGAAGGCGGCAGCAAAGATTATGAAGAAGTGAAAACGCGAGTGATGGACAGCTTGAAAGATTTTTTCCGACCGGAATTCTTAAACCGCATCGACGACATTGTGGTCTTTGATATTCTCACGGCCGAAGCCATCAAGAAAATTGTGGAAATTCAAGTTAATCAGGTGAAAGAGCGCTTGGCGACTAAAGAAATTACGCTGGAAGTGGCGCCGGAAATCAACGACTATCTCGCGAAAGAAGGTTACAGCGCGCAGTACGGTGCTCGTCCGCTTAAGCGCTTAATTCAAAATAAAATTCTCACGCCGGTGGCTTCGCTCATCATTTCCAAGGGTGTGGCCAAAGGCGGCGAAGTGGCTGTTAGTCTCAAAGACGGCCAATTTGTTTTTGATGTCAAAAAAGGCCGCAAAGGCAGCTTGATGCGCGAAGACCTAGAGCTTAGCGGCGAGGTGGCAAAATAATTTCTCGGCTAGATTTTTCGGCTTTAATGAGCTATACTTTTTTCACTTGCGTAGGTGGCGGAGTGGTCAATCGCACTTGACTGTAAATCAAGCGACCTATGGTCTTCGGGGGTTCGAATCCCTCCCTACGCACAAAAAAGCATGGTTACATATTGTTATCTAAACGGGAAAATCAAATCGGTGGATCAAGCGGAAGTGAGTGTCTACGACATTGGGCTTTTGCGCGGTTACGGCATCTACGAAGCCATGACGACGCACAACAAAAAGCCGTTTATGTTTGCCGACCATCTTGAACGCTTCAAGAAATCTGCTATCTTTTTAGATTTAAAAGTGCCGTTTTCCGATGCGGAAATTGAAGAGGCAGTACATGATTTAATAAGAGCCAACGGTTTCAAAGAAACAAATATCAAATTCATTCTGACCGGCGGCGCCGCGCTTGGCGGCATCGATTACGACCGTGACTTTCCCACTTTCTACATTCTTGCTGAAGAATTCAGCGCCATTCCAGAAAAATATCTTACCGACGGCGCCACACTCATTTCACACGAACATCAGCGCCAGTATCCGCAATACAAAACGACGAACTACATCACGGCTGTCATGCTCCAGAAAACCAGAAAAGAAAAAAACGCTCTGGAAGTTCTTTACACCTCGCAAGGAAAAGTTTTGGAATGTTCCACCAGCAATTTTTTCATTGTGAAGGATGGCAAAATCATCACCGCCAAAGAAAACGTTTTGCTCGGCATCACGCGCAAGGTGGTCATTGATTTGGCGCGCAAAGCCGGTTTGAATGTTGAAGAAAGAGATATTTCCGTCCAAGAATTGCGGTCGGCCGACGAAGCTTTTCTTACTGCGAGCTTCAAAGAAGTGGTACCGGTTGTCTCAATTGACGGCGCGCTGGTCGGTTCCGGGCGAGTGGGGGAAAAGACCAAGAAAGTATTGGATTTATTCCAAAAATTCACAGCCAGCTATTAAAGTTTGCTTTTTACTGGAGTTTATAGTAATCTAAGCCAACATAATTTTAAACATATGTCCCAAGACCGACTCATAAAACTGGCCTGCACGAAATGCAAACGCATCAACTACTGGTCAAGCAAAAACAAGCGCAAAGTGGAGCGCAAAATCGAACTCAAAAAGTTTTGCAAATGGTGCAAAAAAGTCACGCCGCACAAAGAAAGCAAGAAATAGAGCACAAAAAATCCCTTCAAAAAAGGGATTTTTTGTGCTAGAATCTCGCCTAAGGGCCTATAGTTTCAATGGTAAAACATTCCTCTCCAAAAGGAAGGTTCGAGGTTCGAATCCTCGTGGGCCCGCCGTTTAGAGCGTCGCACGACTGGCGTTTAGGAGATACTTTTTTAGTTTTGTATAGAGTAAACAGGATAGCAAAAACTTTAAAAAATCGATACACTGGTTGTATGAAAGACGTAATTACAAACCAAGAAATTCTGAAACGAATTGAAGACAGGCACCGAATTATAATTACAACATTTAATGAGTGTCCTGAAATTATTTTTGTTGAGACGCAAAATTCAATCCTTAGAAAAAAGACCGAAGATGTTTCGGTTGAGGTTGGAATCAAAACCGGAAATAAATTAAAAGATATTCTTGGTAAGTATCGAAAAATAGCAGGATACGGGCGTGGTTTGGCTGCACCGCAGATTGGTATAAGTCAGTCAGTTTTTGTAACGTACGTTGATGATTCCTTCAAAATATATATCAATCCAAAAATCATGGAGTTTTCCGCAGATTTTAATTATTACAGAGAAATATGCCTTAGTTGTGCGTATACAGTTGCTGACGTTAAAAGATCAAAATCTATAACTATCAAGTACGCTAATGAAAATGGAAAAATAATTTCAGAAAAAGCTGATGGATTTCTCGCTCGGCTTCTCCAACATGAATATGATCATTTGCAGGGTATTTTAAATATTGATGCGGCAGAAAAAGGTGGATTGTCAGACTCGTTATATATTGATCCACTTAAAGAACAGCTTAGGGATTGTTAACTTTAAATATGTGGATTTAATGCACCACTTACAGTCTGCCAAAAAGTCCCTGTTCAGATTTGAATATCTTCAGGATTTTAACATTTCATCGGAAAAAGATAATTTTGACGCGTATAAAAAGACTGGAGTTTTTGATCATGGAATGATGAAAAGCTGGTGGAATTTTTTGGAACTAAAACAAAAAGAGGGGGTTGTAGCGCAGAGGGTTAGGTTAGTTAGAAAACCAATCACAAAATATACAGAATATTCCCTTGAAATATTCAAAGAAACAATTAAATACGGTGATGAAATTAGAATTTTACCAGAAGAAAAAATTACCTCGGACTTGGAAAAACTTAAAGATTTTTGGTTAATTGATGATTCGGTTGTATTAGATATGAAATACAGTAAAATAGGCGAATATCTGGGATTTAAGGTAATAGATGATATGAAACCATATCTAAAAGCTAAAAAATACTTGCTGGAAAACTCTATATCGCTATAAGAATAAAACTAATATTCAATATGATTGATTGAACAATTTAATTCTGCTACACTGCCCGCAGAATGAAAGTACAGGAAGATTTAAATAGGAGGTATATATGTTTGAAAGTGATTATGAAACGTGCGCTGTGGAAGGTGTCTCTCAAAACGTTGTCGTCGTTGACGATACTTACTTCAGTAAGCAGGATTTTCAGTTGAAAGCCGACCGTCTCTATGTCAACGAAATGAGGGTCACGCTTTTTTCCTCGGAGCTTCAACGTACCAACCTAAAATTGCCAAGAGGTTCTGCCAACCAGAAATACCTGGCTTATGTGGAGGGCAAGAGCCTTCGTCAACATCTCGAAAGGAAGAAAATGTTGCTTCTGGGAGCCCAGACTCTCGATGGTTTGTTGGAATGCCCTGAATTCATACCTCGACATTGGCGAGAAGAACATCCGGCAGGAATCTTATTTTGGGGAACGATTTACAGAGAACTTCCAGCGGGTTGTCTGCTTGCTCGTTCTCTGTGCTGGAGTGGTGTTATGTGGGTGAATAAATATCTTGATATTCATTCACATATAGACATTCCTGCGGCGATTATTGAGACGCCAGAAACTATTCGTAATCCCAAAGGTCTTGGCACAAGGGTGGCTCAGTCGATAGAAGAAGTAATCCGACAACAGCGAGGAAACTATGGCAAGCAAAACCAGTAACAACAAAAAGCGTTACTGGTTTTTTATATAGTATAATGAAATCAAAATGGCGAATTCAAATTCTCTTTCTGAAAAAGTCAGTCTAATTGTGTTGGTCTGGAATGAAATAGAAGCTCTGCCGAAAATTTGGGATAGCATTCCTTTTGGTTTGGCTGACGAAGTCTTTTTCATGGATCCGGGTTCAAACGATGGCACAGTGGAATTCATAAAAAATAAAGGCTTTCCTGTTTATATCCAAAAGAAAACTGGCCGCGGCAATGCCTTTGTTGAGGGTATGAATATCGCAAAATTTGAAAATTTGATTTTCTTTTCCGGCGACGGCAACGAAAACCCCGAAGATATACCGCGCATAATTTCATATCTCAAAGAGGGTTATGATATGGTCATTGCCGGTCGCCACATATTGCCGGGCGCAAAGAGCGATAATTCCGATGATTTTTTATTGTTAAGAAAATACGTGCCAGTCCTTTTCGGTCTTTTTATAAATCTTGTTTGGAAAACGCACGTGAAAGACCCGGTGAACGGTTTTCGTGGCTTCAAAAAAGCGTCAATGAAAAGAATGATGCTAGACGCACCGAAGCATGAGATTGAATTGCAAAGCACCATTCGCGCCGGCAAACTTAAGATGAAAATAAAAGAATTTCCAACAGTGGAACTTTTGCGCGCCGGCGGCAAACGCAAGCCGACCGCTGGTTCCTTCACGCTCGGATTCCTGTTTATTTATTATATTTTGAGAGAAATTTGGATCGGCATAAGTTTTGAAAAAAATGAGCGCGAAAAATAAAAATCTCATAGCTTATCTTTTCTTTATCGCAATTTTTCTTGTTGGAATTTTTATTTTCAAAGATTATGGTATTTCTTGGGATGATCCCAACAATTACGCTTTCGGAAAAGCTTCCGTCAGTCAGTATGTAAATTTATTTAAAGGCGAAGGTGTGTGCACGGAAGGCTACTGTGCGCTGGAACACAATGCCATTCATGGCCCATTTTTTGAAACGGTTCTTGTTTTGGCCAAACGCGTTTCGGGATTTACCGATATTCGTCAAATTTATTTGCTCAGGCATTTTCTAACTTTTTTGCTGTTTTTGCTCGGACTCATCTTCTTCTATAAGCTTTGCCTGAAACAATTTAAGAATTTTTACCTTAGCCTTCTTGCAACTTTGTTCCTTTTCGTTTCGCCCCGCATCTTTGGCGACGCTTTTTATAATTCTGTGGATATTGGCGCTTTGGCGATGATGATTTTTTCAGCGTACACCATGCTGTTGGTGTTGGAAAAAAAGACTCTTAAGCGCGCACTCATTCACGCTCTGGTTTGCGCGGTTGGGATAGCGACAAGGTCAGTGGTGGTCATTGCTATGTTTGCGACGCTGATGTTTTTCGCAAGGGATTATTTCCAAACCAAAGAAAAACACGAAAGGAAAAAATTGATAAAAATTATACTTCTTTACCCATGTACTCTCATTATTTTAGTTTTCATGTTGACGCCTTTCGCTTGGAGCGGACCGATAAATTATATTCACTCATTGCAATCTACGGCTTCGTTTAACGTTTCTACGAATAACATATATTTTGGTGAGCAAATTTCTGCTAATCAAATTCCGTGGCACTTCAACTTTCTTTGGATTGCCATTTCCACGCCGATTTTTTACTTGGTTTTGTTTTTATGCGGAATTTTCTATTTATTTCTTCAAATCAAAAAGCAAAAAATGCACTTTCTCAATGAAACTTTTCATGTATATCTTCTAATCTGGTTTATATTGCCGCTTTTGCTTTGCGTCGTGCTTCGGACATCTTTATACAATGGCTGGCGGCATTTGTATTTTATTTATCCAGCTTTTATTTACATTGCCATAATCGGATTTGATGCGCTTTGGAAGCGGTGCGAAAAAAGAAAGATTAATCTGATTATTTTTTCCGTAATAACTGTCTTTGCTGTTTCTCAAATAATTTTCCGGATGGTACTCTTGCATCCGTTTGAAAATATTTATTTCAACGTCTTCGTGAGCAATGAATCTCAGTATTGCGCCAATTTTGACCGAGATTATTGGGGTTTGGCGTACAAGCAAGCGCTTGAATATCTTTTGAGAGTTGACCCGAGCAAATATATTTCTGTTTTTGTGCAAACCAATCCTGGGATTAAAAATAGCATGATTATTTCAGCGGATCAGCGTTCAAGAATTGTGTTTGAATCAAAAAAAGAAAATGCAAAATATTATATTTCCGGAAATTTTCCTCAACCAGGAACGTCGCAGTGTGCTTATCTTAACTTAGGCGTGAGACCTTTTTATGTTTTGCGAGCCGGTGGTTTGCCGATAAGTTATATTATCAGATTGCATTTTTGATATATAATGAAATATATGTTTAATGATAAAGTGGTTGTTATTACGGGCGGCGCGCGAGGTTTGGGTAAAGCGCTCGCAGAAATTTTAATTTCTAAAGGCGCGAGAGTGGCGATTTCCGACAAAAACGAAAAAGAACTTCAAGAAACCGCCAAAGCCATCGGCGCGACGCCGTTTGCCGCTGATGTTACGAAAGAATCAGAAATTTCAAATTTAAAAGAAGGAGTTTTGTCCAAGTTCGGCGAAATAGATATCTGGATAAACAATGCTGGCGCTTGGTTGCCGCGCGCGCCGGTGGAAGAAGTTGATATGAAGCGTGCACACGAAATTATGGAAGTAAATTTATTCGGCATGGCATACGGTTCGCGAGCAGCGCTTTCGGTGATGAAAGAAAAGGGAACCGGAATCATTTTAAATATCGTTTCAAGCAGTGCGCTTTCCGGCCGACCGCTTTCGGCCATGTACTGCGCAAGCAAGCATGCGGTCAAAGGTTTCACGGATTCTTTACGTGGCGAATTGGCAGGTTCCGGCATAAAAGTCATTGGTGTTTATCCGAGTGGCATGAAAACCAATTTATTTGACGAGAAAAGACCGGCTGATTTTGAGGAATATATGCCGGTGGAATTTGTGGCCAAAGAAATCATCGGCAATTTGGAATCGAAAAATCCTCAAGAAGAGCAGATTATTAAGCGCGCCGGGCAAGTTTAAAAAGCTTGACTTTGTCTGGTTTATACTGTACTATGCTTGCCAGTCATAGTTCTGCAAAGGAGTAAAACTATGTCACTAGAAGGAACAGAAATGTGGCGCAGGGTGTTCTTGAAGCTCTGGCGCTTGGTCATTATGATGAATTTCTTTGCGTGGCCAAGGCGGTGGCAGGAATACTGTTTCAGAAACACGTACTACTGTGGCCCGGGAAAGCCGCTGCCGGATGATTACTGATTGTCGCCACAGCCCCGCTCGTCACACGAGCGGGGCTGATTTTTTTTATTGATTTCTCTTTTTGAACCAAGTTCTCTGGCGCTTGGCATAATGCCAAATTTCCATTTCCAATTTTTCTAGCATCGCCTCTTTGGTCATTTTCTTTTGCAAATAATAAGCCAGATATTTGTATTCTAAACCAAGCGCTTCCATTCTTTTCCACGAAAGGCCGTCCGCATGAAGATTCTTTGCTTCGGCAACCATGCCTTGCTTCATGCGACCCAAAAGGCGATTGTGAATTCTTTTTTTCAAGATTTCGTCAGGCATGTCTGTATTGAAGTAAGAAACATTATATTTTGGTTCAGTTTTTATTTCTGGTACTTTCCCAAGTGCCTCAGCGATTTCAATTGCTCTAATCAACCGGCGTGGATTTTTCCGGTCAATGCTTTCGGCGCGCCGCGCATCAAGCTTTTTCAAGATTTCGAAAAGTTCTTCTGGTGTTTTGCCTCCAAGTTCAGCACGAAGTTTTTTGTTTGGCGGCACGTCCGGCAACGCTTGGTTTTCCACCAAAGCTTGAATATAAAATCCAGTGCCACCGCAAATAATAGGCACTTTACCTTTCGCTAAAATTTCTTCTATCGCTTTTTCTCCCAAATTTTTAAAATCCTGAACAGTGAAAACTTTTTTTGGACTGGCCACGTCAAGCAAATGGTGCGGAACACCTTGCATCTCGCGTCTGGTGATTTTCCCCGCGCCGATATCGAGGCCTTTGTAAACCTGTCTCGAGTCAGCCGAAATAATTTCGCCGTTGAATTTTTTTGCGAGCTTCACCGCCAAAGCGCTTTTGCCAGAAGCAGTCGGCCCAAGAACAACAATGATTTTTGGTTTTGTAATGGTTTTCATAACCGGTGTGTTATATTCGGTATCATGTGCGGAATTATTGGATACATAGGCGAAAAACAGTCTTACCCAATCTTGATAAAAGGCCTTCGACGCCTTGAGTATCGAGGCTACGACAGCTCTGGCGTGGCGCTTTTAGACACCACTCTGTCTGTTTTCAAGAAAAAAGGCAAGATTGCTGATTTGGAAAGTTTTGTTTCAAGTAAAAAATCCAAGGGTCAGGTTGGCATCGGTCACACGCGCTGGGCAACTCACGGCGTCCCGAACGACATAAATGCCCACCCGCATCTTTCCAATTCAAAGAAAATTGCTATCGTGCACAATGGCATTATTGAAAATTATGTTGCTCTGAAGAAAGGTTTGGAGAAAAAAGGTCATACTTTCAGAAGTCAAACTGATTCGGAAGTGCTAGCGCACCTCATTGAAGAAATTATGATTCATACGAAAAATGATTTGCTGGAATCAGTGCGGCTAGCCTTGTGCGAGGTGGTGGGCGCCTACGCGGTTGCGGTAGTTTCCGAAGATTATCCAGATCAGATAATTGTGGCGAAAAAAAGCAGTCCGCTGGTTATTGGTGTCGGCGAAAAAGAATTCTACATTGCTTCAGATGCAACACCGATTGTGGAATATACCAGAAAAGTCATTTATCTTGCCGACGGCGAAATTGCCCAGCTTTCCCGCTCAGGAGAAATGAAAGTCTTAACCATTGCCGACAATAAAAAGAAAAATCCTTTCATTCATTCTTTGGAGCTGGAACTTGAAAGTATAGAAAAAGGTGGTTTTGACCACTTTATGCTTAAGGAAATTTTTGAACAGCCGCGGTCCATTACCGATACTTTCCGTGGGAGGATTTCCGAAGATGGCAAAATTGTTCTCGGCGGTCTTGATCAGTTCTTAAAAAAGATTATAAATGCGCGCCGCTTCATTTTCATTGCCTGCGGCACTTCCTGGCACGCGGGTTTGGTCGGCGAACATTTCATTGAAGATTTGGTGCGCATTCCAGCCGAAGTGGAATATGCGTCAGAATTTCGCTATCGCAATCCGGTGATTTCCGAAGATGATGTGGTTGTTGCAATTTCACAGTCGGGCGAAACGGCTGATACTTTAGCCGCAGTCGAGCTTGCGAAATCAAAAGGCGCCACAGTGCTTGGGGTATGTAATGTTGTGGGTTCGTCCATTGCGCGCACGGTGCATGCTGGCTGTTACACCCATGCTGGTCCGGAAATCGGCGTCGCTTCCACCAAGGCTTTTACAGCCCAAATTTCCTCGTTACTACTTTTAGCGCTCTTTGTTGCCGAGCACAAAAAAACTTTTCCAAAAAATAAAATAAAAGAAATTCTCGCTGAGCTCCAGAAGATTCCAAATAAAATAGAGAAGATTTTAAAAAACAGTGAAAAAATTAAAAACTTGGCGGCTCTTTATAAAAACTCAAAGAATGCAATTTATCTCGGCCGCGGTTATGCTTTTCCTGTGGCGCTTGAAGGTGCGCTCAAGCTCAAGGAAATTTCTTACATTCACGCCGAGGGTTATCCTTCCGCCGAAATGAAACATGGGCCGATTGCGCTCGTGGATAAAAATATGCCGGTGGTATGTTTAGCGACTCGCGACTTGTCATACGATAAGATTTTAAGCAATATGCAGGAGGTGAAAGCGCGGGAAGGTAATATTATCGGCATCGTCACTGCTGGCGATACTGAGGTTAAGAAGATTGCGCGACATACGATTGAAATTCCTGAAACTTTGGAAATGCTTATGCCACTTTTGGCTGTCATTCCTCTCCAGCTCTTTGCTTACCACTGCGCCATTTTACGCGGCTGCAACGTTGACCAGCCGAGAAATTTGGCCAAGTCAGTTACTGTAGAATAGAAAATATTTTTGGTGCCGGGAGAGAGAATCGAACTCTCATGAGGTCACCCTCGCACGATTTTGAGTCGTGTGCGTCTACCAATTCCGCCATCCCGGCCTATAAAGCAGTCTACTAGATTTTTCGTAAAAATCAATTTGTGATAAAATGTTAGCATGTCGCAATTTCACGAAGATTCTATTTTCTGGATTGACGTTGATAAGATAAAGCCGAATCCTTACCAGCCGCGCAAAGAGTTTGACCAAGTTCAGCTTCAGGCGCTTTCTGATTCCATCCGCCAGTATGGCGTTTTGCAAGCTCTCGTGGT
>CAYXSG010000008.1:17397-18002 GCA_964467325.1 uncultured Candidatus Saccharibacteria bacterium
GCCGGAAGGCGGATTGGCGACCGAATATGAGCTCATTGCCGGCGAGCGGCGCTTGCGTGCATCCAAGCTCGCAGGAATTCGCGAAGTGCCGTGTCTTATTAAAACCGGTGAGGATAATGATTTGATGAAGCTTGAGCTCGCGATTATTGAAAATGTTCAGCGCGAAGACTTGAACGCGGTTGACCGAGCGCGTGCTTTCCAAAGATTGGTGGACGAATTCGGCTTCAAACACGGCACGATTGGCGAGAAAGTGGGGAAGAGCCGTGAATATGTTTCCAACACTTTGCGTTTGCTTTCATTGCCCGCCGAAATTCTAGACGCGCTTTCCGCGGGCAAAATTACCGAAGGCCATGCGCGGCCACTCATGATGCTCGTCGACCGGCCGGCCGAGCGCGACACGCTCTTTAAAGAAATTATATTCAAGAAGATGAGCGTGCGCGAGGCGGAAATGATTGCCAGAAAAATCGCCACGGATAAAATCCGCAAGAAAAGCTTCATTGATCCGGAGGTCAACGATTTGGAAAAAAAGCTTTCCGACTCGCTTGGCACGCGCGTTTCCATTGAGAAAAAAGAATTCGGCGGCAAAATTCACATTGATTTTTTCA
>CAYXSG010000009.1:0-15752 GCA_964467325.1 uncultured Candidatus Saccharibacteria bacterium
TTACAGGCCTTTGCAGTTCTTAGCTGGCTTATATCCGAACTTTTCGGCCTCCTGCTTGGTCTCAAACCAAATATTGTTCTTTTCTGCTATCCTTTTGGCCGCCGCGCAGCTTGGCAGGTAATAAACCGTTCCTCCCCTAGCAGCGACGTAAGTACCAACATGCTTTGCCGACGCGGTGACATCTTTTTCATCAGTCTTACTTGGTAAACTGGCAGTAGTTGGTGTTTGAACTGCCGAAACAACGTCCGCACCGTATTCCAAAGTGACAGGAGGGCGACTTGATTCAATGCTCGCCAGTTTTATTCCGCCAAAAACCAAAGCCACAGCTAAAAATGCAAAAACCGGCCAAAAAATCCGCTTAATTATCGGACTATTGCCTTTTTCGGCAGTTTCGGGTATATTGATTTCCACCTTTACATTATATGACAAGCATTATAATATTTACAAACTATGGCACATAAAAAAGCTGGCGGTACATCAAAAAACCTTCGCGATTCCGGTCCAAAATACTTGGGCGTGAAAGTTAATGACGGCGAAGCGGTAGGCGTGGGCGAAGTCATCGTCCGACAGCGCGGCACCGTTTACATGCCCGGCAAAAATGTCGGCACCGGTTCCGACTACACGCTCTTCGCGGAAAAGTCTGGCACGGTTTCATTTTCCAACAAACGCAAAACCCACTTCGACGGCAAAATCGTTTCTAAAAAACAAGTAAGCGTCAAATAAGACCAATAAAAAAAATCCCACCGAGCGGTGGGATTTTTTTATTTTGCCGATTCGATGACCACTTTAAACTTCACGGATTTTTCTTGGACTTTGACTTCAACCGTGTGCTCGCCTACTTCTTTGATTGGCTTTTCCAACATGATGTGTTCCGGCGCAAGATCTAAGCCAGTTTGTTCTTTGATGGCAGCAATGAGTTCAGTTTGGTGAACACCTTTGAAAAGATGACCTTTATCGTTGGCTTTTTCGGAAAGTGAAATGGTGACACCTTCCACGCTTTTGAGATTTTTGGAGAGTAAATCTTCGCGTACTTTCTTTTCGCCTTCCTCGCGCGCTTTAATGTCGTGAATCCGCTTCACGGAAGATGGCGTGGAGGTGATGGCTAGTTTGTTGGGAATGAGAAAATTGAGCGCGTGGCCGTCTGAGACCTCTTTTGCATCATACTTTTTGCCAACATTCTTGACGTCTTTAAGAAGGATTACTTTCATATTTTTAATTGATTATGTTCTCGCATACTACACGAGTTTGGCGTTGTCGTCCAGTTATTTTTTGAGCAGCAATTGAACTGCTTTGTCCAGCTGAGTGTCCTTGCCGGCTTGGATTTCCGCTGGCGTAGTGGTGGCAATGACGTCTGGCGTGAGACCTTGCTGAGAAATGGAAATGCCTTTAGGTGTCAGCCAGCGCGCCACCGTCACCTTGAGCGACGTGTCGGGCGTAAGCGGCACCAATTCTTGAACCGAACCTTTGCCGAAAGTTTTTTCGCCAACCAATTTTGCTACACCTTGTTCAGACAGTGCGCCAGCTAGAATTTCCGAAGCTGAAGCGCTGCCGCCGTCCACCAGAATAATCATGTTTAATTTTCGATCTTTGAAAATGTCGTAGCCGGCACTCGTGAACACTTCGTCATCGCCATGACCGCCGGAATCTTCCTTCACCACCACTTTGCCTTTTGGCAAAAACCAGCTGGCCATGTCCACAGCCGCATCAAGATAACCGCCAGGATTGCCGCGCAAATCCAGAACGAGCTTATCGCCGCCAGTTTCATAAAAACGCTGGATGGCATTGCGGAAAAGTGCACCGGAATTTTCCGAGAAAGAATAAAGATGAATGACATAAACGCCGTCTTTTCTCATAGCATCGTCGAGCGTCGGAATGTTGATGGTGTCGCGCACGACTTTAATTTCTTCCGGCTGTTTTGCGCCTTGATGCAGCACATTCAGACGAACTGTGGTGCCGCGCTTGCCGCGAATAAGATTGACCGCTTGGTCCACGGAAAGACTGGCCGTGGAAACGTCGTCAATTTTCAAAAGTTTGTCGCCACTTAAGATGCCAGCTTTAGCTGCCGGCGTATCTTTGAGAGGCGCAATTACAGTAATTACGCCGTCCCGCACACCCACTTCCATGCCCACCCCTTCGAAATTGCCTTTGATTTCACTGTTGAATTCAGTGGACTCAGCTGGCGGGAAAAAAACGGTGTATGGATCGCCATAAGAATCAGCCAAGCCTTTAATCGCGCCGTAGATTTTTTCTTGGTTGGATGGCGTGCTCGTGGAATGCGTCGCTACATATTTTTCATTTAGAGTGTTCCAAGCTTGCCAAAATTCGGAAAAATCTATGCTGCCGGTGGGATTGTCGGTGCCGACTTCGGAAAAACTTTTGGCAATCGGAATTTGGTTTTGAGCGCGCTTCATTCCCAAGTACGCTCCGCCGGCAAAAGCGCCGCCAACCACAATCACCGCTAGAAAAACACTGAAATATCGTTTGAAAAATAATGACATGATAGTATGATATCATAGTTTTATGTCGTCACTGAAAATCACCAATACGCTTTCTGGGGAGAAAGAAATTTTCCAGCCAATCAAAAAAGGTTTGGTTGGCATGTACAACTGCGGACCGACCGTTTACGATTTCGTCCACATCGGCAATTTGCGCGCCTATGTTTTCGCCGACATTCTCCGACGAACGCTCGAAGTGAACAGCTATAAAGTCACGCAAGTCGTAAACATCACCGACATCGGCCACCTCGCCGGCGATGGCGATAGTGGCGAAGACAAAATGACCAAAGGCCTCAAGCGCGAGGGCAAGCCTTTCACTTTGGAAGCCATGAAAGAGCTGGCTGATTTTTATACCGAAAGATTTAAAGAAGATTTGCGAGATTTGAATATTCAGATGCCAACTCACTTGCCGAAAGCGAGCGAGCATATTAAAGAAGACATTGTGCTCATAAAAAAACTGGAAGAAAAAAACTTTACATACAAAACCAGCGACGGCGTTTATTTTGACACATCAAAAGATGCTGACTATGGAAAACTCGGCGGATTAAGTGCAGAAAGCACTGAATCTCGAATTGGAATTAACGACGAAAAGAAAAATTCTCGAGATTTCGCTTTATGGAAATTTAATGACAAACTCGGCTTCGAAAGTCCTTGGGGCAAAGGTTTTCCCGGCTGGCACATTGAATGCTCAGCCATGAGCATGAAGTATCTTGGCGAAACTTTTGACCTTCACACCGGCGGTATTGATCACATTTCCGTGCATCACAACAACGAAATTGCGCAGTCTGAGTCAGCGACCGGAAAACCTTTCGTTCATTACTGGCTGCACAACGCTTTTGTGAATATCGGCAATGAAAAAATGGCCAAATCTGACGGTAATTTTCTACGCATACAAACGCTCAAAGACCGGAAAATTTCTCCCCTCGCCTACCGGCTTTGGCTTTTGGGCGCCCGCTACAGCACGCCGATGAATTTTTCTTGGGAGGCAATGGAAGGCGCACAAAATTCCCTCAAAAAACTACAAACTAAAATCCAGAATCTGGGAGAAAAAGAAGAAAAAACAGGTAAACCTGACCAAAAATATTTAGAAAAATTTACTGAATTTGTGAACGACGATTTGGACACGCCTCGCGCTTTGGCTTTGCTTTGGAAAGTTTTAGATGACGCTGAACTTTCACCAAAAGATAAAAAAGCTACCGTATTGGAGTTTGATAAAGTGCTCGGCTTAAAGCTTGACGCGGCTCTTGATTCCGAAACTTCCACTGAACTGCCGGAAGAAATCAAGAAGCTCGCCGAAAAAAGAGAAAACACTAGAAAAAACAAAGATTGGAAAACTTCCGACACGTTGCGGGAAGAACTGGAAAAACTCGGCTTTAAAGTTAAAGATACTGACGCAGGCCAAAAAATTTCAAAAAAATAACTCCGATGCGGTTCGGAGCTATAGGCTTTTGCGCCTGAGGTGAAGAAAACTAAGAACAGACTTGAACGCGTCCACCAAGTTTAACGCGAACAAATATATCAAATAAAACACGGCATACACGAGTTCTGACATAGACAATTTCTCCTCTGCGTCTTCATCGTCTTCCTCAAAATAATCCGGGGCACGCTGAAATATTCTCATGCAATCTCCTTTGTTCTCCCTGCATTATAATGCAATCCACAGCTTAAGAACAGGTTATGCGCTTTGTCGACTATTGCGCTTGGAATGGGAATGCTACAATTTGGAAACATGGCGAACGAAAAAATTAAAAATCAATCACAGTCCACGCCGTACCTCCGAATTCCGCCGCAAAGTTTGGATGCGGAGATGGCGCTTCTCGGCTCCATCATGCTTCGCCCGGAAGTGATAAACGAAATTATTGATTTCATCAACCAAGACAGTTTCTATTCCGAAAAGCACCGGATGATTTTCCGCGCGATGCTTGAACTTTTCGGCAAATCCACGCCAATTGACCTGCTTTCGCTTTCGTCTTTTCTGCGCGACAAAGGCATTTTGGAACAGATTGGCGGCGCTGGCTATCTGACCGAGCTCGTAAACACCGTGCCTTCCGCCGCGAATGCCAAGCATTACGGCGAAATCGTCCAGAAAAAAAGCATCATGCGCAACCTCATTGAATGCTCGGAGGATTTGTCGCGCATGGGTTACGACGAAGCCGGTGATTTGGAATACGTTTTGGATAATGCCGAGAAAAGAGTTTTTGAAGTGACGAATTTTTCTACGGCTAGAAAATTTATAGAGCTTAAAGACACGCTCGGCGAAGCGTGGGAGCGTTTGGACAAGCTGCACAAATCAAAAGACGAAATGCGCGGCGTGCCGACCGGCTTCAAAGATTTGGATTTGAAACTTGCCGGTTTGCAAAAATCAGACTTAATTATTCTCGCCGCTCGGCCTTCAATGGGTAAAACTTCGCTCGCCTTGGACATTGCACGCCAAACCGCCATCAAGTACGGCACGCCGGTCGGCATTTTCTCTTTGGAAATGAGCTCGCAGCAGCTGGTAGACAGGATGCTCGCGGCCGAAGCACGTGTGGACTCTTGGAAATTGCGCACCGGCAAACAGATTGTGGAAAATGATTTTGATGCGATGCGCGCGGCGATTGATCGCTTGTCCAAAGCGCCGATTTTCATTGACGACAGTCCGGCCAACAACATTTTGAAAATGCGTTCGGTGGCGCGGCGACTAAAGAGTGAAAAAGGTTTAGGACTCATCGTCGTCGACTATTTGCAGCTCATGCAACCAACCACAACCAACCACGCCGACAACATGGTTCAGCAAGTCACCGAGATTTCCCGCTCGCTCAAGCATCTAGCTCGCGAGCTGGAAGTGCCGGTTTTGGCGCTTTCTCAGCTTTCCCGCGCCGTGGAAACGCGCGGTGGCAAGCCTCGCCTGTCCGACCTGCGCGACTCTGGTTCCATCGAACAAGACGCCGACGTGGTCATGTTTATCCATCGCGATGACAAGATTAATAAAGAAGAATCCACCAAGCCGAACATTGCGGAAATCATGATTGAAAAGCATCGCAACGGCCCAACCGGCGTCATTGAACTCTACTTCGACAGCGACAAAACCACTTTTCTCGCCATTGATAAATCCAACTTCGGCGGCGCAAGCAGTGATGACTTTTAAATGAACACCATCCAGAAACTTACCGAATATTTCGCAGAATTCCCCGGCATCGGCCCGCGCCAAGCTCGGCGTTTCGCTTATTTTCTCCTGACACGCCAAAACGGCTACGTTGACGAATTCATCCGGCTCATCGGCGAACTGCGCGGCGCCGTTCGCAGCTGCTCATCCTGCTACCGTTTTTTCCAATCGGACAATACCAAAACCAAACTCTGCGACATTTGCCGAAGTCCTAACCGCGACGAAAGCATTCTCACCATCGTCGCGCGCGATGTGGATTTGGAAAATGTGGAAAAAGCCCATCTTTTAAACTGTTTTTACTTCGTGCTCGGCGGTTCCGTGCCAATTTTAGAAAAAAATCCGGAAGCAAGAATTCGCAAAAAAGAATTACTAACAACGGTGAATGAGCGCGCCAAGAAAAGTGTGCTAAAAGAAATCATATTAGCGCTCAACGCCACACCCGACGGAGAAAACACCGCTGACTACATTGAACTGCTGCTTCGCCCAATCGCTAGTGAACACAATATTAAAATTTCGCATCTCGGCCGCGGCATTTCCACCGGCACCGAGCTCGAATATTCCGACGCTGAGACAATTAAAAACGCTTTGAAAAATCGGCAATAAAAAAGGGCTCCGCTAAAGTTCAGCGGAGCCCGAGCGTGTGGGGCCTTCGCAACAGAGGGTAAGAAATGTGGACTTTGGTGACTTGATGTGATGCGACAATCAAACAGTGAAGGATCTATGACCCTTGTAGGGGCTCTCTGAAACTACGTCCGAAGCATTTCTTGGTGGGAAGAAAAGAACTGCTGTTGCTTAGCTTCTGAGACTATACCACAGTTAAGAAATAGACACAACCTTCATTTTGAAGAATGGCTGACGGTGACCATTTTTATTGAAATAGCGAGACTTTTGTTTGTATTTGATGACAACCACTTTCTTGGCGCGACCGATTTCCTCAATCGTCGCAAGCACCTTGGCGCCTTTAATGAACGGCGTGCCGACGGTGGTATCTGAGCCATTATCCACGAGCAAAACCTTGTCAAAAGTAACCGTGTCGCCCTCCTTAAAATCGCCGGTGATTTTCTCAACCGAAACCGTATCTCCCACGGAGACCTTATATTGCTTGCCGCCTGTCTGTATCACTGCAAATTCCATAGTGTTCCCTATTCTACACAGTTTTTAAATATGTGCAAGGGGTGTTTTTACTCTTCTATTTCAGGCTTATCAATCGCCAAAATTTCAAAATCCAACGAGGTACCGGCGATGCGGAGAATGTCTTTGTCGATTTTTTTGAATTCTTTGCCGGAAGAATTGTAGTGATTCACCACGGTGGAGAGCGCATTGCCGAGCTTGCCATGAGTTTCTTCGTAGGTGCGCAAATGCTTCTGCAGCTCGCCGACATTTTTAATAATCCCCTTCACTGATTCTTCAATCTGCATCGCTTTCAAGCCTTGAAGCACCGTTTGCAAGTAAGCGAGAAAAGACGTCGGCGAAACAATGATGACGTGATATTTGCTCGCCGCGCGCTGGATGAGATTTTCTGTTTCTTCTGTCACCGCGCCGATTTTGTTGATGAGCAAATCGTAGTAAATCGCCTCGTGCGGAATGAACATGAACGCAAAATCCATCGTGTTTTCCTTCGGCTGAATATATTTTGAGGTTTCTAAAATTCGGTTTTTCAAATCGTTCACAAACACTTTTTCCAAGCGCTCTTTCTCGGCCGAATCTTTGGTTTCAATAATTCTATTATAATTTTCTAGCGAAAACTTTGAATCCACCGGAATCACTTTGTCCTTCACGAACACCGCCGCGTCCACAATCGTGCCGTCGGAAAATGGATATTGCATTTTGAAACTGCCGGGTGGCAAAACATTTTTAAGTAAAGTTTCCAAATAATATTCGCCCACCACGCCGCGCTGCTTCGGATTTTTGAAAATTTCCTGCAAAGACTGAAGCTGGTCGGCAAAACCCACCACCTGCCTGTTCGTCTCGTCGAGCTTGGTCAAACCCTCGGTCACGTTGCGAATGATTTTCGCCGATTCCGAAAACTGGTTGCGCACCGATTCGTTCATCATTTTACCCGATTCCGTAATTTTCATATCCACCACTTTAGACAAATCGCTCATCTTCCCGTCCACCGTCCGGTTGAGCTCATTCATCTGCTGGAGCAAAAGTTTCAAACCGGTATCATCTTTCTCCACCTCCTCCGGCTTCCGATTCGCCAACCGAATCAGAAAAATCAAATTTCCAATCGCCGCAAGAATGATGACAATGAGAAGAATGGTGGTGTTCATGGCGTACAGTATAGCAAAATTATGAACCAAAACCGAAATCGTTTGACAAAAATATAAATCTACTGTATTATGCTGTGCAGAAATAGGCGCTTGCCTATCATAATTTCTTTGTCATTTTTCAAGAAGGAGTCGGTCATGAACAAGTTTTTCGTTTTGTGCGTCGTGGTGTTTGCGTTCAGTTTGTCAGCAAGTGCCGAGATCAAGTACACAATTACTGATCTCGGCACGCTTGGAGGAAGTTCCAGTCAAGCGTTTGGAATTAATTCAAGCGGACAGGTTGTTGGTTGGGCATGGAATCAGGGTAACTCCGACCAATATGCGTTTCTTTATTCAAACGGAGTAATGCAGAACCTCGGCGATCTTTCTGCCCAAGGCCAAAGACCAGGCAGTTTTGCCTACGGCGGAATAAATGATAATGGCCAGATAACCGGCATAGGTGATCTTCACGCTTTCTTCTATTCAAACGGAGTAATGCATGATGTCGGCACATTGAACGGCGGCCCCAGAAGCGCCGGTCAGGCAATCAACAACAAAGGTCAAGTTGTTGGTTACAGTTGGACACCCGACAATGTGAGTCATGCGTTTCTGTATTCGAATGGTTCAATGCAGGATCTAGGCAGCAACAGTATCACTGCCTATGGAATCAATGACAGTGGTCAAATCGTTGGTCAACTTAATACCAATGTTCCCCAGCACGCCTTTCTTTACTCAAATGGGGTTATGCAGGATCTTGGCACCATTAGTGGACCAAACAGTATTGCAACCGGAATCAACAATATTGGTCAGATAGTTGGTTGGACCGATATTGATAATAGCCAAAACACACACGCAGCATTATGGCAGGATGGATCCATTCTGGATCTCGGGTCATTAGGTGGTCATAGTTATGCCATGGCAATCAATAATAATGCTGAGATTGTAGGTAATGCACTTACCGATCGCGGCACTAAGGCTTTCCTATACTCAGATGGGGTTATGGAGGACTTAAACAATCTTATTGACCCAGCACTCAATTGGAGTCTTACAAGTGCTCAGTCTATAAATGACACTGGTCAAATTGTTGGGTATGGAGTTGAACCATTTGGTCAGCAACACGCCTTCTTGCTCACTCCAATCACCATCGTTCCCGAACCCACCACTCTGTTCCCTTTCTCGCTCACCGTTCTTGTGCTTCTGCGTCGGCGGTAATTTGTTCCTTTTGCTTTTCGCTCTTTGAGATTCACAGCCGCCGTGGCACACACGGCGGCTTTTTCATTGACAAAAATCGTTGTTGTGGGGTATAATTTGCGGCAGTAAAAGTTCAGTCGAGGTTCTTAACCGAAGGGAGCCATCATGGAAGACGATGAGAATCGGCCGGGCTGTGACGAATTCCCCAATCTCGCACCGATGGCGAGGATTCTGATTGTGAATGGGGTTCCAGTTCAAATCCCAATCATAGCTGTGTGTGTTTACATTCTGCAGAAGAAGGCACAGATTGAGCGTCGGGAGGTTGATCTCTGCCTTCGCGCAAATCCGGAATGGAACTGAGTGCAACCGCGGGACGACTTGTCCCGCGGATTTTTTTATTTATGTTTTTGATATATACTAAGCTGCATACAATTTAATTAAGAAATTTATGTCCCTCCAAAATCAAATTAAAGAGGAAATCAAGAAAGCGATGTTGGCGCACGACACGGTGCGGCTGACCACGGTGCGCGGTTTGTCGGCGGCGTTCGTAAACGAATTGGTGGCGAAAGGCAAAAGGCCACAAGAAGAATTGCCAGACGCAGATGCGCTCACTGTCATCAAACGCCTAGTCAAACAACGCAAAGATTCAATTGAGCAGTTTACCGCCGGCGGCCGGAAAGATTTGGCGGACAATGAAAAAGCCGAGATGGCCATTTTGGAAAAATATTTGCCAGCCTCGATGCCGAAAAGTGAAATTAAGAAAGTAGCGCAAGCTAAGAAAAAAGAATTGGGAATCACCGACAAAGCTGGTGTTGGCAAGCTCATCGGCGCAGTTTCTAAGGAGCTTAAAGGCAAAGCCGACGGCGCCGACATCAAGGATGTCGTGGAAAGCTTGTGGGGATAAGTCCTTGCATTAAATATCGGTGGGTGTATTATTTACTTGAACAGTTCTCACTCTCCCCTCCGACAGCGGTCCGGGACGCCCTCCCCCTGACCGCTGTATTTTTTTGCCTGATTTTTATTTTTTTCTGAATTTTCTTAGTTTTTTCTTTATAAATATTTTAAAAAGATTTTAACTGCCATATGCCATCATGGTGGCATGAGCGCAATCGTTTGGCTCAATGAAATTGTCGGCAAAGCTTTTACCAAAAACGCTTCGGATATTCATATTGATCCGGAAGAAAAAGCGGTGAGGATTCGCTTTCGGGTGGACGGCTTGCTCTGTGAGCAGGAAAAAATTGCCAAAATTCTCCACGGCGACATCATTGGCCGGATAAAAATTTTGGCGCAGCTTCGGACCGACGAGCACATGGCGCCGCAAGATGGCCGATTCAGAATTGAAACCGAAAATGGCAATTTGGACGTCCGCGTGTCCATCGTGCCAGCCTATTTTGGCGAGAGCATCGTTTTGCGGCTTTTGAAAAATAATTCTTCCATGCCGACGCTCGCCGACTTGGGCATGTCAGACACCGACCAGCAAAAAATCACGCGAGTTTTAGCGCGTTCGTCCGGCATGATTTTAGTGACCGGCCCGACCGGTTCCGGGAAAACGACAACGCTTTACACAATCATCAAAATGCTCAACGACAGCACGCGTTCCATCATCACAATTGAAGATCCGATTGAATATGCGATTCCCGGCGTGCGGCAAATTCAAGCCAATCCTTTGCGCGGTCTGAGCTTCGCTTCCGGCTTGCGCTCCATCGTGCGCCAAGATCCGGACGTGATTATGGTTGGTGAAATTCGCGATGCGGAAACAGCCTACATCGCCATCCACACCGCGCTTACCGGTCACCTTTTGCTTTCCACGCTCCACACGAGCGATGCCGCCACCGCCATTCCCCGCCTAATTGACATGGGCGTAGATCCATATCTTGTTGCGTCCACCATCGGCGTCGTCATCGGGCAAAGATTGGTGAGAAAAAATTCTGAGGCTGGCGGCCGAACCGGCATTTACGAAGTTTTGACTTCCAGCGATGCGATTCAAGAAGCCATCATGAGTCGCGCTTCGGCCAAAACGTTGCGGACACTAGCTGGCCAAAACGGCATGCGGAGCATGGAAAACGACGGCTTGGATAAAGTGGAGCGCGGCATTACGTGCATTGAGGAAATCGTGGCAGCCATCATTGAATAGTTAAAATGAAAAACTTATCTTCAAACGACAGGATATTTTTCGCCAAACGCCTTTCCTTTTTGGTGCGCGCCAGCATTCCGCTTCATGCCGCGCTTGAAACTCTCACTCGCCAATCAAAAAAATCTCTCAAGAAAATTTTTGAAGCTGTCACGGAAAATGTAAATCATGGTCAAGGTTTGGCTGCCAGCTTGGCAATGTTTCCAAAATCATTTCCGGAATACATGATTTGCATGATTGAAGCCGGCGAAGAAAGCGGCACTTTGGGACGCCAGCTGGCGTTGATTTCAAGTGAGCTTCATCGGCGGCGCTTTGTGGCCAGAAAACTCGCCAGTTCTCTGCTTTATCCAGTGGTCGTGGCGCTCGGCACTGTTGCTTTGTCATTTTTTCTGGTACTCGTAATTTTTCCGAAAGTCAAAAAATTATTTCAGGGTTTGAAAGTGCCTTTGCCTTTGAGCACCAGAATTCTTTTGTGGCTAAGCGATTTTATCCATGTTTACGGATTGCTCATGCTGATTTTAATTATCCTAATTATTTTTACTGGAATTTTTGTTCTGAAAAAATATCCAGAAGTGCGAGAAGAAAAAGCCAGATTAGTTTTATCTTTGCCAATTGTTGGCGGCATAGTTTGCCACTACAGTCTGGCCGCCGCTTTTCGCACAGCAAGCATCATGCTCGCTTCCGGCATCTCCATCGAAAAAGCGCTTGTTTATGCTGGCAAATCGCTTCCAAATCTAATTTACAGAAACGCTTTTGAAAATGCGGCACGTGAAGTTAGTGCCGGCGGCACGCTCCACATTGCACTCCAAAAATTTCCCAAACTTTTTCCCGACACTTCTGTTCGGCTTATTGAAATTGGCGAGGCTTCCGGCACACTTTCCGAAACGCTCTCCTATCTTTCGGAAATGCTGGATGAAGAAAACGAGGATATTTCCAAAGCACTGCTCAGCATCGTTGAGCCGGCGCTCATGGCAATTATGGGTCTTGTGGTCGGTTTCATTTCGCTTTCCATCATTACGCCGATTTATGCCATCACTCAAAACATCAGCCGATAAAAATAAAAACTTTAGAAAAGGTAGCTTGTTGATCGAGTTGGCCATTGCGCTCGCCGTCGGATCTATTACTTTCACTGCTTTAGCTTCGCTCATGCTCTTCAGGCAAGCTTCAGTTTTAAATTTAATAGAACGCCGTCGCGCGCTTTTCCTCGCTTCGGCCGACGTTGAAAATGTTCGCGCTCTCGCAGAAAAACCTTTCATCTCAATTCCCAAAAACAGTTTGACTGATCATGAGTTCACATTAAATAGAAGCGTAAAAAATATTAATCCTTGCATTCAAAGCGTTACTTCCAACGTTAGTTGGAATACTGGAGCTGTTGCCAAAAATTTAGCCCTCAATATTTCCCTGCCAAATATTTCCTATGCGAAAGGCATTGACGGCGACTGCGGCGGAAATTTGCCAAGCAACAACGTTCTACTTCCAGAAGATTCTGTTTCCAGCCTTGATGTTCTCAATAATTTAGCTGTGGCCGGTACACAAAACGCTGATTCATCCGAACTGATTTTTTATTCTGTATCTGGAAATTCTTTGTCTTTTGCCTCAAAAATCGACATGCCGAGCAATGTAAATGCAATTGACCTCACGCAAAAATACGCCTATATGGCGAGTGACGGCCCAGAAAATCAGTTTAGCGTCGTGAACGCGAGCAACCAAGACCTCGTTGAAAGTGTTTCTTTGCCTGGAGTTGCCGGCTCTTTTCCAAACGCCGAAAGCATTTTTTATTTCAACCAAAAAATTTACATTGGCACGCATCGCACCGCCGGCCACGAATTTCATATTTTTGACGTTTCCGGGGAAAAATCTTTTTGGCTCGGCTCGCTTGAGCTCAACCACAATGTGAACGCAATTTCTGTCCGGGAACCTTACGCGTTCCTAGCCACTTCAGGCAA
This sequence comes from uncultured Candidatus Saccharibacteria bacterium, assembly GCA_964467325.1. GTDB lineage: Bacteria > Patescibacteriota > Minisyncoccia > Phycocordibacterales > JAKAEA01 > JARIGY01. Next base: position 13,158 of record CAYXSG010000009.1, read on the forward strand.
TACAAAAAATTTAATTGTACTTGATATTTCCGACCCATCGGCAATCAAGCAAATCGCTTCGCTCGCTTTTGCTGGCGCGGAAGATTCTTTGTCGCTATTTCTTTCCGGCGACACGCTTTATCTTGGCCGGAAAAAGAGCGCTCACGCAGGCGAACCAGATTTCATAATTATTGACGTTGAGAACCCGTTTCAGCCTGCCATCCAAGGCTCGCTCACCCTCAAAGCCGACGTCACCGGCATCAAAGTTTTCGGCGATTATGCTTTCCTAACAACCTCAAATCCCACCTCGGCCATTACCGTTTTAAATATAAGCGATCCGAACAAGCCAGCAATCACCTCTTCGGTTAAATTGGAAAAAGGCGCAACCGGCATTGATGCTGAAAACGGCACAATTTTTATTTCCACATGAAAGGCTTTACGCTCATAGAAACTTTAATTTATCTGGCAATTTCGGCGACAATCGCCACCGCTTTTATTTCCTTGGCTTTCACCGTCGCAAATTCGCAGGCACGCATGCGCGAACAAGTACAGGCGGAGGAAACCGGTCTTTACGTTGCCAGAATCGTGGAAAATGCTTTAAGAAATCACGCGAGTGTAAACCCGAAAGATGTTGCGCCCGACGCCGACATTCACAACGTGACAAATTCCACTGAAAACAGCGTCACTAAAATTTCGTTTATGATTGCCAACCAATTGTTTTCCGTTTCTATTTATGAAAAATAAAAAAAATCAAAAAGGCTTCAGTGCGCTCGCTTTCGTGATAATTATGTCGGCAATGCTGACTTTTTTGGTTGTGAGCGACGCTTTTGAGGAACAAGCGCTCCAAGTTCAGCTTTCCGCCGTTGAGAAACATGACAAAAACTTTTATGAAAAAGAATCAGAAAACGCTTTTTCCGAGATAGAAGCTGTGCACAACCCTTTATAAAGTCTTTATAAATATTTTATATTCTCTTCATCTTAATATGCTTCAATAAGCTCATTACCAATTTATTATTAATGCGAAAATATGCAAAGCAAAAAAGTTTTGAAGAGCGGTTTCACTCTGATTGAAGTGCTCGTCGTCATCGGTATTATTGCCATTTTGGCTTCGGTAGTTTTGGTGGCCGTCAACCCAAACCGCCAATTTGCCCAAGCGCGCAATTCGCAAAGAGTTAGCAACGTTAATGCCATTATAAATGCCGTCGGCCAAAATATTGCCGATAACAACGGCTTGTTTACTTGCGCTGCCGGCGCCGCGCCAACAACAGCCACCGCAATCAAATCTGGCGATGACGGCTACAATATTTTGCCATGTCTCGTGCCAAACTACCTGCCGGAAATTCCCACCGATCCGTCTGTTGGCAATCTAAAAAGCGACACCGACTACGACACCGGTTACACGATTTTAGAAAACGCCACAACCAAGCGCATTTCTGTTGCCGCGCCGGAAGCCGAGCTCGGCCAAACCATTTCTGTTACCAGATAACTACTTTAAAGTCGTAAACGAAAGCATGGTTGAAGTTGCAGGAATGCCGTTTGAGTTTGAGGACTGCAACATATAGTTGTATGTTGTATGCGACTCAAGAAAACCCATATCAATTTCATGTGAGTTTGAGAGAGCTTGACTTATCAAGCTCTGCGTTCTTCCTTTCGCAGAAAAAATTGTGGTTGTGCTGAAAAAAATTTCGGTGGTTGCTGGCTGGCTGGTTTTCCAATTTATAACCGCGCCAGAGGAACTAATATTCTTAATATTGATTGCCGAAAAAACCGGCGGTTTGCACAAATCGCCTGCCGTGCAAACTATTTGCACGCTGGTAATTTTCAAAGGGGATGGGTTTGAAGGATTTGGGTTTGCTGGACTTATTGTATTTGAACTAGTTTTAGCGGTATCCGGCACAGATGGCTGGCTTGAAGTGCTGACGGACGAGGTTTGTTCAGAACTCACAGACTGGATGCCTTGATAAATCTTGGATGCGTAAAAAATATTGATTAAAAGAATTACGACGCAAAAAAACGCCGCCACATACAACTTCACTTTGTTTGTTTGATTGTTCATGGCTTCATTATAGTCAACTTTCGTAAATTGAAAAGAGCTTGCATCCGCAATTGGATGCAAGCTCTTGAACTCATTCACGCCACGTAGCAACCGCGAATTGGCACACCTGCCGACCATCGGTTTATGTCACCTGGCGTTTTCCGGTAAGCCTGAATCCTGTACGAGGATTTCGGCGTATAAGGCACGTTGATGGTCCGTACGCCGAAAGTTCCCTTATACTTCCCGTCGGGAGTTGTGGCATAGTCCGACCAGACGTTTCCAATCGGATTTTTACCTTTCGCCGTCACAACGATGAAATAATCCTCGTTGTCAAGGTAATCTGAACCTTCTTCACTCCGCTCACCTTCACCAACTTCGCCAACACGTTGCTCGGTGCCGTCGGCGGCACATCTAAATGAGCAACGACAGCGGCCGAAAGCATCCTTCTGCTTTCAAGATTTTCTAACATCTGCATGGGTACTCCTTCCCGACTCTTTCGAGCCGGCTAAATTTTCTTCCAAGAAGATATCATGTTTATGATAACCTGTCAACAATCTAAATTATATAAAAAGAAAAAATTT
>CAYXSG010000010.1:0-15617 GCA_964467325.1 uncultured Candidatus Saccharibacteria bacterium
CAATGAAAAAGAAAATATTTACAACAACAGTGGCGGGGAAGAGTTTGACAGCGGAGTTTAGCAATTTGGTGGAACGGGCGAACGGCGCGGTGCTCATCCGCTACGGCAATACCATCGTGCTCGGCACGGCGGTGGCAAGCGAAAAAGATAAGCCGGGCAGCGATTTTTTCCCGCTAGTCGTTGATTACGAAGAAAAATTTTACGCGTCAGGCCAGATTCTCGGCTCGCGTTTTGTGCGTCGCGAAGGCAAACCGTCCGACCGCTCGATTCTCTGCGGAAGAGTCGTAGACCGAACCATCAGACCGCTTTTTGCGCAGCACATTCGCCGCGAAGTGCAGGTGTCCGTCACCGTGCTTTCGGTGGAAGAAGACGATCCGGACGTGCTCGCCGTCTTAGCAGCTTCGCTCGCTTTGGGCGTTTCGGACATTCCTTGGGACGCGCCGGTTTCAGCTGTGAGGATTGGCAAAGTAAAAAATTCGGACGAGCTGGTGGTAAATCCAAGTTTCAAATATCGCGAGCAGCCAGAGCTTGAGCTCGATATGACTGCGTGCGGCAAGAATGGCAAAATCAATATGATTGAAGTGGGCAGCGGCGAAATTGGAAATGAGCTTGTAGTGAAAGCGCTTGCGCTCGCCAGCGCCGAAATTGAAAAGCTTCAAGAGTTTCAGAAAAAAATCATTGCGGAAATCGGCAAACCGAAGATGGTGCTTGAAAAACCGGCTTTACCCGCTGAACTCTCTGCTCTATATAATGAACAGATTGCGCCGAAGCTCCAAAAAGCGGTGTTTTCAAATATTTCCGGCGACGCGTCCATTCACGCTTTGAGAAAAGAGTGGCTCACGCTTTACGAGGAAAAATATCCGGAAGCGGACGCGGTTCAGGCTTATGATTATTTTGAGGAAGCGGTCAATGAACTGATTCACAAAGAAGCCATCGAGAATGGGCGACGGCCGGACGGGCGCGGTTTGGACGAAGTGCGGCATTTGTTTGCTCAAGCTGGAAACTTCTCGCCAATTTTGCACGGCTCGGGCATTTTCTACCGAGGCGAGACGCACGTTTTCTCGGCGCTGACTTTAGGCGGACCGCAAGACGCGCAAATTATCGACGGCGCCGGCGCAGATGAACCACCGAAGCGCTTCATGCATCATTACAACTTTCCACCGTTTTCCACCGGCGAAGTCGGTCGGATGAACAGCACCAACCGCCGAATGATTGGTCACGGTGCTTTAGCTGAAAAAGCTCTGCTCGCTGTGATTCCCAATCAAGAACTTTTTCCTTACACCATCAGACTCGTTTCTGAAACCATGACTTCCAACGGCTCTTCATCAATGGCTTCTGTCTGTGCTTCTTCGCTCGCCTTGATGGACGGCGGTGTGCCGATTTCCGGTGTGGTCGCCGGCATCGCTTCAGGTTTAATGATGGAAAGCGAGAAAAAATTTGCTCTACTGACCGACATTCAAGGACCGGAAGACCATTTCGGCGACATGGATTTCAAAGTGGCCGGCACAAGAAAAGGTATAACAGCCATTCAGATGGACGTGAAAGTTGGCGGCATTCCACTCCCAATTCTCACGGAGGCGTTGGAGAAGGCGGCCGCGGCGCGCCACCAGATTTTGGATGTGATTGAAAAAGAGTTGGCCGCGCCGCGGTCAGCGATTTCCGAGCACGCGCCAAAAATTCTCATTATTAAAATCAATCCGGAACAAATTGGCATGGTCATCGGCCCGTCGGGCAAAATGATTAAAGCCATCAAAGAAAAAACCGGCGCGGAAATTGATATCAACGACGACGGCACGGTTTGGGTCACTGGCAAAAATGGTTCGGCGGAAAAAGCGCGCGCCATCATTGAAGCCATGACGCGCGAATACAAAAAAGGCGAGCGCTTTTCCGGCACGGTGGTGAAAATCACGGATTTTGGCGCGTTCGTGCGCATCGGCCCAAACACCGAAGGCTTGGTCCACGTTTCGGAAATCGCATCTTTCAGGGTGGACCGCGTGGAAACCGTTTTGAAAATCGGCGACGTCGTGCCAATCGTAATTAAAGATATTGACGAGAAAAAACGACTGTCACTTTCCATCAAGCAGGCCGACCCAAATTTCATCAAAAAACCCTAGAATGCTATAGTTAAAGGGTTCATGGAAAATAATTCTTCCAACCCTTCGCCGCAAAAACCGGAAATCAGCGAGAAAGAAAAAATTGGCTCGCTGGTGGAACGTTTGCGCAGCTACGAAAGCGACATCGCTCGGCTCAAAGGCGTTTCGCTTGAACCGAAAATAACTTCGAGACCGGCGGGGCCGAGCATCGCCGAGCCAGAATCAGCGCGCCGACCTTTTGAAATTGCGGGGAAGCCGCCGCCGTCGGTGAGCAATCCGGGCAACACGTTCAAAACGCTGGAAGAAGCGAAAATTGTTGCTGAGCCGGAAAAACCAAAAGAAAATCCGCAGGAAACGATTGACGCGCTCCACAAAGAAACGCCCATCCAGCAATCGAGAACAATTCAAACCGACATTATGGACAATTCGAAGGAGCACAGCACAACTATTGCCGACATCATTCGCGCCGAAGAAGAAAAGAATCGCGTGCGACCAAGAGAAGTTAACGACCCGAAGCGCAGCGCGTACATTCTGACCTTGAGTGCGGTGCTCCTGGTTGGCGGCCTGCTCGCCTTCGGCGTTTTCTATGCAATTAAAACCGCGCCGAACAATCCCACACCAGCGCCGAGCAGCAACCCGAACGTCATCATTGAAACCAAAACCACGCGCGACGTGATTTTGGAACAAGGTTTGTCGGTCGTAAGCGCCATGACAAATTTGAGAAAGGAACCAGCTGGCAATCAAGGCGACATTATCGGCATCAATTTTAAAGAAAGTACTTCCACGAGCTTGACTGGCGAGTTGTTTGCACGCCGTTTCTCCGACAGAATGCCAGCGTTTCTCGTGCGTTCATTCCAGCCTTTGTACCTCGCTGGTCTTTACAGCTCAGGCAAAAGTTGGCAACCATTTATGCTTTTCAAATTGACCGACTACAACACCGCCTACTCAGGCATGCTTTCTTGGGAAGAAACCATGCCTGAGGATTTTGCTGGTTTGATTCCCAATTCCATAAACGTCGCCTCAAGTACCAACACCAACCCAGTGTTCAAAACCGGTTTCCGAGATACTGTAATTAAAAATAAAGACGTACGGGTTTTTCAAGATGCGCTCGGCCACAAGCTGATTTTTTACTCTTTTCCTGATAACGACACGCTCGTCATTACCACCGACCAAGCCACGCTCGAAGCGATTTTCGCTCGGCTGACCACGTCAAAATTCGTTCAATAATCAAATCAAAACTGCAGTTTGCATTGGCGTTTTAGGGTGTGGTATAATTTTCGCATGAAAATCCACCTGAAAAACAAGCTTTTGGCGGAAAAAACCGTTTTGCTCAACGACCTCAAAGAAATTGCTGTGGTGAAAAATCGCAAAATTCCTGATGATTGGGAAGCGGTTCCTGACCAAACCGGCAGCCGCAGCGCCGATCCCAATGAAGCTGGCGACCGGATTGAATCTTATGAAAACAACACAGCTTTGGTGCGACAGCTTGAAGTCCGACTCACGGAAGTGGATCAAGCACTTGAGAAAATGAAAACGGGAAATTATGGGGATTGCGTGGTTTGCGGCAAGAAAATCGAAACCGACCGACTCGAAGCTAATCCCGCCGCGCCAACCTGCAAAGAGCACATGGGCGCGCACTTCAAAGGCAAATAGTCTTCAGAAAAGTTTTATTTTTTCTTTAAAAAGATTTTAACTCCGATATGCCATAGTATTGGCATGAGTTTTTCAAAAGTTTACAGCGCTCAGGCCGGCCTGACGTCCGCCACCATCATTTCGGTGGAAGTGGACTTGTCAAAAGGTTTGCATGCGTTTGCGATTGTCGGCTTGCCGGATAAAGCGGTGGAGGAATCGCGCGACCGAATTTCCGCCGCCATAAAAAACAGCGGCTTCACGTCGCCGAAAAGTAAAAATCAAAAAGTGGTAATTTCGCTCGCGCCGGCCGACGTGAAAAAAGAAGGGCCGGCATTTGACGTGCCGATGGCGCTGGCGTACCTTCTAGCTTCCGACGACATTCGTTTTGAGCCAGAAGAAAAACTTTTTCTCGGTGAACTGTCTTTAGATGGGGAAGTACGACCAACCTGCGGCGTTCTACCTTTGGCGCGCGAAGCCGAAAAAAGAGGTTTTAAAGAATTGTTCGTGCCGGCCGCGAACGCGCGAGAAGCCGCGCTCATTGCCGGCATCAAAGTTTTCGGCGTGAAAAATCTCAGCGAGCTAGTCAACCATTTGAATTTGAAGAAAAATCTAGAGGACGGCGACGAGAAAATAAAACTCACGCAACAGCCGCTTACGAAAATTGAAGAGGTAAAAACCGAAACCCAAAACGATTTGGATTTTGCCGACGTGCGCGGGCAGGAAGGCGCCAAGCGCGCTTTGGAAATTGCCGCGGCCGGCGGGCACAATGTCGCGCTCTTCGGTCCGCCCGGCACCGGCAAAACCATGCTAGCTCGGGCTTTTTCCAAACTTCTACCAGCTTTGTCTTTTGAAGAAGTTTTGGAGGTGACGTCCATCCACTCGGTGGCCGGCGTTTTGGACAACGACTTGGTGCTCGCGCCACCGTTTCGCTCGCCACACCACACTTCGTCGCACATTTCCATCGTCGGCGGCGGCAGTTTTCCCAAGCCCGGCGAAATCACGCTGGCGCACCGCGGCGTGCTGTTTATGGACGAATTTCCCGAGTTTGACCGACGCGTGATTGACGCTTTGCGTCAACCTTTGGAAGACCGAGTTGTGACGATTGCGCGCGTGAAAGGCACCGTCACTTTTCCAGCGCATGTAATTCTCGTCGTTGCCATGAATCCATGCCCCTGCGGCAATTTTGGCAGCGCGAAAGAATGCATTTGCCAAGCCGGCGCTTTGGCGCGCTATCGGCGGCACATTTCCGGACCAATTATCGATCGGATAGACATGTGGACAGAAGTTTCCGTAATTGACCGGCGCGCTCTAAGCGAGCGGCCAACCGGCGAATCGTCGGAAAAAGTTCGCGCGCGCGTGCTCGCCGCGCGCGAGAAACAGAAAAAGCGTTTCGCTGGCCACAGCCGTAAACTGGAAATCAACAGCGAGATGAACGCGCGCGACATCACTAAATTTTGCATTTTCACGCCGGAAGCTAAGCAAATCTTAAATAATTCTTCCGAACGGCTTGGCTTGTCGGGCCGCTCGCATCACAAAATCATGAAACTCGCGCGCACCATCGCCGACCTACGCGGCGACGACATCATCGGCAAAGAAGCCATCCTTGAGGCGCTCCAATATCGACAGAAGAATTTTACAGGGTAATTTTCTGCCTCCCCCCCTCCTTTTCCAAGGAGGGGTACCCGAAGGGCAGGGTGGTGAATATCTATGTACAACAACAAACAAATGAAAGAACGACGCAAGGATTTGAGAAATTCTGCTACACCGCAGGAAGTTGTACTTTGGAAATACTTGAGGCGAAGTAACTTAAAACACAAATTTAGGCGACAGCAGGGTATTGATATGTTTATAGTAGATTTTTGTTGTAGAAAGAAAAAATTGATTATTGAATTGGACGGAAATCAACATGCTGAAAACAAAGAGTATGACAAAGAAAGAACTTTTTATCTAGAAAGTTTGGGTTATAAAGTCTTAAGATTTTGGAATAACGAGATTGATTGTAATCTTGTTGAAGTTTTGGAAAAAATTTACAAAACCCTCAACAAATAAGACACCACCCCGCCTCACCGACTCGGCACCCCTCCTTGGAAAAGGAGGGGAGGGGAAAATACAAAATTATTTCTTTTGATTCCTTTGTCCTATTATTCCGCCTATTATTATTCCAATACCAGCCGAAATTATAAAAGAAATCAAAAAAAGACTTATAAATAATATGGCCACCGACATAGGTCCAAAAACTGCTCCTCTATAGTAAGCAAAATTATTTGTAAAACGAAAGAAAAGATAAACACCAACACATATAGGTATCGGTAATGAATAGATAAAACCTTTTAACATGTTCTCAAACATATAGCATACATATTATCAAATAATAAGCATATCTGCCTCCCCTCCTTTTCCAAGGAGGGGTACCCGAAGGGCGGGGTGGTGTTGGTGGTTAATACTAAAACGGATTTCTCGGCCCATTGCGAATTTCGAAGTGCACGTGGCAGCCGGTGGCGCCGGAAACTTTGCCGGTGTTGCCGATGAAGCCGATGTTTTGACCTTGGGAAACATGCGTGCCCACTTCCACTGCCGTTTCTTTCATGTGGCCGTAGAGAGTTTGCGAACCGTTTGGATGACTAATAACCACGTAGTTGCCGTAGCCGCCGTTCCAACCGCCATTATCTTTGCTAACAATGACATCGCCGGAAGCGGAAGCGTAAATCGGCGTGCCACAAGCGTCGGCGAGGTCAACTGCATTATTACCGTGAATCCCTTGAGTTTTTGTGCCAGCTTTGATTGGTCGCATGTAATAATCGTCAGAAATGGCGCCGTTGTAAGAAGCTACCGGACTCTTTTTTGAACCGGAATTTCCAGTTGTCACCAACACGCCGTCCGGCACCACCACAATGTCGCCAACTTTCAACTTGTCATTTGAAAAATCATTGTAAGCGCGGATTTCATCAATGTCGCCTTTATATTTCTTGGCAATGGATTGCAAAGTATCGCCAGAGACCACTTTATGCTGAACGCCGGAAATCGGGAGAATGACGAGCGTTTGGCCGACCGAAAGCGCGTCAGCCCGTTTCAAATCGTTGGCCCAGATGACGGTGTTGGCCGAAATGCCGAATTTTTTGGCGATGGAACCAACATTGTCGCCCGCCTGCACCTTATAAGTACTAATTTGGTTGCTGGATTGAACTAGGGAAAGATCAGTGGCGTCGCTTGAGGAAGACGAGTCGGGAATCAAAGCGTTATTATCCACCAAAACTTCCGCCAGCACTTTCACTTGCACGTTTGAATTGGTCGGCGCTTCAAGCAAAGCCATTTTTTGGGAATTTTCGGACAAATCTTTCGGCTCGGTGGCGGCTTCCACGCCAAACATACTGGTCATAAAAGAAAAAACGCTCGCCTCGGCCGCCGTCGGCAAAACAAAAAAGCCAATCAAGAAAATAGGGAGCACTTGGATCCCCAGGTTTCGCATTTTTGTCATCAAACCGGTTTTTAGTCGGCTAGAGTCATATGGGAGCGGTAAAATAAGCCTATAATTAAAGCGGTCTTTCCGTCACTCTTCTGAAATATGGCTTTATAGAGCCATAAAATCGTGTAGATTCGCAGAATTTAGCACGCCGAAATGGCATGGCCGCTGTTAACTATAGACTATGGGTCGGGTAAGTCAACCTGATATCCACACCGATATTTTTATGCTAAACTGCGTTCATGAATGCATTTTTTCGGAAAATTTTTCGTGCGCTTGGCCAAACCAGACTTTTTAAAAACTTTGCCAAGCCGATTCCGAAACCAGCTCCCGAAATTTTTGAAGAACCGACCGAACCTCGGGCAGAACTAGTCCAAATTTCCTATCAAACTCATGTATTGGAAACGCACGAAGTGCATTATGAACCGATAATTTCTGAAACAGAAGAAAAAGAATTTCAAAGCGTGGCGGTCGCCATTTTGCCGGCGCCGACTTATAACTTTGAAGAAACACCGGTTTTTTTGCCGGTTTTAGCAGAAAAGAAAGTTGAGGAAGTGGTGAAAGCCGAAGAAATCGTCTTGGTGCCGATGAAAATTGTAGAGAAGCACAAAACGGTTCGGAAAACCCGCCCAAAAAGCGTTGAGAATGTAAAAATAAAAAAAGCGGTCAAAAAATCAAAACCGAGAGCGAAAAAGAAAATTGCTGCTGAACCAGTTCCGCCAGAAGCCACCGGTTTCGGCTTTCAAAAGCCGGTTAATCTAAAAAAGACGCGCAATGAAATATCTTGATGGCCTCAACGAGCGCCAGCGCGACGCCGTTGCCGCAACCGAAGGTCCGGTTTTAATTGTGGCCGGCGCCGGCGCAGGCAAAACCAAAACCATCACTTACCGCATTCTCCACTTGATTAAAAAAGGTGTGGCGCCAAAAAGTATTCTCGCCATTACTTTTACAAACAAAGCCGCGAAAGAAATGCGCGAGCGTGTGGAAAAACTTTTGGCTGAAGATAAGGAACTGAATTTGCCGATGTCTTTCACGGAAAAACCGTTCATGAGCACGTTCCACTCGCTCGGCGTGCAAATTATTAAAGACAACGCGCACCTCTTAGGCTTGCCGCGCCATTTTACGATTTTTGACAAAGCCGACGGCAAACGGGCCGTAAAAAACGCGGTGGAAGAATCGGGTTTGGATCCGAAGCAGTTTGAGCCGGCAAAAATCCTGAACGCCGTTTCCAGAGCGAAAGGCAATATGGAAACAGCGGAAACTTTTTCGGTCAAAGCCGGCAATCAGTATTTTCCCCGGATCGTTTCGGAAGTGTGGAAGCGCTACGAAGCGATTTTGAAAAAGGAAAAAGCGCTAGACTTTGACGATTTACTCCTCAAAACCGTTTTTCTTTTGAGAAATAATAAAGAAATTCTCGAGCATTATCAGAATGTCTGGCAGTACCTTCATGTGGATGAATATCAGGACACGAACAAAGTCCAGTACGCCATCGTGAAAATGCTCGCGGCGAAAAATCGCAACATCTGCGTCGTCGGCGACATTGACCAGATGATTTACTCTTGGCGCGGCGCCGATTTGCAAAACATTTTGAGTTTTGAAGAAGATTATCCGGACGCGAAAATCATTTTACTTGAGCAAAATTATCGCTCGACGCAAACCATTCTCACCGCCGCGAACCGGATTATTGAAAAAAATAAAAACAGGCGAGATAAGAAACTCTTCACAACCAATCCGGAAGGGGAACGCATCGGGATTTTTGGCGGCTACGACGAGAGCGACGAAGCCGATTTCATCGCGGAAAAATCCGCCGAGCTCATAAAAAGTGGCGTGGATCCGAAAGAAATCGCCGTGCTTTACCGCGCCAATTTCCAATCGCGCGTTTTGGAAGAAGCGTTTTTAAATCATTCCGTCGCGTATCAAGTGCTCGGCGTGCGCTTTTTTGAGCGCGCGGAAGTCAAAGATGTGCTTTCGTACTTGCGCGCCGCGCTCAATCCAGAAAGCCTGTCGGACGTGAAGCGCGCCTTGAATGCACCGCCGCGCGGCATCGGCAAAGTGACTTTACTCAAAATTTTTTCTGAACAGCGCGAAACTTTGCCGGCGGCGGCAAAAAAGAAAGTGGATGATTTTTTCAAGCTTTTGGAAACTATTAAAGAAAAAACCGAGACCGAAAAGCCGAGCGAAATCATCAAATTTATCGTCAAAACTTCGGGCATTGAAGCCGCGCTCAAAGCGAGCACGCACGACGAAGATTTGGAGCGATTGGAAAATATTAAAGAGTTGGTGACGCTAGCAGTGAAGTATGATAATGAAAATAATATTGAACAACTACTAACCGACGCGGCGCTCGCCACCGACCAAGATTCGCTCATTAAAAATCAGGACGCGGTGAAGCTCATGACGGTGCACGCGGCAAAAGGTTTGGAATTTGATTACGTATTCATCAGCGGCTTGGAAGCGAAACTTTTTCCGCACGAAAGAATGGGCGAAAGCGCCGAGAAAGTGGACGAGGAGGAAGAGCGCCGGCTGTTTTACGTCGCGCTCACTCGCGCGCGCAAAAAACTTTTTCTCACCTACGCTGGCATGCGAACCATTTTCGGCTCAAAGCAGATGAACATGCCGTCGGAATTCATGTTGGAAATGGACGACGACTTAACCGCACCCGAAACCCGCGTCGGCCGCCGCAAAACCGGCATCAAGACAATTTATTTTGATTAGAGTATTATCACGCTATGATTCCGGCGAAAAAGTCCCTCGGGCAAAATTTTTTGAAATCCAAAGAGGCGTTGCGCGCCATGATTGCCGCTGGCGATATTGCGCCAACAGACACAGTTCTAGAAGTTGGTCCCGGTAAAGGCGTGCTAACAAGAGAACTTTTGAAAGTGGCAGCGAAAGTGATTTCGGTGGAAAAAGATTCGCGGCTAATTGAAAGCTTGAAAAAAGAATTTGAAAAAGAAATCGCGGAGCTGAAGTTGGTAATATTAGAAAAAGATATATTGGAGTATGAGCCAGCGGGGAAGTATAAAATCATTGCGAACATTCCGTACTACATCACTGGCAGTTTTTTGCAGAAATTTTTGGAGAGCGAAAACCAGCCGGAAAAAATTGTCGTGATGCTTCAAAAGGAGGTTGCCAAGAGGATAACTGTAGGCGCGTGGCGTGGTGACTCCCGAATTGAGCGGAGCGAAACGGAGGGAGACACCCGCCAAAGCGCCGCCGGCAAAGAAAGCATTCTTTCGATCAGTGTGAAAGCGTACGGCCATCCGCGCTACATCATGACCGTCAAAGCTAAATATTTTTCGCCTGAGCCGAATGTGGACTCAGCGATTATTGCCATTGAAAACATTTCCAAAAAATTCTTTCAAGGCTTTACAGAAGAACAGTTTTTCAAATTAGTGAAAGCGGGTTTCGCGCACAAAAGAAAAATGCTAGCGGGGAACCTAAGTGAAGCTGCCGGCACTGACGGCGCTCCTTTTGCTCCGCCCCAAAATTCACCTGCGCAAAAGTCGCACCGCAGTGCCGGCAGCTTACTACTAGAATCAGCTGGCATTCCGGAGAAAGCGCGAGCGGAGAATTTGAGTTTGCAAGATTGGAAAAAACTTATTGCGGCCCGATCGTAACCGCATTGTCAGCTAATTTTTTCTGCCACAAAGTAAATTCGTCGCTTTCGGTTTGCAAAGACACTAAACCTAAACGTTTGTTGCCGGTAAAATTGGTCACTTCTGGAATATACCAATCGTTTCGCGAGCCGTTCGCTTTCGTCCAGCCAATCGTATTATTGAAAGCGCTAATATTGGAAAGCGGCGTATTGTAGCCTCTAAAAATTGCCAAGCCGACATTGCCGCCGTTTGGATTGTATTTAAATGAAGCGCCGCTCGGTAATTTTCCGGACGCGATGACGCGATTGTTCAGAAAAAGAATGTGTGAACCGGCCGAAGCGGCAATACCGTAGTTGGTGGTGGAAATAACGCTATTGTTTTCCACAACCACGTTGCTCGAGCCCACATTGTCGCCAGCCATAATGCCGCCGCCAGTGAAATTGTCGGTCGCGGGATTGAGAGGGAAAGCGCCGGCAATATAATTGTCATGAATATCAATCGGATTGCCGGACGTGCCGGAAGATTTGTAAATGCTAATCACGTCTTCCGCGCGACTTTTACCCGGTTCGTTAATGACTTCGTTCCAGCCAATTTCCACGTCGGCGCTGTTTACCGTATTGAGCTGAACAAACTGTCCATAACTGCCGCCGACATCAATCGCACTACTGTTCCAATAATTTTCAATGTCCTCTCCCCGCCAAACGCCCGCGCCGGCGCTCAGCCGTCCGTCAATATTTTTCACGCGGTTGTTATTAATTTGAATTGTACCGGCGCCATTTTTCGGCCCTTGAATGTAAATGCCGCGCGTGCTTTCTAGATAATTATTTTGGACGACAATTTTTGAAAAATCTTGCACCGCGAGAAATCTTCCAGGCACTTTCATATTCACGTCAGGATTTTCACCATAACCATTTGTGTTTATCACGGTAATATTGGCGTGATAGCCAGCGGAATTTATGAGATTGCCTTTGCTGCGAATATTGGAATTGATAATAGTAACCGGCTCGCTCGTTTTCACTTCCACTGCCGAATACTGCGCGTCGGCGCTTTCCCAATTGCCAGTGTAAGTGCCGCCTTTGGTGATGACCAATCGGCTGGAATATTGAATTGGAGAATTCGCTGGATTTTGGTTGCTCTGGTTTTGATTGCCTTGATTGTTTTGAGAAGTTTGAGAGTTTCCAGCCGGCGAAGTATTTTGATTAAGCGAAGAATTTATTACGCCGGTGACTGCGCCAGCAGCAACGTTCGCGCCAACATTCGCCGCAACGCCGAGCGCCGCGCTGCCCACGCTAGAAGTAATGCCGCCGCCCGGAAGCGACGAGCCGGTAAAAGGCAGAATGACACCAAGGCTCGGCACCGGCGAACAACTATCGCCATCAGGTATAAAACACGCTTGTACTCCGGGCGTGTATGAACCAATGACGCCCGAAGTAGGAAAAATCGTGTAATTTAAAAACGACATCGTGCCGGGTTGGAAAACCAGAGCGCCGGAAATTGGTCCAGCTGAAGGATAAAGATAGAGCGGCGAAAAATAAACCAGAAAGTTGTTGCTGCACGGGCAATACATTTGGCTAACTGCGACGCCGCCGAAGCAGCCCGGAAACGGGCAGGGAACTTGCGCTTGCGCTTTCGGCGGTAAGAATACGAAAAGAAAAATCAGAACACCTCGGCCTAAGAAGGCCACTCCTCTTTGTCTAAAGAGGAGAAAAGAACCCGCAAGTAATCTCCTCTTTAGACAAAGAGGAGTGGCGAGTCCGCGAGCCGAGGTGTTTTGAGTCATGCTATAATTATAGCACCTTGGTTCTGCCATCCAAAAAAATTATCGCTACCGTTGCCGTTTGCGTCGCAGTCCTCGCCGGCGTTTGGTATTTCAAATCCAGCAAAATGTCCGGCAGCGGAAGCGCATTGATTGCTGTGGAGAAAAATGGTGAAACGGCACCGCTTAAATCGAAAACTTTCTATCAGCAAGCCATTCCGAGCAGCACGTCCTCAATTACCGAGAGCGTTTCCCGAGATTTTTTCCTCAATTTCGTGGATTTGCAAAACAAAGGCGCTTGGAACGTGGATTCACAGGCGGCGCTCATTGAAAACCTGTCTGCTAAATATGCCACGAGCTCCGCGTCCATGCTAAAAGTGGGTGATATTGCTGTTTTTTCGGATTTGGACAAAGCCAAAACCCACGATTTTGGCAATGCTGTCATAAAAATCCTTACAAAATATGAACCAAATTTCAAAACCAGCCCTTTTGACATCATCAACGACGCAGCCACGACGCAAACTGGCAGCACCACCTTTCAGGAGAGACTGGCGCTAATTTCCGAGAGCTACATTTCGCTTTCAAAAGAGCTCGCGAAAATTCCGGCGCCAGCCACCTTAGCTGCCACATATGTGGACGTCATAAATACCTATTTTGCGGTCGGCATTGACGTCAATAATATGCGTTCATATTGGTCGGATCCGGTGCGCGGCCTCTTGGGCTTGACCAATTATCAAAAAGACTTGCTGCATCAGATGGACCTGTTGAAAAGCATCGCCGTTTATTTAAAAAGCAATGCTATAATATTCAACAATACTGAAGACGGATATATTTGGAGCAACTTGCTGGCGCCATAGTTTACACCACCGATGCGAGAAAAATTTTCCATACTAAAAGTTATTGCCGCCACCTGCGTCGTGCTGGTTTTTTCCTGCGCTTTAATCAGTGTTCCAAAACCGGCTCGCGCTCAAACTGTGGTGGGCTTGGACGCCGCTGACACGCTTTCCATTCCCATCAAATCTTACACCGACGCCGCCGCCAAAGCGGCGCACACCGGCTTCAGCGTCGGCGGTTTTCCTGTGCCTTTCACCAGTTTGGATTCCATTATGAAACTTGCCGCCAAGCAAATCTTAAATCAGCTCAACGGCATGATTCTCACCTGGATCAACACAGGCAACAACGGCGGCCCGCTCTTCATCGTGAACCTCAATGGCTACCTAAATCAAACCCGAAGCCAATCCGGAGCGCAGTTTCTCATGGACAATCAAGGGAATTTCTGCGGCTATTTCAGCGGCCAACTAAGCGAAGGCTTGGCTACTGAGTTTCAAATTGATAGTGCAAACAGCGGTGCTTCCGGTCAGTGTGATTTTGAAAAAAATTACAATGTTGACGCTTTCTTCTCGGGCAATTCTGATAGCTTCAGCCAAGGTGGCGGCTTGGATGCTTGGATTTCGCTCACCCAATCACAAAACAACAACCCGATGGGTGCTTGGCTTTCGCAGCGCGACGCTTTGAGTCAAAAAATCGAAAGCGATCGAGATAATGCGCAAGAAGAAGCCGACTGGGGCGACGGCTTCAGTTCTCAGAAAGACGAAAATGGTCAAACTGTCACGCCTGGCAAAGCGGCTTCTGACCAACTTTCTTTCGTCCTCACCAGCGACCAGCGCCAGCTTGAGCTCGCCAAAAATTTTGACGACATCATCACCACTTTCACCAACTCACTCATGACCACCGTCGTCAACGGCGTTAATCAAAGAATCAACAATACTGTCAACGGCGCGGTAAACAGCGTAAATAATTCAATAAATAATACTGTGAATGGCGCCGTAAATAGCGTCAACAATGGCATAAACAACGCCATCGGAAACGGCGCACAATTCGGCGTCGCTTCTCTCAACCAATACACCGCACCCGACACTTCCAGCCAACACCTCGCTTTTCCAGGCACTGATAATTCCACCACTAATTCGGGTACAGCAAAGAATGTGGCGCTTAATGGCACACCAACCGGCAGCACGCCGGTAGACGCACACTCCTTCATGTTGGGCCTCACCAGTTCCGCTTCAAACTGTTTTGACACCGACCATTGCGGCTATGTCAGCACCGCGCAGGTAAGCAATCCGCATTGGGAAGTCGATTTAAACTCCATCATGCCAATTACTCAAATTAAAGTTTCGGCTTTAAATGGCTACACGCTTAACGATGTGTACATTTGCATCTTCAGCCTTTCCGACTTAGCCAATCATCCACACAATTGCGACGCCACCACCGCTACCAACAGCAAGCAGTGGGTAAGTCAGCACTACTCGCAAACCAACGGCTTCAGCCAAATTGTCATCAAGAAAAGCGATTTGCCAGACGGCATCACCGGCGAATGGGTTCGCATTCAAGGCAAGCCATACACCAACCTCGCTTTCCAAAACGTGGAAGTCTATGCCGACAGCGTCCCACAAATTTTCCTCACCGGTGAAACTTCCATGACCATTCCGCTAAACAGCACTTTCTCTGATCCAGGCTGGACTGCCATTGACAGCAACGACGGCTACCTCACAAACAAAGTTCAGGTTACTGGCACGGTTGACACTGCCACTGCCGGCACTTACATCCTCACATATTCCGTCGTCAACTCCGCCGGCGTTTCCAACATGATTGGATTGGATAGACCAGTAAAAAGAACCGTGATCGTGGAATAAATTTATGAAATTCTTTTCCAGAAAAAATCTAATTGTTCTGATTGTCTTCATTGGTCTTTTCGCCAGTTTTAGTTTTGCTCTGGCGCCACACACTACGCAAGCCGATGCGTTTGGCGCCACTGGGTCCCCAACCTCGCCTCAAAATGTTTCAAACAATCCACCAGCCGACGCTCCGGCAGCAGCAGGCGGAGAAAAAGTGAATCAGGAGTGCAATGCTTGGAGCGGGTCGGGTTGGGTGCAATGCGGCAAAGAACTGCTTGCTTGGGTGGTCTACTTCATCATGGTGGTGCTTGCAGCCATCATGGCTTTTGCCG
This sequence comes from uncultured Candidatus Saccharibacteria bacterium, assembly GCA_964467325.1. Taxonomy (GTDB): domain Bacteria; phylum Patescibacteriota; class Minisyncoccia; order Phycocordibacterales; family JAKAEA01; genus JARIGY01. The sequence goes on from CAYXSG010000010.1 coordinate 15,545, forward strand.
GCATTCTGCTCGACGAATCAATCAAGTACACCATCGTGGATATGGCCAAAAACTTAAACGACATCACGAGCAT
>CAYXSG010000011.1:0-15103 GCA_964467325.1 uncultured Candidatus Saccharibacteria bacterium
CAAAACCGAAAAAGATTTTTTGTTGGCGAAAAAGATGAAGTGGCTTGGTCTTGATAAAGAAAATTTAAAACCAGGAATCGGCACATGGGAAAACGACATCGATATTTTAGGTTATAAAGGCAATATGAATGACTTGGCCGCTACCATCGGCATTGTTCAGATGAAAAGCGTCAAAAAAATCCTTTATAGATTTCACGAGAACGGCGAGCTTTACAACAAGCTCTTGAAAAATGTTAAAGGCGTGACGGTCATTGAGCAAGCCAAAAACAATTATTCTACGTATTGGACATATCCATTCCTTGCAGAAAATAGGGAAAAAGTGGTGGCGGCTCTTAAGGCCGAAGGCATTGCTTCTGGAGTCATTCATCCACGCAACGATGTTTATAGCTTGTTCGCCTCTTTCAAAAGGCCGCTTCCTGGAGTGGATTATTTTTCAAAACACGAAATGTCTGTGCCGTGTGGCTGGTGGGTGACTAAAAGTGATATTAAAAAAATCGTTGGAATAATTGAGCAGAACGTGCTATAAGTATATTTCAAACACATATATGAAAAACGAAAAAAATTCTTTGACGGTGATGACGATTATTGGGACGAGACCGGAAATTATTCGTCTAGCGGCAATTATTAAGAAGTTGGATAAATATTGCAATCACATTTTGGTTCACACCGGCCAAAATTACGATTACGAACTCAACAAAGTTTTTTTTGAGGATTTGGACTTGCGCGATCCGGATTATGTTTTGAATGTTAAGTCCGACACGCTTCATGGACAAATTGCGAAAATCATAGACCAAACCGGAGAAATTATGGCGAAAATCATGCCAGATGCTGTTTTGGTTTTGGGCGATACCAATTCCGCTCTGTCTCTCATCAATGCCAAGCGACTCAAGATTCCGATTTTTCACATGGAAGCTGGTGACCGCTCTTTCGATGAAAATGTGCCTGAAGAATTGAACCGTAGAATAGTGGACAGTATTTCCGACGTGGTCATCGCTTACACCGAATACAGCCGACGCAATTTGCTTCGCGAAGGTGTTCATCCTAGCAAAATTTTTGTCAGCGGTTCGCCGATTCGAGAAGTTTACGCGGGCATGATGAATAAGTTTAAAACTTCAAAAATTTTGAAAACTTTGAAGCTCACGCCTAAAAAATTCTTCACCGCCTCAATTCACCGCGAAGAAAACGTGGATATTTCCGGTGGACTCCAGATGATGGTTGAAAGCTACAATGCTTTGGTAGAAAAATATGGCTATCCGGTGGTGGTTTCAACTCATCCGAGAACCATGAAGCGTTTGGAGCAGCTGGATTTACTCAAGAAAGCTAATAAGAAAATTATTTGGCACAAGCCTTTCGGACTCATTGATTATATCTGGCTTCAACTCAATTCTTTCTGCGTGGTTTCCGACTCTGGCACAATTCATGAAGATTCGAGTATTCTCGGTTTTCCTGCCATTGCTATTCGAAAATCCACTGAAAAAGCCGAAGCGATAGATGCCGGCCACTGCGGCATTTCCGGCCTTGATTCCGAAAGCGTTCTTCGAAACGTGGCGATTGCTGTGGAAGATCATTTTGACGAAAAAACTTCTCCGATGCCGGAAGCTTACAGACCGCTAAATGTTTCTTCCAAGATTGTCAGGATTGTCGTCGGCATGGCAAAAATCGTGGATAAAAAAGTTTGGGGAGAAAAAAAGCATGTTTAAAGAACCTTTTGATATTGTCGATCTTAAAAAACATTCTGACCCGCGCGGAAATTTGTTTGAAATTCTCCGTTTTAAAGATTCAAAAGTTCCCGGCGAAGGTTACATGTATTGCTTTACGATAAACACCGGCGCTCGCCGCGGTGATCATTATCACACAAGAAAAATGGAATGGTTCAGCTGCGTGTCCGGCGAAGCGATTGTTTTGCTCGAAGACGCGAAAGGTAATAAAAAGAAAATTACCATTAGTGCAAACGAGCCAAAAATTGTTTACTGTGGCCCGGGCACTTCCCATGCTCTCATGAATGAAAAAGAAGAACCAGCCGTGATGATTTCTTACGGTTCAAAACAGCACGATCCCGAAGATCCCGATACATTTCCGAAGCGAATTGAATTATAATGGCTCAATGGAAGTTAAGCGCTACGAACAGTCTGACTTAGATAGATATCTCAAAAACGATTTTGTTTTGAAAGAACTAGAAAAGTATCCGGAAGATTTTTGCTTCGCTTCTCAGAATTGGTTTAAGAATATTCCAGCTAAGCGTATGATTTACGCTGATGTTTACAACGAATTGTTGAATAGCAAAGGTAAGAAAATTCTTGATGTTGGCGGTGGATTTTGCAGTTTGAGCAGAAAACTTATAGAAAACCATGATTATACGCTCTTGGATATCATGACAAGAGATGATCACGATAAATTGAAAGCCTTTGAATTGAAAACAAAACCTTTTTGGAAAAACCTTGATTGGGCGGAATTTATTCCTGAAGGCACTTATGATTACATTATTGCGAGCGACATTTTTCCAAATGTCGATCAGCGTTTAGAAAAGTTTTTGCGGAAATTCAAGCCTTACGCGAAAAAAATAGTACTCACCCTGACTTGCTATGATAAAAAGAGTATATTGGCGGATTTTTTTGAGAGGACAGTGCAGGTTTTGCATTCCAAACTCAAAAGGGTTGATGCTGATAAACTTATATTCGTCAGAGCGCCTGATACTGAAGCAACAAATAAAATTCTTAAGACCTGTATAGGCGAAAATTTTCCAGCTTTGCAAACCAGCGCTGATTCGCTGTTTAAAAACGGCAGAATCGTTTATAAAGTAATACTCGGATGAAAAAAATAAAAGTTTTAGCTTTATATCGTGGAAAGTTGCATGAGTCTAGAGGCACACCAATTCGAATCTTCAACATCCTTTCACGCTTGGAAAAAGAACCAAGTATCGATTTGTCGGTTTTTTCTTGGGATAAAGAGGCGCCAGAATTCCATAATTTTACATTTTTAGAAAACAATCATCGCCACGACATATTGAAAATCGCTTCTTTTGTGAGAAGTCAAAAAATAGATTTAATCACAGGCTATACCGCTTCTTCTCTTTATTATTTGGTGTTTCTGAAGTTTTTGACTCGGGCAAAAATCAGTTTTGAAAGCCATGGTTTTATCGAAGATGAATCTCGGGAATACGGCGACATTGGGTTTTTTAAATACTGGCTTCTGAAGACTTTCTTCGGTTTCGCATATTGGCTCTGTGATTTTGTTATGACAAGCGATGGTCCGAGTGTTGGCGATGTCTTGCGGAAATATAATAAAAAAGTTTTGATGCTGACCGGCGGTGTTGATCCGGATTTTTTCAATCCCAAGACTATTGGCGGGACTTTCATTAAAAAAGACAACAGAATTGTGATCGGTTATGCCGGCAATGCGCGTGTTTGGCAGGGTGTCGACTTTTTAATCGATGCTTATCGCGACTTAATTAAAACTCATAAAGATTTCCGTTTGGCTTTGCTCACCAGTGAAAAGAAAAATTTCGGTTCGGATATTGAAGTTTATGGGCCGGTTCCGAATACGGAAGTTCCAAAATTCCTTATTGATTGCGATATTTTAGTAATTCCACGGCCGCTTTCTGTCGTTACCAAAATTGCTTATCCATCAAAACTGACAGAGTATTTAGCCATGGGAAAAGTGGTGGTTGGCAGCAATGTGGGCGACATGGATAAGATTATCAAGAGCGGTGAAAACGGATTGATTTATACCGCAGGAAATAAACAGGAGCTCATTGATTGTTTTATAAAACTGCGAGACGAAAAGTTGCGCAATAAACTTGGTCAAAAAGGTGTTGAAACTGCTTTGAATTTATCCTGGAAAACCATAGTTGACAGACTGGTTGATTTTATTGGGAGAACGATGTAGAGTGACCGGTATTATGGCAAAATTGCTTATTACCGGAGGTACGGGATCTTTCGGAAACGCTGTAGCAGAGCGCTTTTTAGACGACAAATCCATATCGGAAATCATCATCTTCAGCCGCGACGAAAAAAAGCAACACGATATGCGTTACAGTTTTAACCATCCGAAGTTGAGCTTTGTGGTGGGAGATGTGCGCGATAAAGAATCAATTCTTCAAGCTTCTCGAGGTGTTGATTATATTTTTCATGCTGCGGCTTTAAAGCATGTTCCAACCGGCGAATATTTTCCAATGGAACTTATTCGGACCAATATTCTCGGCACGGAAAATGTTCTTCAGGCTGCTGAAGAAAATAAAGTGAAAAAATTTGTCTTTTTGAGCACTGACAAGGCGGCCTACCCGGTCAATACTATGGGTATGACTAAAGCAATTGCGGAAAAACTTGTCAGCGCCAAAGCTCAAAAATCTTCCGGAACGATTTTTTGCGCCGTGAGATATGGCAATGTTATGGCTTCCAGAGGTTCGGTTATCCCGCTGTTTGTTGATTTCCTAAAGCAAAAAAAATCTCTGACTGTTACCAATCCTGACATGACCAGATTTCTCCTGTCTCTCGATGATGCTGTGGATCTTGTAAATATGGCAATTCGGCACGGCCAGCAAGGGGATTTGTTTATCAAGAAAGCGCCGGCTTCTACGATTGCCGATTTAGCTCAGGCCATTTTGAATATTTTTAATTCCAAGAGCAAAGTGAAAGTGATTGGAACTCGGGCGGGAGAAAAAGTACATGAAACACTGGCAACGCAACTTGAATTAACTCGCGCTGAAGACCTTGGCGATTATTTCCGAATCAGAGACGGTGTTTCAAATTCCTACCAAGATTTTTACAGCCAAGGTATAGTAAAAAAAATCTCAGAAGATTATACGTCAGAAAATACCAAACGTCTCTCCGTTCCGGAGGTAGAAAAATTGCTTTTGTCTCTCGATTATATAAAAAAAGAGCTGAAATCCCTCAAAAATAAGGTATCATAAAGTGATGCGAATAAAGTATGTAGCGAACGTAAGAATTCCGACGCCCAGAGCCCAAGGCTATGCAATTATGAAGATGTGCTCGGAATTTTCCAAGGCTGGCTGCGAAGTCGAGCTGCTTGTTCCGAACAGGAAAAATACCGAATCTATAGAAAAAAATCCTTTTGATTTCTACGGTATAGAAGGAAATTTTAGAATAAAAAAAGTTCCAAGCCCTGATTTCTTAGGCAGAACTATGAAATTTGGAAAAATTTTCTATTGGCTGGATGCCATTTTATTTTTCTTTGGAGTGAGATTTTTTATTAAACTGAAAAAAGATGACGTTTTGTATACCAGAGATTTTTTAACATTACTCTTTTTTTCAAGAAGAAGAAAGATTTTTCTTGAAGTGCATGACATTCCGAGTTCAAGGTTTTTGTTCCACAAGCTAATTAAAAAACCCAAAGGTTTTTTTGTCCTGAATGAAAACATAAAGAAAATTCTGGTTGAGATGGGCGTTTCGGAAAATAAAATCTTAATTTCTCCGAGTGGAGTGGAAATTTCTGACTTCAACATAAAAATAGATAGAAATGAGGCCAGAAAGAAAATCAATCTTCCTGCTGACAGAAATATAATAATGTACACCGGACATCTATATTCTTGGAAAGGTGTAGAGGTTTTGGCGGAAACCGCAAGACTTATGCCGGAAAAACTTTTTGTTTTTGTGGGCGGAGTTGAACCGGAAATAAGTCTTTTCAAAGCCAAGCATGACGCTTTCAAAAACATAATCATAAAGCCTTTCATTGAGAGGAAGCAAATTCCTTTCTATTTGAAATCGGCCGATGTTTTGGTTTTGCCAAATTTAGCGAATGAGAAAATTTCTAGCGATTACACTTCACCGCTCAAAATGTTTGAATACATGGCGTCAAAAAGACCGATTATCGCTTCGGATTTGCCGAGTGTTAGGCAAATTCTCACCGATGAAAGTGCCTTTTTTGTTTCGCCGAATAATCCTGATTTACTTGCCGGAGTGATTAAGAAAATTTTTTCAGATTCGTCTGCTTCGGATAGAAAAGTTGCTAGTGCGTGGAATGATGTTCAGCGCTATACTTGGAAAGCGCGCACTGAATTAATAGTTGATTTTATAAAAAATGAAAACACACTTTGAAAACCTAAAAGAACATATCCCAGATTTAGAATCACTAAGAGTTTTGGATTTGGGTTCCGGTCGAGGATCTTTTTTGGTTGAACTTGCTGTACGTGGTGTAAAATCATCGGGTATTGAGTTGTCTTTGGATTATATAAATCAGACCTTGAATAAGGCCAAACAGGCTAAAGTTGTTGTAGATGTCAGACAAGGAGTTGGAGAATCTTTGCCTTTTCCAGACAAGTCTTTTGGTTTTGTTAATTTGTCGGAAGTGATTGAGCACGTAAATAATCCGGATGAAGTTATGCGCGAAGTTTTCCGCACACTAATTTTTGGAGGGAAGGTTTACGTTAGTGTACCTTCAAGATTTAGTTTTAAAGACCCTCATTTTCATCTGTATTTTGTAAATTGGTTGCCTCGCTCATTAAGTGATATTTTTATTTCGTTATTTGGAAAACATAAAAAATATCAAGGCGATATCGGTAAGCAACGCCTCAAGGAGCTACATTACTACACCGATGCCGGTGCTCGGCACCTGTTTCGTCAAGTTGGTTTTGAGGTTGAGGATATTAGAAAAATAAAAATTCGGAAACGTTTTAAAAATTCTTCTTGCAGAGTTGTTATTCTTATGTGTTATGCCCTTATATCGCCCATTTTATTTAGCACGTATCATTATATGTTAACTAAAAAAAGTCTAAGTGATCTTAATTGTTAACTTTCTATGTCTGTAAAAAAAGATGTTTTAGAAGGCTCTGAATTTTATTATGATATTTGTATTATTGGTTCTGGGCCGGCAGGAATGGTTCTCGTATCAGAGTTGGTGGATTCCAGAAAAAGCATTTGTGTATTAGAGTCCGGCATAGAACGTCCCACCGCTTACGGCAATGCTCTAAGAAAAGTTGAAAGTTTGGGAGAGATAAAAATAAAACCCTCGTCTCGCGAGCGAGTTTTGGGTGGTGCGTCAACAACGTGGGGCGGCGGCTCGGCCCCCATGGACGAGATTGATTTTTATCGCCGAAGTTATCTGTCACATTCTTTTGGCTGGCCCTTTGGGCTTTCAGAGATGGTTCCTTTTTATAAAAGAGCATCCATATATGGATTTCCGAAATTTGAGATGTTTAACGATGTTGGTTTAGAGGAAATTCGGAAAGCTGGAGATGTTATGGTCTCACTAAACCGCATAGAGGAAAAAATATTTATTGCAGTTGACCCTCCTTGGAATTTTGGGGAAAAATTGAGATATGTTTTTGATAAACCAAAAATTGATTTGTATATGGATGCGACTGTTTTGGATTTAACTTCAAAAATAAATAGTGATAGGGAAAAATATGTTGCGTGGGCTAATGTTGTTTCATCAAAAAACGCCAAATGGAAAATAAAGGCAAAGATTTTTGTGATTGCAGCTGGCGGCTTGGAGAGTGTAAGACTTCTTTTGTTGTCCGATAACCTTTCGCCGAACGGGCTAGGTAATAATCATGATCAGGTTGGCAGGTATCTTATGAATCATCCAAAAGGTAGTTTCGGAACACTTAGATTAAACAGGCCGATTAAAAAATTGCCATATTTTTTTGGTTATTTTAACAGGGGTTTTGCTGGTTATTCTGGTTTAAGGTTAAGCCGAGACACTCAAAATTCTCTTGGTTTGGGGAATAGCTACATAAGGTTTGAGCCGGTTTTTCCTTGGACCGATAATTCTGGGGTATTTGCTTTTCTGACAATAGTCAAGAAAGTAAAAATTTTTATAAATCTTTGGAAAAAAAATCAGAAGAAAATTGTCCATTTGAGAGATTATAATGAAACTCCTGACGATGATAAAAACGATAAAACTTCAAGTGGAAGTATTTGGTGGCTGATTGCCTTTTTCCGTATTCTGATTAATATAAATTCTGTCGCCAATTATGTTTTTCACCGTTTGTTTCCAAGTAGAGATTTGTCTATAAAAACTATCAGGTTAAGAAATTTTATGGAAATGGAACCTAGATGGGAAAACAGGATGACACTTAGCAGTAATATCGATAGCAATGGTAAAAGGCGGATCCTAGTTAACATTAATACTTCACCTTTAGATAGGAAGTCGCTCGTTGTGTTGCATAAGATTTTTAATGAAGAAATAAAAAAAATCGACTTAGGAATCCTCGAGAGCAATTTGGAGAATGAGAATCCTTGGCCTATTAACTTTGATGCAAGTCACCACTTGGGTGGCACGAGAATGGGTGATGATCCAAAAACTTCTGTAGTTAATAAAGATTTGCGCGTTCATGACGTAAGCAATCTTTATATTTCGAGCGGTTCTGTATTTCCTACTAGCGGCTGTGCCAATCCTACTTATACTATATGCGCGCTTTCAGTTCGATTAGCCGATACTTTGAAAAAATAAAATACTAAACTATGAAAAAGAATATTATCCTAATTGGTGCTGGAAAGAGGTTGCAAAACGACGTAATCCCAGCGCTGGAGGTGTCAGACGCTTTTAATGTTGTCGGTATTTATGCTCGTTCAACTCGAACTATTTTAATCAGCAACTTATCTCAACAGGTGAGATCTTTAAATGAGTTAGACTTTGAAAAAATAAAAAAAGCCGATTGGATTTATATTGGCGTACCTTCTTCTTCTCTGCGCTCTGTTTTTAAGTTTCTAGCCGGCTTTCCGCTTAAAAATATCAGTTTGCTGGTAGATACGCCGGTTATTCCGTGGCGTTATTCTAGGGTTAAGAAATACTTTAAAAACTTTTATCAGGTGGTTGTGGCAGAGGACATTGTGTATCTTCCATGGATTGAGCCCTTGAAAAAAGCACTTGGCGGGAAAATAACAGAGATGATTTTCGAACATTCCGCTTATGCATATCATGGAATTGCTCTCGCTAAAACGTTAGCTGATTGTCGCAACTTCAAAAAAGCTCGTCTTGATAAACTGAATGGTGAAACTGCAATGAAGTTGGAATTTTCTAATGGTGCTGCAGTTTCCATTTTTGAACCTAGGGATTATGCCAAAGGCGCTATGATTTTTTCCGGACCGTCTGGTAAGATTGACGACTGTTTTCCTTATTCTGGAGCGAGTATGTTCCCGATAGTTTGCGAAGGGAAGTGTTTGGGAATAAATATTGCCGGTGAAAAAGTCATTTTTTCGGAACAGGAAACCAAACTCATCGGTCCAGTTTTAAAAAATGCCACAATTACATCTATGACACTGCAACTAAAAAGAATTGGCCTGCTTAAAATTTTTAAAGGTTTAGCAGAAGAGGAAAAAAATGGACGTAATGTTTCAGACGCTGTTTCCGATACTCGCTTAAATGAATTTGTCCACTGGTTTGGCTGGTTTGTTAATGTGGCTAGATTTCTTCCTTAATCCTATAAGCTAAAAATATGGAAGCACCAAGCGTAAAAAATCTTGCAATTATTCTGGCTATGATTGCTCCCATAAGGCCCCAGAAATATATGCATGGAAACAAGACTGCAATTAAGAAGATATTTGTTGATACATTGTATTGGTAAAGTTGGCGTTTGGCTTTATGTGCTTGCATGAATGATTGAGGTATGATTAACAATACTCCGGCAACCAGCGATACAGAAAAAAGCTGAGAGTAGAATATTGATTGAGAGTACTGTGGTAAAAATACATTATATATATAAGGTGCGACGAAGATGTAGGCAGCTGTTCCAGCAATAATTATCAGGCCAAATTTTATAAGTCGCGCCACGAGATTTCTCTGGATATCTTCAACTGGCCTTTGTGCAAAACGTGGCATAGCCAAGAAAGATATATTTTTAAGCAATCCTTTAATCTGCTCTGGTGGTGCGATTGCTATGGTATATATCGCTAAATCTGTCGCGCCTAAATAATGAAAAACCAAAATCTTGTCAAGTTGGCCAACTGTCGTCTGGAGAATATCCATCACGCTCAAGTGTTTTCCGTAGCTGATTGTCTGAGGGTCGTATTTTAAGTTGAGTGGCTGGTACCTTGTGGTTAGTTTCAGAAAAATAAAATTTAAAATAGTATTTGAAATAACAAAAATTACCACAAGCACAGCCACATTCTTTGAATAAAAAGCAGCTGCGATGGAACAAATAGCTGAAAGTATCTGAGTAAGAGAATTATAAACGGTAAATGTTCTAAACTGCTGTCTTCCCTGTAAAACAGCGTTATACATGTCAAAAGACTCTGTGAGAGGTATGAATATTGCGATTAGAGCAAAACATATCGAAAATTCATAGTTTTGATTGAAGAAGTAGTATACGGAGCATCCGAAGCTGGCGATAACACCTAAAATTCCCCAACGAATTTTTTCTTTAAATGCGGCTTTGAAGACGCCTTCGTTGCCGGTGGATACAGCTTGAGCAACTGCTGTGTCCATGCTAGTTAGGGTTGGAATTAAGAGGATTGCAAAAATTGATAATATGTACCTGTAAGAGCCGTAAACTTCTTTTGGCAACAGATTTGCGAATGCGATTGCCACAACGATGGCAGAAGCGGAAGAAAAAAATTGGCCGATCATGAGCCAGAAGCCGCCTTTGAGGAGGTAGCGCATGTCGGTTTTCAGTATTTTTTCAATTTTATCTATTATGCCTTCTGTTGTCATATATTTTCCCATTATACACAAACTGGCGAGTTTTTCCTTGCTGTGTTATATTTTGCAGCATGAACAAAATAGCAAAATACGTGTGCTTCATCGGGATTTTTATTATTCCTTTTATTCCGCTTATCGTTACGAACTCAATGTTTTTTCCTTTCATCACTGGAAAAAATTTCACTTTTAGGATTGTAACCGAAATTATTTTTGCCGCATGGCTCATCTTGGCGCTCACCGACAAAGCTTATCGACCGAAAAAATCTTGGATTTTATATTCGCTGACGATTTTTGTGGGGGTGATGGCACTCGCCGACATTTTCAGCGCCAATCCTTTCAAAAGCTTCTGGTCAAACTACGAACGCATGGAAGGTTGGGTGACGCTTGCGCACTTGCTGGCTTACTTCATTGTGATGATTTCCGTACTAGCCAAAGAGAAACTCTGGGACGCATTTTTTCAGACTTCACTCGGCGTGAATCTTACCGTCGTTCTTTATTCCATTTTGCAAACAGCGCACCTGCTTGTCATCAACCAGGGTGGCACGCGCACTGACGCTACGCTCGGCAATGCCACGTACCTCGCGGTCTATGCTTTGTTCAACATCTTTATTGCGGCGCTCTTTCTGGTTAGAACGCACGATAAATTTAAGCCACAGAAAAATCTTTTTATTGCGCTTGGCTTCAACGCCGGCTTTTTCTTGTTCATGTTGCCGCTTTTGTCTCATGCGAACTTAAGCTCGAGCACTCAAGGAGCGATGTATGTTTGGGCTTTTATGTCTTTGATCGTCATCAATCTTGGACTTTACCTTACGGTTTTTGCGAAACAGGAGCGAACTTTTCTCGCGTTTGTCATTGTTCTTGATATCATCACACTCTTCAACACTGCCACTCGCGGTGCCATCATCGGTTTTATTTTTGGTGTTGCAATCGCGGGAATTTTATTGGCTTTGTTTGAGAAGAAAGATAAGTTTGTGCGCAACATAGCCCTCACCTTCATCATCGGCTCGGTGGTTTTGGTAGCTGGCTTCTTGGCTCTCAGGAATACGAATTTTGTAAAAAATAACCAAGTGCTCGCGCGCTTTGCTTCCATCTCGCTCACCGAAAAAACCACGCTTTCGCGCTTCACTCTTTGGAAAATGTCGTTGCAAGGTTTTGCCGAAAGACCAATTCTTGGCTGGGGTCAGGAAAGTTTCAATTACGTTTTCAACGCGCATTACAATCCCGAACTCTACAACCAAGAGCAGTGGTTTGACCGCACACACAACGTGATTTTTGACTGGTTGATTGCCGGCGGCATTCTCGGTTTGGGCATGTATCTAGCTTTCTTTTTTGCGATTCTCTATTACATCTGGAAAACGAAAAATGCTACAGCTTTTACGCTCATGGAAAAAGCACTGCTCACCGGCTTGCTTGCGGCCTACTTCATTCACAACCTATTTGTTTTTGATAACATTACGAGCTATCTGTTGTTTGTTGCGATTGCCGCGTATGTTCATCACCGAACCAATCCGAAACCAGAATTGGAGCATATGCACGCGCCGGTGGCGAACCAGATGGCTGTTCCTGTCGTGCTCGTTGGACTCGTGTTTGCGCTTTACGCTGTGAATGTTCCATCTTTTCTCACCGCAAGAACGCTCATTGAAATTTTGTCTCAACCTCAAAGCAACGACCTGACTTTGCGAACTGACTTATTCAAAAAAGCCATCGCTTACAATGGTTTTGCTAATCAGGAAGTGCGCGAACAACTGTTTTCTTTCGCGGGCCAAGTGGCAGGAAGTCAGCAATCGCTTTCGGGCAAGCAAGCACTTTTGGATTTTACCAACGAACAAATTAAAAAGCAGGCGCAAGAAACGCCGAATGATGCGAGAATCTACATGGTTGCTTCGTCATACTTCATTCAAGCCGGTGATTATAAAAATGCAATGAATATGCTCATGACTGCCCACAAGCTTTCGCCGCAAAAGCAGTCTATAGACTTTTCCATTGCTGGCGTTTACATGGTGCAGCAGGATTATACCGATGCCTATTCTTGGATGAAGCAGGCTTATGAACTTTATCCGGATTACACCGATGCGCGCTTGGAATATGCTGCTACTGCCATCTACACGAATAATTTTTCTGTCGCTGATGAACTGCTTTCCGGTTTGCCGACCTCAACCATTTCCGCTAACAACGACATCTTGCAAGCGTATTACACCACCAAAAAATACACTCGGCTGGTTCAACTTTGGGAAGATCGCGTGAAGCAAAAAGAAATTTCGCAGGATTCCGATTTAGCTCAAAGCTACGTGTCTTTGGCGGCTGCGTACTTGCTGGTGAACAATAAAACCGGCGCCATCGCCGAGCTCAATAAAGCCATTGCCATCGCTCCAGATTTCAAAGCTCAGGGCGAAGAGTTCATAAAACAAATCCAGTCAGGAAAAGCCTTACAGTAATCCAAACTTGACTGCCAAGTTAAATTTGTTATTATTGTGGAGTGAGTGCTAACGTAAAAGTTGGCAATACCAATAGAATAAATGACGTAAAGTCCCGCTTTGGCGGGTCTTTACGTTTCTGTTCTTGGCTTATATACTTACTCTGAAATTGTTCCTAGGCTCGGTTGGTGGTTGCACTCACATTTCATTTATTCAAATGGAGCACGCCCCGCCAACCGATCGTGGGTGCAATGATTTTGGAAAATATTCCACTTCAGGAATACACAACTTTTAGAATTGGCGGGCCGGCCCGCTATTTTGTTTGCGCCGAAACCATTGAAGATGTGCGCGATTCGCTCGCCTTTGCTCACGCTAAGAAAATTCCAGTTTTTATTCTCGGCGGCGGTTCTAATATTCTGGTTTCCGATGAAGGTTTTTCTGGTTTGGTTATTAAAATGGAAATCGTCGGAATAGATATTGATAAAGAAACAATTACCGCTGGCGCTGGGGTTAATTGGGACAAGTTGGTTGCATGCACGGTTGAAAAAAACTTGCACGGCTTGGAAAATCTTTCGCTCATTCCGGGCACGGTTGGCGCGGCGCCGGTTCAAAATATTGGCGCATACGGCGCGGAAGTTAAGGATGCAATTGCTTGGGTGGAAGTTTTGGATAAAGAAAGTTGGGAAATGAAAAAACTTTCCAAAGAAGAATGCGCTTTCGGCTACCGAACCAGTATTTTTAAAAAACCGGAAGGCAAAAAATACATAATTACGCGCGTCGCTTTCGCGCTGGCAAAAAACGGAAAAGCCAATTTTGAGTACAAAGATCTTAAGAGCTATTTTGCCAAACAAGAAATCGCGTCTCCAGCTGCGCACCAAGTTCGCGAAGCGGTCATTGTCATTCGCAACCAAAAATTACCGGACGTAAAAAAACTCGGCACTGCCGGCTCATTTTTCAAAAACCCCATTGTTTCAAAAGAAAAATTGGCCGAACTGCTTAAAAAATTTCCGGAAATAGTTTCTTTTCCAGTCAGTAATTCCTCCTACGCTAAAGCTTCGGAGGATGACTTCGTCAAAATCTCTGCCGCTTGGCTTTTGGATAAAGTCTGCGGCTTTAAGGGTTACCGAGAAGGCGACGTTGGTTCCTATCAAAACCAAGCTTTAGTTTTAGTAAATTTCGGCTCGGCTTCAGCAAAAGATATAAAATCGCTTGCTGCCAAAATGTCCGTCTGCGCCCTTGAAAAAACCGGTATTGTTTTGGAACAGGAAGTGGAATACGTCTCTTGATTTTTTCTTTATAAATATTTTAAAAAGATTTTAACTCTAATATGGTAGCTTTTTAGTATTACCAGAGTATAATTATTTTGATTATGAAAAAAGAAGCAGGAGTAGAAGTCACTATAGATGAGCTTGCGAAGATGATGAATCGGTCTTTTGAGCATTTGGAGAATAAGATTGATGGGGTGGAAAGTAGTTTAAGAGCTGAAATGCGCGAAGGTTTTGCCAGAGTAGATGATAGGTTTTCTGAAGTAAATACTCGTATGGATATTATGGATGAATACAAAGACTTACCCGAAGGCAAGCGCTTCAACAACCACGAAAACCGAATTTCTCGCCTTGAAGACAACATGCGTGTCGTCAAAACCGCACTAGGGAAGTAGGGAGGTGCTTGATTCTTTGCTACATTGACACAATCCAAATAATCGTGTATATTACTGCCGTAAAGTTCTTTGATACCAACTTGCGATTTGCCATAGCGTAGAGGGCCTATAAATAAGGGTTTTCTGCGCTGTGGCAAAATGTCACGACCCCTTAACCTCGGGTAGAGGAAAACTTCTGTTACTTTTAGTGGCAGGGAAAGGTTCATTATGGCAACTGCAAAGTATTCTGATTGGACGCACGGACAGGAAGAGGCGCTCAAGAACATCCTCGGTGGCGACGAGATTTGCCGGAAGATTCTGGCGGGAACCGTCAAGGTTACGCTAGAAGAAGTTTTCTCTACGCAGGTGGAGCAGCTTGGGGAAATGAAGATTGTTGTAGACTACGATCTATCGCTTCAGGAAATGATCGCCGCCGGTCAGTACGACTTGGTCA
>CAYXSG010000012.1:0-14396 GCA_964467325.1 uncultured Candidatus Saccharibacteria bacterium
ATTTTTAAATGGCTCGCAACAACATCACCGTTGGTATAGACGTCGGCACGCACGCTGTCAGAGTTGTCGTGGCTGAACTCGTGCGCGACCAAGAGCGGCCGTTTCCAAAAATCCGCGCGACCGGCCTAGCCGAAACCAAAGGCATGCGTCACGGCTACATCATGAACGCCGACGACGTGGTGCGCTCCATCCGCCAAGCCGTCAAGCAGGCGGAAAAAACCTTAGGCTTTCCAATTAAAAGAGCTTTTCTTTCCGTCGGCGGTTTGGGACTTGTTGGCACAGTCAGCCAAAGTTCGGTCATCGTTTCGCGAGGCGATTCGGAAATTACCGATTTGGATGTGAAGAAAGCCTTGGAAGCAAGCGAAAATGATTTGCCGTCCACTTTTGTTTTAAACCGGAAAGTCATTCACGCCATTCCCATTTCATATAAAATCGACGGACGCGTGGTCTTGGGCCGACCGCAAGGCATGAAAGGCATGAAGCTTGAATCGCGCACGCTTTTTGTAACGGCTATTGAGCAGCATTTAAACGATTTAATCCAAGCGGTTGGTGACGCCGGCGTGGAAGTGGAAGACGTGATGGCCGGACCTTTGGCCGCAAGTTTGGTGACGCTCACCAAGAGCCAGAAAATTGCCGGTGCGGTGATTGCGAACATCGGCGCGGAAACCGTTTCGGTCGCAGTTTTTGAAAACAATATTCCGATTTCGCTCGAAGTGTTTCCCATCGGCTCGGTGGACATCACGCACGACATCGCGCTCGGTTTGAAAATCCCAATCGAAGAAGCAGAAACTTTAAAAACTCACGGCACGAGCAACAACACCTACTCGCGGAAAAAACTAGATGAAATCGTCAGCGCGCGACTCATTGATATTTTTGAACTCATTGAAGGCCACTTGAAAAAAATTGGTCGCAGCGGCCTTTTGCCAGCCGGCATAATTCTGACCGGCGGCGGCGCAGGCACAGCAGAAATTGAAGACGTTGCAAGACTGTCTTTGAAACTACCGGCGCGAGTTTCGCATTTCACTTTTGACGGCGGCGATACGAAAGGCACCAATCCAGAAGCTTGGTCGGTTGCTTACGGCCTCTGCATTCTCGGCTTCACCGCTGGCGACGAACCTTCGCTCGGCCTCAAAATCGGCCGCGGCACGAAAGGCTATCTTTCCACTTGCATCAAATGGATAAAGCAGTTTTTGCCTTAACTGCAACACGAAACAAAAGCGGTAGCAACTGTTTTTCTTTTTCAATCCTTTATAGTATATTTGATGTACTTTAACTTTATATGCCACAGATAAAACCAGAAGTAGAATCGTTTGCCAGAATCAAGGTTGTTGGTATTGGCGGTTCGGGAAAAAACGCTTTGAACCACATGATCAACGCGAAAGTCCGCGGCGTGGAATTTATCGCTGTGAACACCGACGCGCAAGATTTACACAATTCTCAAGCCAAGAAAAAAATTCACATTGGGAAGAACGTGACGCGCGGCCTAGGCGCCGGCATGAATCCCGAGCTAGGCAAAAGAGCCGCTGAAGAAACCAAAGAAGAAATTCAAGAAGCGCTCAAAGGCGCAGACATGATTTTCCTCGCCGGCGGCGAAGGCGGTGGCACCTGCACCGGCGCGGCGCCAATTGTGGCGAAAATAGCGAAAGAGATCGGCGCACTCACCGTGGCCGTGATGACCAAGCCCTTCTTTTTTGAAGGCCAGCAAAGAATGCGTTTCGCCGAACAAGGTTTGGAAGAACTCCGCAAGTCCGTTGACGCAATCATTATTATTCCAAACGACCGAATTTTGAACATCATTGCGAAAGACACAACCGCCAAACAAGCGTTCATGATGTGCGATGAAATTCTCAAGCAAGCGGTGGAAGGCATTTCTGATTTGATTACTACTCCCGGTGTCATCAATGTGGACTTCGCGGACATTCGCGCCATTTTGGACAATGCCGGTTCAGCCTTGATGGGCATCGGCACAGCAAGCGGCGAGAAGCGCGCGGACGAAGCAGCCAAAGCGGCCATCAATTCCCCGCTTCTGGATTTGTCCATCCATGGTGCAAAAGGCGTATTGTTCTCAATTGCCGGCGGCGACGATCTCACTATGTTTGAAATTCAAGACGCAGCCAAAATTATTACAGAATCTGTTGATCCAAACGCAAAAATTATTTTCGGCACGGTACGCGACGAAAAACTCAAGAAGAATGAAATCAAAGTTACCGTCATCGCTTCCGGCTTTCCGGAAAACGGCCGGAAAAATCTTTTCCAAGAATCCGAGCGCCGAGCAACTCCGTCTCCGACTCGCGATTTGCCCGTCACTCCGGAAAAAGAGCGGCCTGAACCAGCGCCAGAGCGAGGCAGAATTTACAACACCATTACGCCAAACCCAATAAATCCGATTAAAGACGTCAAAGATTCAAAACCGGTGGATGAGAAAAAAGAAAATGACGATGATGATTGGGGTGCCATTCCAGCTTTTCTCCGAAGGTCAAAGATTAAATGATTTACGATTTAGCAATTGTGGGCGGCGGACCAGCCGGCGTAGCCGCGGGCGTGTATGCAGCGCGCAAGCAGCTTAAAACGGTTTTCATCACAAAAGATTTTGACGGGCAAAGCGCCGTTTCTATGGACGTGCAAAATTGGATTGGCACGGTTTCTCTCACCGGCGGCGAGCTCGCCAAAAATCTTGAAAATCACCTGCGCGCTTACGCCGGAAAATTTATTGATATCAAAACCAGCGAATGGGTCAAGCAAATTGAAAAAGCCGGAAAAGATTTTTCCATCAAAACTGATAAAAATAATTACTCTGCCAGAGCGATTCTTGTAACTGCCGGCAGCAGCCGAAAAAAACTGGAAGCAAAAGGTGCGAAAGAGTTTGATAACAAAGGCCTGACCTACTGCGCTTCGTGCGATGGGCCGCTTTTTTCCGACATGGACGTGGCTGTGATCGGCGCCGGCAATGCCGCTTTTGACACCGCCGCCCAGCTTCTTGCTTACTGCAAAAGCGTCACCTTGCTAGCCCACCACGACTTCAAAGCCGATTCTGTGACGATAGAAAAAACTCTAGCCAATCCAAAATTTAAAGCTTTCAAAAATACAGAAATTTTGGAAATTAAAGGCGACAAATTTGTTTCAGGAATAATTTACAAAAATCGCGAGACTGAAGAAAAAACCGAGTTTAAAGTGAAAGGCATTTTCGTGGAAATCGGTTCAATTCCCAACACCGACTTTGTGAAAAATCTGGTCAAGCTAGATAAATGGAATCACATCGTTGTGGATCCAAAAAACCAAACCGCTTCCGAGAAAGGCGTTTGGGCAGCCGGCGACTGCACCGACGGTCTCTACCACCAAAACAACATTGCTGCCGGCGACGCCGTCAAAGCTCTTGAAGACATCTACCTTTTACTCCACAAACTTTCTCCCTCTCACGTCCAAAACAAAATTCCTACAGATTGATTGACTCTGTGACCTTACCGGGATTTGAACCCGGGTTCCAAGCTTGAAAAGCTCGTGTCCTAGACCAGGCTAGACGATAAGGCCATGAAGAAAAATATAGCAAAAAATGGCCAAAAATGCTAGGATAGCGAAACAAATATTGGAGGCGTGGCTGAGTGGTTGAAGGCACCGCACTCGAAACGCGGCAGGGGTTAACGCTCCTCAGAGGTTCAAATCCTCTCGCCTCCGCCAACGCGCTTGACATTCCAAACTAGTCTGCTAGGATGGCGCGAGGAGCGTCGGTGGGATCAATGCCCCCATCCGATTCGTTCACTCCCACGGTGTCCTGTCGCCGTGGGCTTTTTATTTGCCGATTTTTATGCTTAAATGTTTGTACTCGGGCGGTTAGCTCAGTTGGTAGAGCGCAACATTGACGTTGTTGATGTCAGAGGTTCGAATCCTCTACCGCCCACCGGAGTATAGTATAACGGCAGTATACACGCTTCGGGTGCGTGAGGTCTGGGTTCAATTCCCAGTACTCCGACATGAGAATCTTAGGTATTGAAACCAGTTGTGACGAAACGGCGATTTGCGTTTTGGAATGCGACGGCGGCGCAGAAAAGCCGACGTTCAAAGTGCTGGCAAACGCGCTGTATTCGCAAGCGAAACTCCACGCCGAATTTGGCGGCGTTTTTCCGATGCTCGCCAAACGTGAGCATTTGAAAAATTTGCCGGTGTTGCTCAAGAAAGTTTTGGAAAAAGTGGGAGAAAATAAAATTGACGCCATTGCTGTTACGGTTGGCCCCGGTCTTGAACCAGCACTTTGGACTGGAGTAAATTTTGCCGAAGAGCTTGGGAAAAAATGGCAGGTGCCGGTGATTCCGACCAATCACATGGAAGGACACATTGCCGCAGTATTAACTCAAGGCGAAGTAAAATTTCCGGCGCTCGCCCTTTTGATTTCCGGCGGCCACACCGAACTGGTGCTTGCGAAAAAATGGGGTGAATATGAAGTGCTCGGGCAAACGCGCGACGACGCGGTGGGCGAAGCGTTTGATAAAGTGGCGCGCATCTTAGGCTTGCCATATCCGGGCGGTCCGGAGATTTCGAGACTGGCGAAAGAAGCGCGGCGAGTTTCGCTCGCCGCGCCCTTCTCCCTTCCTCGCCCAATGCTTAAAAGCGACGACTACGATTTTTCTTTTTCCGGACTCAAGACCGCGGTTCTGTACAGCGTGAAAAAAATTCCCGAACTGACAGCAGAAGTCAAAATGGCCGTTGCGCGCGAATTTGAAGACGCCGCCGCCGAGGTCCTCGTGTCTAAAACACGCAAAGCGTTGGAGCAATTCGGCACGCCGACCTTGATCCTCGGCGGCGGCGTTTCTGCGAACACCTTCATCCGCGAATCTTTCAAAAAACTCGTGGAAGAATTTCCAGAAACCACCCTGCTCGTTCCTGATCCATCAATGTCCACCGACAACGCCGTGATGATTGCCATGGCCTCCTACCTCAATCAAAATCAAACTTCCCGCCCCATGATCGCCAACGGCAATTTGAGTTTTTAGAAACTACGAAAAAACCCGATTTTTTGCTATAGTAGAGGCCATGAATGACAAGCTGCTGAAGCCGTACAATCCGAAAGAAACGGAAGCTGGTATTTACAAAAAATGGGAGGAGTCCGGTTTTTTTAACCCCGATATTTGCGTCAAAAAAGGTGTGACGGCCAAAGACGCTGAGGTTTTTTCCATTGTTCTCCCGCCGCCGAACGTCACCGGCACGCTCCACCTCGGCCACGCTGCCATGCTCGCGATTGAAGACATCATGGTGCGCTACAATCGCATGAAAGGCCTGCGCACGCTCTGGATTCCGGGAACCGACCATGCTGCCATCGCCACGCAGTCCAAAGTAGAAAAAGATTTGGAAAAAACTGAAGGCAAGCGCAAGCACGATCTCGGCCGCGAAGAATTCTTAAAGCGCGTGGAAAAATTTGCCCAAGAAAGCCACGACACCATCGTGACGCAAGTGAAAGCCATGGGCGCGTCGCTCGATTGGAGTCGCGAATCCTACACTTTGGACGAAAAAAGAAATTTCGCCGTGCGCACGGCATTTAAGAAAATGTACGACGATGGTTTGATTTACAGAGGATTCAAAGTGGTGAACTGGGATCCGAAAGGCCAAACTGTAATTTCCGACGATGAAATTGTTTATAAAACTCAAAAAACCACGCTTTACACTTTTAAATATTCCAAAGATTTTCCTATCGCTATCAGTACAACCAGACCGGAAACTAAAGTCGGCGACACAGCCGTAGCTGTGCATCCGGAAGACGCGCGCTACAAAAAATACATCGGCCAAGAATACGATTTGGAATTTGCCGGCGAGCCGATTCACATTAAGATTGTTGCGGACGCGGAAGTGGACAAGGAGTTTGGCACTGGCGCGGTGGGTGTCACACCAGCGCACAGCTTCACCGACGCCGAAATCGCGCGCCGCCACAGTTTGCCGAGCAAGCAAATTATCAACGAGTTTGCCAAAATGAGTGTAGCGGCGCCGCTCTTGAAAGATAAAAAAGTCGCCGAAGCGCGAGGCGCCGTGGTTGCCTGGCTCAAAGAGCAGAATTTGCTTTTGGAAGAAAAAGAATTGGAGCACAATGTCGCGACAGCCGAGCGCACCGGCGGCACCATTGAGCCTTTGCCTAAACTCCAGTGGTTCGTGGACGTCAACAAAAAATTCAGCATTCCCCATTCAAATATAAACAATATCGCGTCCGGCTCGGTGACTAGTTTGAAAGAACTCATGCGCGCGGCTGTCTCGCAAGCGCAGATTAAAATTATCCCTGAGCGCTTTGAAAAAGTTTACTTCAACTGGATAGAAAACCTGCGTGACTGGTGCATTTCTCGGCAAATTTGGTTTGGTCACAGAGTGCCAGTTTGGTATAAAGGTTCGGAAATTTACTGCGGCATTGAAGCCCCAAAAGGTTCGGGTTGGGTTCAAGACGAGGATTCTTTGGACACGTGGTTTTCATCCGGCCTTTGGACTTTTTCCACGCTTGGCTGGCCAGAGAAGACTAAAGATTTGGAAATCTATCATCCAACTTCGGTGCTGGAAACCGGCTATGACATCATCTTTTTCTGGGTGGCGCGCATGATTCTTATGAGTACCTATTTGCTCGGCGACGTTCCGTTTAAAACTGTGTATTTGCACGGCTTGGTTTTAGACGCGAAAGGTAAAAAAATGTCCAAGTCGGTTGGCAACATCATTGATCCGCTGGACATGATTGATAAATACGGCGCCGACGCCACGCGCCTGTCTTTAATTATCGGCACCGGTCCCGGCAATGACAGCAAACTTTCTGAAGACAAAATCAAAGCGTACAAACATTTTGCTAACAAGATTTGGAATGCTTCGCGCTTCGTTTTGTCTGCGTGTGAAAATCTAAAACTTGAAACGAAACCAGAACTCTCCGAAAAAGATGCCGAAAATATCAAAGTTTTTGAACAAACCCTGAAAGATATTACAGAAGATATAGAAAATTATCGGTTTTATTTGGCTGGCGAAAAGTTGTACCACTATTTTTGGCACACGTTTGCTGACATAATCATAGAAGAAAGTAAAAAAGATTTGGGAAACCCGTCAGTGCTCTGGACTTTAAAATATATTCTAGAAAATTCTTTGAAAGCCCTTCACCCTTTCATGCCGTTTGTTACCGAAGAAATCTGGAGTATGATTTCTGAAAAAAATCTGCTCATGGTGGAAAAATGGCCGGTTAACAATTAAAAATCATAATGACTTCTTTTGTTTCAATTTTGCCAGCGCTCGCAAATATGCCATTTTTTGCCAAGCTCATAACTGCTTTTCTGGTTGGTTTCTTGCCGGTCATCATCTGGCTTTGGTTTTGGGAACACGAAGACAAACATCCAGAGCCAAAAAAACTCATCGCTTTGGCTTTCGTCGGCGGCATGCTGTGCGTAGTTCTCGCCTTGATTCTTGAAGAAGTTACGGTCAAATTTGTCACCGATTACACACTCATTCTGTTTTTCTGGGCCGTCATTGAAGAAATTTTAAAATTTACAGCGGCATATTTTCTGGTACTTTCTCGCGCCGAAAACGACGAGCCGATCGACAGCATCATGTACATGATCGCCGTGGCGCTCGGCTTTTCTGCTTTGGAAAACGCACTTTTCATTTATTTTGATGTCGGCAGAGCCGGTAACATTTTCAACATTGTTTCCATGGGCGACATGCGCTTTTTAGGCGCCACTTTATTGCACGTTATCGCTTCAAGCGCCATCGGCCTTTCGCTCGCGCTGACATTTTACCGGCCAAAATCCGTGCAAAGAATTTGGGTGGCAGTTGGAGTTATCACCGCCATTCTCTTGCATGTCATCTTCAATATCTCTATAATTAAGTTCGAGGAAAGTTTCTGGGTATTGCCGTTTTTTGGCGTTTGGGTTTCCGTCATTCTCCTTCTTTTAGTGTTAGAAAAAGTTAAAAACATAACCCGTTAAAAAACAATTATTATGGCCAAAGAAAAAAGATCATTTTTTGAAAGATTGACCGGCGCGAGCCACCTTGACCGCGACGAAGAAATTGATTTTGAGGGTGCGCGCAAACAGCCAACCGTCAAGAAAGTGCCGGCCGGCAAAGGCGCGGACGCGGCCCAAGAATGGATGGAAGAAACCGTGGAAGAAGGCCAGCTCACCGTGGACGTTTACCAAACACCAAACGACATCGTCATTAAAACCATCGTCGCTGGTTTGAAACCTGAAGATTTGGATATTTCCATCAGCCGCGACATGGTCACGATTCGCGGCAAGCGTGAAGAAGTGCGCGAAGCTTCCGACGACGACTATTTCCACCGCGAACTCTACTGGGGTACGTTTTCTCGCACCATTCTTTTACCGGAAGAAATTGACGTGGAAGCTTCTGAAGCCACCGAACGTCATGGCTTGCTCATCATCAAACTCCCGAAAGTGGACAAACGCCGCCAAACCAAACTCCGCGTTAAAACTACTTCTTAGTTTTAAATTTTTTGTGCTCCCAGCAGGAATTGAACCTACATCAACGCCTTAGGACGGCGCTGTTCTATCCGTTGAACTATGGGAGCGGCAGCTAGACTATAACAGAAAAAATATGCTATAGTCTACAGGGTATGGATTCGGAACAGAAGCGAATGCTGGAAAAATTGCTTGAACTGACCGAGCAAAACAACAAGATTTTGCGTCGGATGCACAGGCAGGCGCTGTGGAGCACCTTTTTTCGCCTTATCTATTGGATTGTAATTATCGCCATCGCCGTGTGGTCATACAACCTGATCCAGCCGTACATCGGGACGCTTACCGGCCTTGTTGGCAAAGCGCAGCAGCTGCAAAGCAGCATTCCGAGTTTCAAATAAATAAATGCCGAGGTAGCTCAGTTGGTAGAGCATACGCCTGAAGAGCGTGGGGTCACCGGTTCGAACCCGGTCCTCGGCACCACACCAATCCTGAAAACCCACATTTTACTACGCTTGACATATCAATGAATAGTTAGTAGTGTGTAACCTGATAAGAAAGGAGGCCTCTATGGCCACTGAGCACCTTGTGATAGGAATGAGAGTTAGAGTAGTGAGGGAAGGAAAAACGATTGATGAGGCGACTGTCGAACGTATCGAAACAGACCGATGTCCACCATACGGTCAGGTCGAAGTTGAGGTTAAGAGTCTGATACTTCGACCAGGAAGGAATCAGGGATTTGGGTTCGCGCAAGGAGGGTGGCGCGTACTTTTCGAAGATCCATTCACCCATCAGACTTGTTTCAGTCAACGCGCACCAACCTATACGTTCGCATCTGTCTGAAGTTTTTCCCTCGGACTCTCCAACCACTAACAATAGCCGGCCCCAAGGGTACGGCTATTTTTATACCCCCACAAGTTCTTTCAACACCTCTTCGTCCCAGCCGACGACGATTTTGCCGCCAATTTCAATAACAGGCACGCCCATCTGGCCGCTTTTTTCCACCATTTCCCTTCTCTTCGCCAAGTCAGTGCCCACGTCAAATTTCTGGTATTCCACGCCGTTTTCTTTGAAAAAATCTTCAACTAAATGGCAATATTTGCAAGTTTGAGTCGTATAAATAACTGCACTTTTATTTTTTTTGGTATTCATAGTGGAATGATTGTATCACGGTGTTATTATGTAAAGCAACGCGGAATTGGTTTAGTGGCAGAACATGTGCTTCCCAAGCATAGGGCGGGAGTTCGATTCTCCCATTCCGCACAAATTTTAATGTTATAATATATTTATGATTAACTTACATCAATCAGTGCCATCTTGGTTAAAAGGGTTTTTGGTAGGATGTCTTGTTGGATTTCCTCTTATGGTGCAAATTGTTCTTATGGATTCCAGTAGTGGCAAAAACACATTACTTGGGCAGATAAGTACAGCTATCGAGATGTTTATATCAATATTGTCTAAACCTCTCTGGTTTTTAGGTGTAAGTAGTCAATTTGTTACGTGGTTGATTCTTTGCGGATTATTGGGGATAATAGTGCAAAAAGTCTATATTTCAATAAAAAAATCTTTTTAGTTTTTCCCACAAGGATGGTTCAGCAACAGAATCGGTTGAAGTGGAAGTTGTTGCCGCATCAACAATAATTAAAAAGTGTTCGCCGGGTTTTGAGACGTTGTATTTGGAACGGATTTCTTCTTCAACACCTTCATCGGTGCTCAAGCGACCGATTTCGGCTTCAAGCAGATTTTTCCGATCATCAAGCTTAGTAAGCTCGCGATTTGATTGAACGGCATTTTCGGCACTTTCGCGCTCCTTCTGAAATACGCCCCAAGTCGCTTTGCCGAGAAAAATAATCATAACAACAAGAATGATGGCCACGCCTTTCGAGTACAGAAAATTCCGGATTTTGTGCCTCACTTGAAATTCGCGCATATGTTGATATTATATACCGCATGTTCGTCAACAAGAAACACCGAGCGAGACTCAACAAAGCCATGGCTGTGCTTGCCGTCCTCATGATTGCCAGCATGATTCTCCTCTACACTGCTTCGTTCTTTTGAACACCCCCCCAACCCCCTCTTTGATCAAAGAGGGGGAGACCGAGTCGGCGAGGGCGGGGGTGTTATTCCTTACCTTTCACCATCTTCAAGAACACGTCGTGCGGAATGTTCACCGTGCCGCGCTCTTTCATTTTCTTTTTGCCTTTTTTCTGCTTTTCGCGCAATTTCATTTTGCGCGTAATGTCACCGCCGTACATGTGCTGAGTCACGTCTTTTCTCATGGCAGAAAGCGTTTCGGAAGCAAGAATCCGACCAAGCGCTTTCGCTTGAATTTTGGTGGTAAACATTTGGCGCGGTAGGTGTTCTTTGAGGCGTGCCACGCTTTTTTCTGCGTCTTCCGCCACGCGGCGGCGCGCGACAACTTTCGAAAAAGCCGGCACGACTTCTTCAGCCACCAGAATATCAAGACGCGTCACGTCGGCAATGCGTTCGCCGGTAATTTCATAAGAAACCGAGGCGTAGCCGGAGGTGGCGCTTTTCACTTCATCAAAAAAGTTGCGCATCATTTCCCTAAGCGGCATGAGCACATTTAAAGCGGTGCGGCCGCTCGCATGACTCACCGCGTCGCCAAAAGTTTCTGTCTCGCCCACTTCCGCTTCGTGGTCGTATAAAATTTGCATCAGCGCGCCGATGTAGTCGGAGGGCGTGATGATTTTCACGCTGGCCCAAGGTTCGTAAACTTGCGAAATTAAATTATCATCTGGAAAAAACACCGGTGAATAAACTTTCTGTTTTTTGCCATCGGTCAGCAGCACTTCGTAGGTAATGGACGGCGTGGTCACGATAAGTTCAAGGTTAAATTCGCGGCGCAAACGCTCAGTGATAATTTCCAAGTGAAGCATGCCAAGAAAACCGCAACGGAAACCGCGACCGAGCGTGCCGGAAGTTTCTTCTTCGTAAGTTAAAGAGGAATCGGAGAGCTTGAGCTTGCCGAGTGCGAGGCGCAAGTGCGGAAAATCATCTTGCGATTCAGGATAGACCGAAGCCCAGACAACTGGCCGCGGACTTTGATAGCCGGCGAGCGCCGGCGAAGGATTTTTTGCGGAAGTGATCGTATCGCCAACAGAAGCGATGCCAGGTTCTTTCACACCCGTCACGATGTAGCCAATTTCACCGGCGCCGAGAGCCTCTCGAGGAGTTTCTTCGGGAGAAAAGGTGCCGACTTCAAGCGCGGTAAACTCTTTGCCGGACACGGAAAAAAGCAGTGGATCATTTTTCGAAACCGAACCGTCCATCACTCGCACATAGACCGTGACGCCGCGGTGGTTGGAATATTGAAAGTCAAAAACCAGCGCTTGTAGGCCAGCATCTAAAGTTTTTGGTGCCGGCACCCTTTTCACAATCTCTTCCAAAAGTTTTTCCACGCCTTCACCGGTTTTGCCCGAACATTCCAAAATTTCCTCTTCGGCAATGCCGAGCACGCGTGCCACTTCGCTTTTCACTTCGGGAATCCGTGCGAGCGGCGAATCAATTTTGCTAATTACGGGAATGATTTTTAGGCCAAGGGCGCGCGCCATGTTGAGCGTGGTTAGAGTTTGCGCCTGCACGCCTTGCGTGGCATCCACCAAAAGAATGGAACCCTCAACGGCTTTAAGCGCTCGCGAGACTTCGTAAGAAAAATCAATGTGCCCCGGCGTGTCGATGAGATTCAAAACAAAATCTTTGTAAACCATCCGCACCGGCTGCATTTTAATTGTAATGCCACGCTCGCGTTCCAGCTCCATGGAATCCAAAACCTGATCTTTCATCTTGCGCGCTTCCACCGTGTGCGTGATTTCGAGCATCCGGTCAGCCAGCGTGGATTTGCCGTGATCAATGTGGGCGATAATGGAAAAATTACGAATGTGAGCGCGATCCATAGTGCGCTTTATACTATCAAAAAAGGCTTGAAATACAAGGTATTATGGGCTTGTGGGCGTTGCCGCGTCAGCTGGAGGTGTTTGGGTTGCAGAATCAGTTGCCGGAGGAGTTGAGGTGTCAGCTGGCGGCGCTGAAGGGGTGGTGCTTGCTTCAGGAGTAACAGCCGGCGTCGTGCTGGCATTGTCAGTCGGTGGTGTTGAAGAAGTGGTGGTCGCTGTGTCCGGAGTGGTTGTTGCGGTAGGGGTAGTCGTCGCAGTTGTTGTGCTGGTCGCAACTGTGGTTGTGGTGGTGGCGGTCGTCGTTCCGGATGTGGTCGGTGTCGAATTTTGGTTTTGATTTGGATTTGTAATCGTAATTTCTACCGGTTTTGTATTATCGTTTTGATTTGGATTTGGATTTTCAGGATTGGTTTGGTCGGTGGAACTTGCTGTTTGATCCGTGGAAGTTGCTTCAGCCAAAGTGGATGAGGCGGCCGCGGCATTTTCCGCTTCCTGCCGCGCCATTTGATCCAACAATTCTTTCACGTTCGCGCTGATTGACTGATTCATGTCCGCCGGAATGGATTTGGAACGTTCAGATTCCGGCTGAAGATCGCCAAGCGCGGCGAGCTGGTCGGAATGTTCCTGCACAGGCGCAATCACCGGATTGTAGCCGTCAAAGACTTTATCGCTTGAACCGAGCATTTTACCAATCAAGCCGGAATAGGTGGTGGAAATCACCTTTTGCGTTTGGCCTTTGGCGATTTCAATTTGTTGGACGCTCGCGAGATAGGTGCGCTGACTGTCAACAAGCTGGCCGAGCTGGTCGGACACAAAAAGTCCGAGGTCTTTGCCGTTGAGAGATTTTTTATCAACCGTCAGACTTTTTTGCATCGCGACATCTTTCCAAACCGCATCAACAAGCATGATGGTTTTGTAGGTGTAGCTGACGTAGTAGTTTTCGGCATCTTCGGTGATGCTGGTGATTTTGAGTGCGAAGTCGTAATTTTTGATGTCGGCGTGAATGACGTAGGAATTGTCAATTGACTGCACTGTGTCTTGCGAAGAAATAACCGCCGGATTCTCGGCGGCGAGTGTGAGGCCGGAACCGAACACAATGCACATCAAAGCGATGGTGAAAAAATTGTTGTACTTTACAAAATTAACAATCTTCGCAATCATTTGCGTTAATTATATCATATCCAGCTGACGTCAACAGAATTCCAAAGGGTTTGCCAGTCGGCGAAGGGCGCGATGTTCTCCTTAAACTGCATATGAAAAGCTAGAGTTGGAATCGGCGTAAACAGCGTCACTTCCCCGCTCCGCCACACTTTATCCACCGTGACATTTTCCTGAATATCGGTGTGGCCGGCATAATTTTCGCCGTAATGAGTGTGAAGCATGTAGTTGTCCCAAAACTTTAGCAGCACCGCTTTGGAAATCCAGAACGTGCTGGTGGAAAAAAGATTGGTGCGCCAGTGCCGATGCTTGCCGAGCACAATCCGGCACGGCTCAATCCACGGCGGCCGATAAGCGTCTGGATCGTCGTTGCCAAGAATGCCAACTTCCCGCCCGCCGAGATTGTTTTTAAAATCCTGATAGGCTTCCAGCATCTCCGAAATCGCGCTCGGAAAATGCAAGTAGTCGTCTTCCACAAAATAAATCACATCGCGCGCCTTGTCTCGGCCGTATTCGTAGCAAGCCGCGAGCGAATCGCGGTGACCGGCGCCTTTGATTGAAAAAAACTCGGAAGGATAAGCGCACTTTGAAAGAATTTTTTTGAGGCCGGCGACGCACGACGGCGTGGAATTATCGTCAAAGCACACCAGCCGGATGTCGTGCCCGCGCGCCTGATTTTTGGTCAAATTTATGGAATTGACCAGCGAAGTTGCGCATTTGAAAATCAACTCTTCTTTTGACTCGCAAGCAAACCTGTTCCCGGCGTGGAGATTGCCGGTGGAATGCGTGCGAAGAACGATGTCTAGTTGCATGGAGGGATTGTAGCATAAGAAAAGAACTTGCAAGTACAAGTATCTCCTCTTCAGACGAAGAGGAGTGGCCTTCTGAGGCCGAGGTGTTTTGAATT
>CAYXSG010000013.1:0-14044 GCA_964467325.1 uncultured Candidatus Saccharibacteria bacterium
AGAAAAAAGCCGGCATCATACTTTTGGGAATTATCGCCGCTGTGCTTTTTCTTTCTTACAGCCTTATTCCGTTTCTAGCTCGCGATTCATACAGTCGCACGGCCGTGCTTTCCCAAGCTGCGCTTGCAAGCACGAGTGAAATTGCTTTGGTCCAACCAGCTGTTCCTGCTGTCACTCACATTGCTACGCCGAAAGAAGTGAAAGCAATTTACATGACGAGTTGCGTTGTCGGTACGCCGAGCTTGCGCGCGAAACTTGTGGCCATTGCTGATGCAACTGAAATCAACTCAATCGTGATTGATGTGAAAGATTTCTCCGGCGCCCTTTCTTTCAAGCCGGATGATTCGGACCTTGCGCCTTACGTTTCCAAAAATTGCGGTGCGCGTGACATGAAAGATTTCGTGAAAACACTTCATGATAAAAATATTTATGTCATTGGCCGCGTGACGGTGTTTCAAGATCCGCTTTACACCAAGCTTCATCCGGAGACGGCCATCAAAAGCAAATCCAAAGGCGTGGCTTGGAAAGATTTCAAAGGCATCAGTTACATTGATCCGGCTTCAAAAACCGCTTGGGATCACGTGCTTGCAATCGCGACCGCAGCGCACGACATCGGCTTTGACGAAATCAATTTTGATTACGTCCGCTATCCTTCGGATGGGCCGATTTCTGACATCAGCATTCCGCAAAGCGCGGCCATGAGCTCAAAACCGGCGGTGCTGGAATCTTTCTTTTCCTATTTGCACAGCCACCTCGCGCCGCTTGGCATAGTGGCTTCGGCCGATTTGTTTGGTATGACGACGACCAACTACGACGATCTCGGTATCGGCCAGGTTTTGGAGCGCGCAGAGCCATATTTTGATTTCATTGACCCGATGGTTTATCCGTCCCACTATCCGCCCAATTTTAACGGTTGGAAAAATCCCAATTTATATTCTTACGATTTGATTCATTATGTTTTGAAAACCGGCGTCGCGCGTACAGTTGCTTCTTCAAGTCCGATTGATGTTTCAGGCAGCGTGCGCATTGGCACAACGACGCCGGCGCATTACACAAAAGAAGTTTGGCCGGCTAATAAAATTCGGCCGTGGCTTCAAGACTTTAACTACGGCGGCATTTACACCGCAAAAGAAGTGCGCGAGCAAATTCAAGCCACCTACGACGACGGCCTCAACTCTTGGCTCATCTGGGACCCTGCCAACCACTATTCGCCTGGCGCATTTCTTCCAGAGGCAACAACTTCTGTTTCTTCGTCCGTGTTATAATAAATCCATATTTTATGGATCGCGATCCAATCACATTTTTCGCTGAAACCGACTCGCGAAACAAGCGGGTTAAATTTGGCATCAAAGCCAGCGACCGTTCGCGCCACGTTTACA
The DNA here is from genome assembly GCA_964467325.1 of uncultured Candidatus Saccharibacteria bacterium. Taxonomy (GTDB): domain Bacteria; phylum Patescibacteriota; class Minisyncoccia; order Phycocordibacterales; family JAKAEA01; genus JARIGY01. The sequence goes on from CAYXSG010000013.1 coordinate 1,380, forward strand.
TCATCGGTAAAACCGGTATGGGTAAGTCCACTGCTCTGGAAAACATGGCGATTCAGGATATTAAAAACGGCGAAGGCATGGCGTTCATCGATCCGCACGGCAAAACCGCTGAGCTGCTTTTGGATTACATTCCGCAGGAGCGCATTAAAGATGTGCTTTATTTTGCGCCGTTCGATTTAGATTTTCCGGTTTCGTTCAATGTGATGGAAGACGTGGGTCACGACAAGCGGCACTTGGTGGCGAACGGCCTCATGAGCGCGTTCAAGAAAATTTGGGTGGATGCGTGGAGCGCGCGCATGGAATACATTTTGAATAATATTCTCTTGGCTTTGCTTGAATATCCAGACTCAACTTTGATTGGTGTGAACAGAATGCTTGCAGACAAAGATTATCGCAAAGAAGTGGTGAACAACATTACCGATCCATCAGTGAAATCTTTCTGGACCGACGAGTTTGCTAAATACGGCGATCGCTACATGCAAGAAGCCGGCGCGGCTATCCAAAACAAAATCGGCCAATTCATTTCCAACCCAGTCATCAGAAATATTATCGGTCAGCCGAAATCCACTTTCGACATGCGCAAAATGATGGATGAGAAAAAAATTCTGATTGTGAACTTGTCCAAAGGGCGAGTGGGCGAAGCGAATGCAAACTTGCTCGGCAGCATGCTCATCACCAAAATTTACCTCGGCGCTATGAGCCGCGCCGATGCATCGCCCGGACTCTTGAAGCGTTTGCCGGCATTCTATCTTTACGTGGACGAATTCCAATCTTTCGCCAACGAATCTTTTGCCGACATTCTTTCTGAGGCGAGAAAGTACAAGCTGTCTCTAACGATTGCGCATCAGTATATTGAGCAGATGAGCGAGGAGGTACGCGCGGCCGTATTCGGCAACGTGGGCACGATGATTGCATTCCGCGTTGGCGCTTTTGATGCTGAAGTGTTGGAAAAAGAATTCGCGCCGATTTTCACCGAAGAAGATTTGGTGAACCTGGGTTTTGTGCAGATTTACCTCAAGCTTATGATTGACGGCGTGACTTCTCAGCCTTTTTCGGCGACCACTTTGCCGCCGATTGAACAGCCACTGACTTCTTTCAAAGAAGAAATCATCAAATTTTCCCGCCAAATGTATGCTCGGCCGCGCACCGACGTTGAGCTTGGCATTAAAAGCTGGCACGAAATGCAGACGAAAGTTGGGGAACCGAAAAAGTTTGATGCGCCAAAACCAAAGCCGGCTCAAACAGTTTCCGAGCCTACTGCGCCAAGCAATCCAAATCCGTTTTCTATTTCAAGCCCAATACCACCACCAATAAATCCAAAACCGATTTCTCCGCCGCAAATCACTTTTCGCGACACGCAAGAGCGGGAATTGCGCAGTGTAATTTCTGGAAATTATGCCAAAAATGCCAATGTTTCGGCTTCGAAAAAACCGGAAAATAGAAACAAAGGTCCTCAGCCGCAAAATGTTTCAGCGCTACGCGAGGCGCTTGCTTCCGTTTTGAAAGATTCTCCGCCACCGGCCAAAGCGTCGACTGTTTCGCCCAAACCGCCGGCGCAGGTTATCCAATCGGCACCAAAGCCGCCTGAGCCGCAAAAAGAAGTGCCGGAAGAAGTGCTCCGAAATATTCTTGAACAGGATAAGTGAATTTCCATGAAACGCATTCTCATTTTTTCGGTGGCATATCAGCCGTTTGTCGGCGGCGCGGAAGTGGCAGTTAAAGAAATTACTGATCGCATCCCGGACATTGAGTTTGAGATGATTACGCTCAACTTGGACGGCAAACAGCTAGCGGTGGAAAAAATCAGCAACGTGCTGGTTCATCGCATTGGCGGCGCTGGCCGATTTTACAAGTTGCTTTTTCCTTTTTCGGCCTCTCGTTATGCGCTCAAGCTTCATAAAGAAAAACCTTTTGATGCCATTTGGAGTATCATGGCCAGCTTTTCTGGCTTCGCCGCACTCTTTTTCAAAAAGCACCGACCGAAAGTGCCATTCCTGCTGACGCTCCAAGAAGGCGATTCTTTTGCTCATATCAAAAGCCGCGTCTGGTTTATCTATCCGCTCTTCAAAAAAATTTTCCGACGTGCCGACAAAATTCAAGCCATCTCAAATTATTTGGCCGACTGGGCGAAGGCGATGGGCACCACCTGTCCCATTACGGTCATTCCAAACGGCGTGGATGTTGCGCTCTTTTCTCAAACTCCAAGTTCGGCGGACGTCGCTTCCATGAATTTTCAACTCGGCAAGCAAGCTGGCGACGTTTTGCTCATCACCACTTCTCGTCTTGTTGAAAAAAATGACCTTGCTAGCCTGATTTCTTCGCTCACTTTTCTTCCGGAGAATTTCAAGCTGGCAATTTTGGGCGTTGGTCCGCTCGAAATGAGTTTGAGAAATTTGGTTATTGAGCTCAGTCTTACGGACCGAGTGCAATTTCTCGGCCACGTTGAGTATAAAGAGATTCCAAAATATCTTGCTGTGGCCGACGTTTTTGTCCGACCGTCTTTGTCTGAAGGTATGGGCAATTCCTTCATTGAAGCCATGGCTGCTAGCGTGCCGGTGGTTGCCACCGCTGTCGGCGGTATTCCCGATTTTCTAAAAAATGGCGAAACCGGCCTTTTCTGTGAAATTCGCAACCCAAAAAGCATTGCCGAAAAAGTGAAAATTTTAGCTGATAGCAGGGAATTGCGCGCCCACATCGTGGCCAATGCTAAGCGTCTCGTTGCAGAAAAATACGATTGGAATCTCGTGACGCAAGAGATGAAAACTCTGCTTTAAATGAAGGCTAAAATGCGCTATGCTGTGAAGTATGCGCATTCTTATTGCCACTGGGATTTTCAGGCCGGAGTTCGGCGGGCCGGCCACTTTCGCTTTTGAGCTCGGTAAGCGCCTTGCAGCTACAGGCCACGACATTACCCTTGTCACATATTCCAACGAAGCCACTTATCCTTCAGATGCCGAACTCGGTTTCCCCATAATTAGAGTTGTCCGAGGCGTGAGCAAACTCAGCAATTATTTCCGCTACTTCAAAGTAGTTTACAAAGAAGTAAAAAAAAATTCCATCATCTATTCTTTGGATTGGTTTTCGGTCGGCGTGCCTTTGGCGCTCGCTTGCAAATTTGTCCACAAAAAATATCTTCTGCGCGTCGGCGGCGGCTACATTTGGGAAAAATATCTATCGGAAGGCAAACCGCCAGTGACGCTTAAAGAGTTTTACAATCGAAAGCTTTATAAAAATTATCCGCTCATGTTTTGGCTCATCGGCAAAGTTTTGCGCGGCGCCGAGCGCGTCATTTTCAATTCCGACCAACAGAGAATTCTTTACAACGAAGTTTACAAACTCAATCCTGAAAAAACGCTAACCATTTGGAATGCAGTGCCGGAAAATCGCTTGAGCGGTTTGGTGCAGAGTTACAATTCAAATGGCTTTGAGCGCGATAAAGAAATCGTTTTTGCTGGTCGGTTAATAAAAATGAAAAATGTGGAATCCTTGATTCAAGCCTTTTCGCTCATTTCAGACAAATCTTTCAAACTGCTTTTGATCGGCGACGGGCCACTTGAAAAAACACTGCGCGATTTAGTCAGTTCTCTTCGTCTCAATGACAAGGTGGAATTCTTAGGTCGCATGTCGCAGTCGGAACTCTATAAAAGAATCGCGCACTCTTACGTCGTGGTAATTCCGAGCTGGACCGATGTTTCGCCGCACCAAGCTTACGAATGTCTCGCGCTCGGCATCCCAATTCTGCTCACGAAAGAAAATTACTTGAACATCAACTCGCAAAAAATTCTCACAATTGACCCAGCTTCTGTGTCGGACATTACTGAAAAGCTCAATAAAATTCTTGAGCCGGAAGCTTACGCCGAGTTTGTTCAGAGCCTGAATAATATAAAAGCTCATCATCCATGGTCGGATGTAGTGGGCGAGCATATTCGGCTTTTTGTCAATTTAAATCGTAATCAAAAACAACCATGAATGTCTTAAGCATTGGCACCGATAAAAAGATTTTTGAAGCGGGAAGCGCGGCAAGAATGCGCATGATTGAATACGGCACGCTTTTTAAAGAGCTCCACATTATTATTTTTACTCTCAAAAAGCAGGGTTTCAAAGCAGAAAAAATCGCGGAAAATGTTTGGATTTATCCAACCAACTCTCTCAGTAGATTTCTCTACCCTTTTTCTGCTTTTCGTCTTTTTAAGAAAAATTTAAAACAAACTGCCTTTGATGTGGTGACAGCGCAAGATCCTTTTGAAACTGGGATTGCTGCTCGGCTCATTGCTCGAAAAATAAAAAAGCCGCTTCATATTCAGATTCATACTGACTTTCTGAGCCGTTACTTCAAGAAAAATTCTCCGCTAAATTGGCTTAGGGTGCGCATAGCGCATTTCATTTTACTGAAAGCTTCGGCGGTGCGCGCGGTGTCGGAGCGAATCCGCTCATCATTATCGGCCATCAGTCCGGATTTGCCAGCACGGACTATTGTTTTGCCGATTTATACCGACATGAGCAAATTCATTGACGGGCCGGTTTCCTTCAACTTGCATGAAAAATATCCGCAATTTTCTTTTATCACGCTCATGGTTTCGCGTTTGACACCGGAAAAAAATATTCCGACGGCGTTGGCGATTATGAGAGAAGTGGTTATTAAAAATCCGAAAGCTGGCTTGGTCATCGTCGGCGACGGTCCGGACAAACACTACCTGCAAGCGCTCGCGCTCAAATACCACCTTGACCGAAATGTAATTTTTGAATCTTGGCAAGACGAACTTGCGCCTTATTACCGTTCAGCCGACATTTTTCTCACCACTTCTTTTTATGAAGGCTACGGACTTACGCTGATTGAAGCTGGCGCTTCCGGTTGTCCGATTGTTTCCAGCGATGTTGGCATTGCGCCGGAAATCATTGAAAATGGCAAGACTGGTTTTGTTTGCGATTCTGTCGAACCTCAAGATTTTACCGAAAAAATTATTTTGCTCATGGAATCACCGGCTTTGCGAAAAACGCTTGGCGATTCATTGCGCGCCGCTGTCTCTCAAAAGTTTGCGCAGACCAAAGAATCGTATTTGGCCAGCTACAAAACCATGCTTGAAAAGGCCGCTTTGTTGAGCTAAAATATCAAAACTGCAACCTCATGACATCCGCCCAGTTCTATAAAATTATTCGGTACGTTATTTCTGGCGGCTCGGCGGCGGCTGTCACTATCGGCACGCTTTACATTTGCACGAGCAAGCTCCACATCTGGTATCTCTACTCCTCGGTTATTGCTTACTGCTTTGGTGTCTGTGTGAGTTTTACCCTCCAAAAATTTTGGACTTTTTCTCACCATTCACTTGAAAATATCCACAATGAAATGGTGCTTTATTTCTTAATTATGATTGTAAATCTCGGCGTCAACAGCTTGCTCATATATTTTTTCGTGGACGTATTAAAGATTCAATATTTGATTGCTGGCTTGCTAGCGGCCGGCCTCATTGCAATTTTCAGCTTTCCGGTGTATAAAAAGTTCGTTTTCAAACATCAGATTGCCATATGAAACTCTTGGTTATTACTCAAAAAGTTGACCTCAATGACGATGTGCTCGGCTTCTTTCATCGCTGGGTTGAAGAATTTGGCAAACGTGCCGAAAAGGTGACGGTCATTTGTCTCGAAATGGGTGAACACCATTTTGCCCCCAATATTGAAGTGCTTTCGCTTGGAAAAGAATCGGGCTACTCAAAATTGAGATATGTCTTGAGGTTTTACAAATATATTTGGCAGAAGCGCAAAGCCTACGACGCAGTTTTTGTGCACATGAATCAGGAATATGTCGTGCTTGGCGGCTTGTTCTGGAGATTGTTCGGCAAGAAAATCTTCATGTGGCGCAATCATCCGGTTGGTGGTTTGACGACTAAAATTGCCGTCTGGCTTTCTAATTACGTTTTTTGCACGTCGCCATACGCCTATGTGGCGCATTTCAAAAAAACTTCACTTATGCCGGTTGGCATTGATACCGAAGAGTTTCGGCCAATCGGCGGCGCGCGCTTGCCAAACTCCTTGGTTTTTTTCGGCCGCATCGCGCCCATTAAAAAACCGGAGGTGCTCATCGATGCGTTGGCGATGCTTAAACAGAAAAATCTTTTGGTGGCAAAAACTGCGCTTGTTGGGAATGCCAGAACTTCCGACCAGGCGTTTTTAGAAAGCTTGAAAGAAAGAATTGTTGCCGAAAAGCTTGAAGAATATGTGGAATTCCGGTCGGGCATCCCGCACCGTCAGGCGCCGGCGCTCCTCAGTCAATTTGAAGCTTGTATCAACACCACGCCGACCGGCAGTTTGGACAAAGCGCTTTTTGAAGCGATGGCTTGCGAAACGGTGGTGATTACTTCCAACAAAGCGCTGTCCGGAAATATTCCCGACGACTTGCTTTTTGAAGAGGGTAATGCCGAAAGTCTCAGTCATTCTATTGAAAGTTTGTTTTTGCGCACCTCCACCGAGCGTCGCGATCTCGGCCAAGCGCTCAGAAAGTATGTGATTGAAAATCATGGTTTAAACACGCTCATGGATAATTTGCAAAAAAAGTTTAATTTCAAACATGAATAAAAAAACGCTTCTCATAACTTTGCCTTGCTACAACGAAGAGATCGTCATTGAAAAAACCGCATTTCAGGTTATTGATTATGCTCGGGAACACTTGAAAGATTATGCTTGGAAAATATTGATTCTGGACAACAATTCCAAAGATAACACTTGGAAAATTGCCCAGTCTATACGCGACGCAAACAAAGGTTTGGTAATTTTGGATCAAGTTAAAAATCCAGGCAGAGGCGCGGCTCTGCGCGAGAGTTGGGGCAGGCATCCAGATTTCGACATTTACGCATACATGGATGCAGACCTTGCCACCGACATAAAAGATTTTGCTTTTCTAGTTTCAAAAGTTGTAAGCGGTTCTGATTTTGTGGCTGGCTCAAGATACATTCAGTACTCAGACGTAAAACGCAGTCTGATTAGAAAATTTTTGTCATCGGTTTATAACGTTTTGTTGCGAATTGTACTTCGTGTTAATTTTCGGGACGCTCAGTGTGGTTTTAAAGCGATGAGTGCAAAACTGGTCCATAATCTCGTGCCTAAAACAAAAGACAGTGGCTGGTTCTGGGACACCGAACTCATGATTATTGCTGACCGATTGGGCTATAAAGTGGAAGAAGTGCCGGTAACTTGGCGAGAGGTTCGAGACGAACTTAGGCAAAGCACGGTATCCGTCCGTTCGGAAGTTTGGCGTAATCTTAAAAATATTTGGACCATGAGAAAAAAACTCCAAGACAACGATTATGGAGCATAAACTTTACGAAACCTACCGCAAAATTGAAGCCGAACACTGGTGGTTTGTCGGTCGGCAAGCCATATTGGCTAATATTTTGAGAAAATATTTTCCTCCAAAAGCCAAGATTCTTGATATTGGTTGCAACACAGGTGTGCTGGTTGGAATACTTCAGAAAAACGGCTATGAAGCATTCGGCAGCGATATGTCACAAGAGGCGATTGAATACGGCTCGCAGCGGGGCGTAAAAAAACTTTACGTAGCTACCGGGGAAAAACAACCTTTTCCGGATCAGACTTTTGATTGTGTAATGGCATTAGACGTGATCGAACACATTGACGATGATGGTGCTGTTATTAAAGAGATGAAACGGCTGTTAAAGCCAGACGGGAAAATTATCATAAAAGTTCCAGCCTTTATGTTTTTGTGGGGCTTGCAGGATGAAGCGGCTCACCACAAGAGAAGGTACACAAAAAATTCTTTATCAAAAATTATTACCTCAGAAGGTTTTTCCATAATCAGAGAAACCTACTTCAATACCTTTTTGTTCATTCCCATCCTGATTTCTCGCCTGATTCAAAAAATTATGCCGCCCAAAAGGACTTCAGATTTTGACCTGAATAATCGTTTTATTAATGCCGTTCTGAGAAAAATATTTATAGCTGAAGCATTTTTATTGAGATACATAGACTTTCCGTTTGGTGTTTCTTTGCTCGCCGTCGCTTCAAAAAAACATGAAGAATAAAATTATAATTTTAATATTGGCGCTTTTTGTTGCAAGTCGCTTTCTTCTTTTTGGCATGGTTTATCATCAGGACGAATACAAGTGGGCGATGCTTGCTAATCCGCAATTTCATTTAAATTTAACAAGTGACCATCCGCCGCTGGTGGGAATTTTATATGAAGTTACCGGTTTTGCTTTCGGTTTTAATCATCTGAGATTGCTACCGATTTTTATCAGTCTCCTGAATCTTATTTTGGTTTACTTCATAGCCAAGAAGCTTTATGGAAAGGTAGCCGGAATTTGGGCCGCTACGACTCTTTTTTTCAGCGTTTATTTTTTTGTGGCAAGTACGCAGATAGACATTGACGGCGCACTTCTGCCTTTCTTCGGCTTACTTTTATTTTTTGCTTACATTCAAATTGATTTTAAGCAAATCTGGTCTCGGAGCAATCGCGCTTGGTTTATAATTTTTTTGCTGGCGATAATCGGTGGTTTTTTGATCAAGCTAAGCTTTGCGCTTTTTGTTGCTGCGCTCGGCACGGAATACCTCTTATCCTACCGACCTAAGACAAAAGAACTCCTCAAGACAACCTTTTGGGTTTGTCTCTCAGCTCTAATCAGCGGTTTGCTTTCTTTCGTTCTGAGCAAGATTTTTAACGTGAATCATCCAGCCCAGTTTGTTGAAAATGCGACACACTTCGGCTTTTTCAATATAAATAAAAATTATTTTCAAGAACTTTTTCTTACCGCCAAAGCTTTGATTCTTGCTTCACCGCTCATAATTTCCGGATATTTAGTCGGAGTTTTAAGCAAGCAAAACATAATCAAATACAGGTTCTGGCTGATTTATGGAATTTATAACTTGCTTTTCTACTATATTGTTTTTGATTTTTCCAACCGAACACTGGAGCGCTATCTCATGTTTATGATCATTCCAGGTGCCATCATGCTCGGTTCCTACTTGGCCGAGCAGTACAAAGCTTTTGCTTTTTCTGATATTGCAAATAAATTTATCTTCTGTCTCACTGCATCAACTTTGGCGTGCCTTTGTGTGCTGTCGATGAATTATTCCATTCTTCCACTTAATCCAAAAAGTGCGTACATTCACGCACTGGTTTCATTACACTTGAATTTTCTTCTGCCCATTACCGGCGGTTCTGGGCCGGTTGGATTTTATATGCTAGTTTCCTTCATTGTTTGTTTTTTTGTTTTTGCGGCCCTAGCTTTCGGTTTGCATTTATACTTTAAAAAATCAAAGCCGGCCGTTTCAATAATTTTTCTTACGCTCTTTTTATCGCTTGGTATTGTTTATAATTTTGTTGCTGATGCAGAACTTGCATATGGTTCCATGTATGGAAGTGTGAACGCTGTCGTGGCAAGAACTGTGGCTTTTGTAAACAGCCAAGATTCAATATCCAAAGTCATTACTTACTATGATATTGCTGGCTACGAATTGAATCTTTCCGGAAAATACTACAAGCGGTTTTATACCGATCCCATGTTTGCCGACAGTAATGTTGGAAAATTTTCAGATTATCGAGGCTACTACATGGTCGTGGATTTTCCTGAGATCGATAAAAATTCCGTTTATTGGAAATATTTAAACACTTGCAAAACTGTCTACTCGACCAAAGATAAAAATATTTTTGGCTACGTTTTTGACTGTCGAGCGGGTGACCAAAGCTTATTCAATGCTGACAAAAATTAAAAAAGAAATAATAGATTTTTCTACATGGTTTAAAATTGCCATTGTACTTTTATTTTTGATATATGCTTTCTTTTGGATTTTCACTATCCATTTGAGTGGAGTTCAGAAGGACAAAGGTTACAGTCCAGTTTTGCCGGTGGTTGCGGAAGACAGTCAGGAATTCGCATCGCTCTCAGAATCAATCATGAAAGGTGATGGCTTCATGAGGTTTGGAGAAATTGAAACTTTGCGCACGCCTGGCTATCCGGTTTTTGTGGCCATCATCTGGTCCATTTTTGGCTCATATTTTGCTGTAACTCTCGTGCAAATATTTTTAGTTTTTGCAGGAGCGCTCCTTGTCAGGAAAATTGGCATTTGGTACGGCGGAAAGCTGGTGGGTGAGTTGTCTGCTTTCTTGCTCTTAGCAAATCCCGTAACGTTGGTTCTCTCTTTGGTTATTCTTACCGATGTGCTTTTCTTTTTTCTTTTTGCTTTGGGTTTTTATCTGGCTTTGTCTGCGAAGAAAGAAAAAGTTTTCTCAAGAATCTTCATTGTTTCTATCGTTTTTTCCTACGCCATATATGTCCGCCCGATGGGCTTTTTCGCACTCCCCATTTTTGCCGCTCCAATCCTCTGCTCAAAACTTTCCAAAAAATTTCAGTGGAAACTTGTCGCTTTAATGATGATTATTCTGGCGCTCTCAACTATTCCATGGTCCATCAGAAATTATAAGCAAACCGGTGTTTTTGGTTTTACTTCTTTCAAAGCGCTCAATCTTTCTTTTGCCGCCACGCTTTTCCTTTCCGATTTGCACCACACGAGCGTGAGCGTTGAGAATCTCAATTTTGAGAAACAGTCTGGTGTACCTGAAGCCGGGTGGAGAGATCTGAAATATTCTAAAGAAGTCTCGTCCACTGCAGAAAATATAATTTTCTCCAATTTATTTTCTTACGCAAAGTTTCATGTTGTCACTTCTGCGCCGTTTCTTTTTCCGTCAACGATAGATTTTGCTTCAGTGGTTTACCGTTCATCAATGCATGAAAAAGCGCCGTTTGCTGAAGGTTCAATTCACGATTTGGTTTCCGGCAACTGGTTAGGATTTCTGGCTGCCGTTTCAAAAGTCTGGTGGAAGTTTGCTGAACGCTTACTGTGGTTCGTAGCGCTGGTCTTTGCGATTTTTGGAGTTTGGCAAGAAAGAAAAAAACTTCTCACTTGGGCCTTTTTCTGCATCGTCTTGTATCTCATGTTTTTGGCCGGTCCAGCTTCTGGCCCGCGCTACTCCTTCCAAGCATGGCCTTACTTTTTTATGCTATTCGGAATCGGCCTATTTCACTTTTATAAAAAATTCTCAAAATAAAAAAGCCACACAATGTGGCTTTCTGTCGAGGTTAAGTTTGATCGTATTAACCACTAACCATCAGTGATTTTAACGATGCGGGCAACCTGTCCTGCACAGACCCAAAAAATCCAAATGGGCCAGGGGCAAGGCGAAGACTTGAATGTTAAAACTGTGTCGATAGCCCCACGAATTTCATCTTTTCCGATTAACGCGTCGCAAGGAGGCCACTCGCAAAGACCTGAACTCATATGTGCTTCCGGATCATTCGGCAAACTGACCCCCTCGTCAAAGTGGATTATCGACTTCGGGGGAAGAATGATCTCAACGCTAGGATCATTCAGTAAAAGGAAGGATTTTTTCCTGAGATTATCAATCCTAGCAACAAAGATTTGATCTCCCACGAGTCCAGCTCGAGAACTGGTGGGGTTGTAAGGCCCAGCTAACTCCTGTTTAATTGACACTGCTTGCTCCTTTCAAAGAGCGAAAATTCTTGTTTTGGGTTGCAGTATGCAACCTTTTCCGCCAAAGACCCTAACATAAACATATAAAAAAGTCAATAAAAAACCAGTCGGCCACATTGGGTAGCCGACTGGTGTTGGCGAATGCTTCAGGTTCTCGGAATCCTGGCGATTAGGACCTTGAGATCCTCAAAGACTTCTCGTGGGTACGAATCATGCGTAAGCTGGTCGTCCGGATTGAAGAGCGTGTTGGCGATGATGAGAAAGCCGGTGTTCTCTTCAAGCACGTTAACCGTGTGCATCGTGTAGGGTGGCACCCAGATGCCCGCGCTGGGATTGACAACGAATTCTCGCTTTTCGCCGTACAAGTCCTCGCAGGTCCAAAGGCACGAACCCTCGAGACCTAGAACGATTTCCTGCCGGATGACATGGAACTCTGTACCACCGACGCCACCTTTTGGCATGCCGCGGACCGTGTACGTTCTGAATCCACGGAGGTCTCCAGGAACCTCAGCCAGATCACTCGGATTGTAGTTGAAGAAGCAGTCGTTCATCACGTCTATCGGAAGTTTGCATAACACCGAAAGATTGCCACCAGATTTACTCTTCCACGGACCGGCCGCAGGAAAAGTCTTAATGGTGCTTACTCGTGGCGGATTTTCTGGAACTCTCATATGATTCTCCTTTGAAGAACAAAAGCTGTACAACAAGCACAGCCAAAATTTCTTTTACATTACATTATTTATAAATAAAAGTCAATAGTTACAATAAATCGCATTCTGCTATATTTAATTTGATTATATGAAAAATATCCCGCTTTTTAAGGTTTTTATGCCAAAAGAAGTTGATAAAGCCGTGCTTCAAACTCTGCACAGTGGCTACTTGGCTGAAGGCGAACGCGTTAAAGAATTTAGGGAGAAACTCCGAAGTTTTTTAGGTACGCCTTATGTGGTGCCGATGTCCAGCTGCACGATGGCGCTTCTCGTGAGTTACCGGCTGGCGGGCATCAGCTCGGGTGATGAAGTCATCAGCACGCCGCTCACAAGTATTTGCACCAACGCACCGCTTGTTGAACTTGGCGCGAAAATTGTTTGGGCGGATTGTGAACCGAAAACCGGCATGATTGATCCGTCAAAATTGGAAAGTTTAATCACGCCGAAAACTAAAGC